>NZ_JBEZEK010000007.1:0-125547 GCF_040648835.1 Micromonospora sp. NPDC049081 | reverse complement strand
CGCCGGGCGTCGTGGGGCCGGGCGTCGTGGGGCCGGGCGTCGTGGGGCCGGGCGTCGTGGGGCCGGGCGTCGTGGGGCCGGGCGTCGTGGGGCCGGGCGTCGTGGGGCCGGGATCGACCGGACCGTCGCGCCCCGGCCCGGTCGGCGCCGGCCGGACCGACGTGGACCGGGCCGCGCCGGGGCCGACCCGGGTGACCTGTGTCGAGCCGGACGCGCGGATGGCGGCGGTGCTGGCCGCCCGGTTCCCCGACGTCGAGGTGGTGGTGGCCCGGTTCGAGCAGTGGTCGCCGCCGCCGGCCGGCGTGCCCCTGTTGTCCTGCGCGTTGGCCTGGCACTGGCTCGACCCGGCCACCCGCAACCGGCGGGCCCACGACGCGCTGACCCCCGGCGGCACCCTGGCCGTCTTCGCCCACCGCTACGACTACGTCGACCCGGCCCAGTCGGCGGCGATCCGGGCGGCGTTCGAGTCGGTCGACCCGGTGCCGCACCACGACCAGCCGGAGGACTGGTTCCACGCCGACATCACCGGCAGTGGACTGTTCACCGACGTCCGGTCGACCGCGTTCCGCCGGGCGGTGCCGCTGACCACGGCGCAGTACCAGCGTCTCGTCGGCACCTTCTCGCCGCAGCTGCGCCGCCCACCGCGGCAGCGGGAGCGGGTCCTCACGGCGATCGGTGCCGCCGTCGACGGCTTCGGCGGCACCGTCACCCTCGACCTGCGGACCACCCTGGTGCTGGCCCGGCGGCCGGCCTGACGAAAATTAACCGGACGGTCGTGTCGATCCGGCCCGGTCCCCGTTCGACCTGAGGGTGAGCGGGTCGAACGGCGACCCGACGACGAGGAGCGACGACGATGGCCAAGTACATGCTGATCATGCGGAACACCGACGAGTCCCTGGCGACGATGATGAAGATCCCCTTCGAGGAGATGCTGGAGACGATGGGGCGGTTCAACGACGAGTTGATCCGCGCGGGCGTGCTGGTGGCCGCCGAGGGCCTGGAGGACCCGGCGCAGGGCGTGGTGGTCGACTACAGCGGGGAGACCCCGGTCGTCACCGACGGCCCGTACGGCGAGACGAAGGAGCTGTTCGGCGGCTTCTACCTGCTCGACGTGGCGTCGAAGGAGGAGGCCGTCGAGTGGGCCCGGCGGATGCCGGCGGTCAGCGGCAGCAGGTGCGAGGTCCGGCGGGTGCCGGGCATCGACGAGTTCCCGCAGGACAACGAGTTCGTCGTCAGGGAGCGGGCGTGGCGCGAGCGGACCGGCCAGCTCTGAGCACCGTGCCCACCGGCGACCCGCCGGGCGCTGAGGCCGCCCGGCGGGCCGTCGAGACGCTCTGGCGCATCGAGTCGGCCCGGATCGTCGGCGCGCTGGCCCGCTACACCGGCGACTTCGCGCTCGCCGAGGACGTCGCCCAGGAGGCGGTGGCGCAGGCGCTGGTCGGTTGGGCGCGCGACGGGGTGCCGGCGAACCCGGTGGGCTGGCTGCTCACCGCCGCCCGGCGGCGGGCGGTCGACGCGTTCCGCCGCCGGGCGGCGCTGGACGACCGGTACGCGGTGCTCGCCGGCCAGCTCGCCGACCCCGCCTCCGGGCACGGGGACCTGCCGTGGGACCCGGACCGGGTCGACGACGACGTCCTCGCGCTGATGTTCGTGGCGTGTCATCCGGTGCTGGCCCCCGAGGCCCGGCTGGCGCTGACCCTACGGGTGGTCGGTGGCCTGTCCAGCGAGGAGATCGCCCGGGCGCTGCTGGTGCCGGTGCCCACCGTGCAGGCGCGGATCACCAGGGCGAAGAAGACGATCGCCGCCGCGCGGGTGCCGTTCGCCCTGCCCGAGCCGCCGCAGCGGCGGGAACGCCTCGGCGGGGTCCTGGGCGTGCTCTATGTGATCTTCACCGAGGGGTCGACGGCGACGGCCGGCGACGAGCTGCTCCGCCCCGACCTGGCGTACGAGGCGATCCGGTTGGCCCGGACGCTCGCCGCGTTGCTGCCCGCCGAGCCGGAGGTGCACGGACTGCTCGCCCTGTGCGAGCTGACCGCCGCCCGGTTCCCGGCCCGGGTCGACGCCGACGGTGCGGCGGTGCTGCTGGCGGACCAGGACCGGCGGCGGTGGGACCGGTCGGCGATCCGACGGGGGACGGCGGCGCTCGGCCGGGTGGTGGCGCTGGGGCGAGGCCTCGGCCCGTACGGCCTGCAGGCGTCGATCGCCGCCTGCCACGCCGGTGCCCCCTCGGTGGAGCGCACCGACTGGGCCCGGGTGGTGCTGCTCTACGAGGCGCTCGGCCGGGTGGCGCCGTCGCCGGTCGTCGAGCTGAACCGGGCCGTGGCCGTGGCGATGGCCGACGGCCCGCAGCAGGCGTTGTCCCTGGTGGACGAGGTGGCCGCCGGGGGGCGACTGGCCGGGTCCCACCTGTTGCCCAGCGTGCGGGGCGAGCTGCTCGCCCGGCTCGGCCGCAGCGCCGAGGCCCGGGCGGAGCTGGAGTTCGCGGCCCGGTTGTGCCGCAACGTCCGGGAGCGGGCGGTGCTGCTACGCAAGGTCGACGCCCTCGGCGGGTGACCCGGGCGCGACGGCGGTAGGCTGCCCGCCGTGGCAGGTCTGTTGAGGAACGTGGCGACCCGGCTCGGCCGGGTGACCGGCGTGGTCGGCGCGCGGCGGGGCACCCCGGCTGCGATCCCGGCGCAGGTGGCGCGGCGGCGGCAGGTCAGCGCCCTGCAACGGCGGGAGCTGTCGTACGCCCCCGAGCCGGACGGGCAGGCCGACCCGGGGGAGATCGTCTGGACCTGGGTCCCCTACGAGGACGACCCGAAGCAGGGCAAGGACCGTCCGGTGCTGGTGGTCGGCCGGTCCAGCCGCACCCTGTTCGGGTTGATGCTCTCCAGCCAGAGTGAGCGCGACGGTCAGCGGCACTGGCTGGCGTTGGGCCCGGGGGAGTGGGACCGCGACGCCCGGCCCAGCTGGGTCCGCCTGGACCGGGTGCTCACCATGCGGGAGGACGGCATCCGCCGGGAGGGCGCGGTGCTGGACCGGGGCCGTTTCGACCGGGTCGGACAGGCGTTGCGGGCCGGCTACGGCTGGCGTTGAGCCCTGCCGGTGTGGCTGCGGCCGGGCCGTCCCGGCCGGTGGTGGCGCCGCCCGGCGGTGGGTTTCAACACTCGGCGAGGCGGGCCACGTCGAGCAGTTGCCGGGGTGACTGACGGCTGGTGACACCCTTCGCCCGGTACATGGCGGCGTCGGCCCGGCACAGCGCGTCGGCGAGTTGGGTGGGGCCGGTGACCGGGGCGAGCCCGACCGAGGCGGTGACCCGGACGCTGCACGGGCCCAGCGGGATGGGGGCGGCCAGCGCCTCGCAGAGCCGACGGGTGGCGTGGTCGATCCAGCGCCGGTCGACCGACGGGCTGGCCAGCAGGCCGGCGAACTCGTCGCCGCCGAGCCGCGCGACCAGGTTGTCGCCGGCGAAGGCGGCCAGCCGTTGGGCGACGCTGATCAGCACCTGGTCGCCGGCGGCGTGCCCGTAGCGGTCGTTGACCTGCTTGAAGTCGTTGAGGTCGAGGACGACCGCGATGAGGGGCTGCCCGCCGGCATCGGTGAGCAGCGCGGCGGCCAGCCGGTAGAAGGCCCGCCGGTTGGGTAGCCCGGTGAGCGGGTCGTGACTGGCGGCGTGCCGTTCGGCGGCCAGTTCGGCCTGGAGGTGCTCCAGTTCCGCCTCGGCCGCAAGCGCCCGGCGGCGTAGCTGCCACACCGAGACCAGGGCCCCGGCTGCGGAGACGCCGGACGCGACGGTCAACGGATCCGGCACGGGTCCTCCCTCGCAGTGTCGGCGTACGACCCGGGCGGCGGCCGTCGTGCCGCGCAGGATCGCCGTTTTCCCAGGTGAACGCCCTGGGACTGGTCACTCAAAGTGAACGGATAAGTACCGCGCACGTGCGTTATCATGCTCGCTGTCTGGTGCAGATGCAATAGCAGATGCACGTGCAGCACGGCCGGATCTGATGTCGCACCACCCTCGAACCCCGCACCATCCCCTTGCGACAGTGGGTCCGAACCCCGACAGAAAGACACCCATGCAGCAGCCTCAAAACGGCGTCCCCACCACCGAGTTGCCCCCTCTGAGGTGGGAGAAGAGTCGGCGGAGCAACCCCAGCGGCAACTGTGTCGAGTTGGCCGAACTCCCCGGCGGGGCGGGCATCGCCATGCGCAACTCGCGCCACCCCGAGGGGCCGGCCCTGATCTACACGGTGGACGAGATAGCGGCATTCGTCCTCGGCGCGCGCGACGGCGACTTCGACCATCTGATCGACTGACACCTGGTGGTCCCGCTCACGGGACCGTGTCCGTCCGGAGGATGTTCATCTCACCGACGGTCCATGGCATGCTTACTCGTCGGTCGGGCGGGGGCCCGGGGACCGTGAACGGATGGGCATGCGCGGAGGGGCGGGCACGTGACGATGGTTGCCGCCGAGGGGGGACCGGCCACCGGCCCCACGGTGTTGCGGATGCTGCTCGGCGCGCAGCTGCGCCGGCTGCGGGAGGCCAGCGGTGTCACGCGGGAGGGTGCCGGTTGGGAGATCCGCTCCTCGGAGTCGAAGATCAGCCGGATGGAGCTGGGCCGGGTCGGCTTCAAGGAGCGGGACGTCGCCGACCTGCTCACCCTCTACGGGGTCACCGCCGCCGCCGACCGCGACGCGCTGCTCAAGCTGGCCCGCGACGCCAACAGCCCCGGCTGGTGGCACCGCTACGGCGACGTGCTGCCCACCTGGTTCCAGTCCTACCTGGGCCTGGAGGCCGCCGCCGCGTTGATCCGCAGCTACGAGGTGCAGTTCGTCCCCGGCCTGCTCCAGACCCCGGAGTACGCCCGCGCGGTGGTCCTGCTCGGCCACCGGGGCGCGGCGGTCGAGGAGGTCGACCGCCGGGTGGAGCTGCGTGTCCAGCGGCAGCAGGTGCTGCACCGCCCCGACCCACCGCAGCTCTGGGCGGTGATCGACGAGGCCGCCCTGCGCCGGCCGATCGGCGGCCCGCAGGTGATGCGGGGGCAGCTGACCGCGTTGATCGAGGCGACCCGGTCGCCGCACATCCGGTTGCAGGTCATCCCGTTCGACGCCGGTGGCCACGCGGCGGCCGGCGGGGCGTTCACGATCCTGCGGTTCGGTGACGACGACCTGCCCGACATCGTCTACATCGAGCAGCTGACCAGTGCGCTCTACCTCGACAAGCGGGAAGACCTGGACTACTACGCGGCGGCGATGGAACGCCTCTGCGTCGAGGCCACCCCGCCGGAGCGCACACCGGAGGTCCTCGCCCGACTGCGTGACGAGCTGTACCCGCAGTGACCACCGCACCGGCCCGTCACCGCGGTGGGGCGGCCTCTACGATGATCAGGACCGCAGACAGTGGACGGACGCCATCGACCGGTGGCGCGCAGTCATGGAGGACCCGGTGACCACCGATGCCCCGACGGGCGCCGCCCAGCATCCCAGCGACCGGATCGACACCTCGGTGGCGCATCCGGCCCGCCGCTACAACTACTGGCTCGGTGGCAAGGACAACTTCCAGGCCGACCGCGACTCCGGCGACGCCATGGCCGCGGCCTTCCCGACCATCCGCACCGCCGCCCTGGAGAACCGTCGCTTCCTGCAACGGGCCGTGGCCTACCTGGCCCGTGAGGCGGGCATCCGACAGTTCCTCGACATCGGCACCGGCATCCCGACGGCGAACAACACCCACGAGGTGGCCCAGTCCGTCGCCCCGCAGTCCCGGGTGGTCTACGTCGACAACGACCCGATCGTGCTGGCCCACGCCCGTGCCCTGCTGACCAGCTCGCCCGAGGGCGCGACCGCCTACATCGACGCCGACCTGCGTGAACCCGAGAAGATCCTGCACCACCCCGAGCTGCGGCGCACCCTCGACCTGGGGCAGCCGGTCGCCCTGATGCTGGTGGCCATCCTGCACTTCGTGGGGGAGGCCGAGGACCCGTACGCCGTGGTCCGTCGGTTGCTCGCGGAACTGCCGCCGGGCAGTTACCTGGCAGCCTCGCACGCCACCTACGACCACCTTCCTCCGGACGTCGCCGAGGCCGCCCGGGAGACGACCCGGGCGGGCAACCCGCCGGGCGGGATCAACCTGCGCAGCCGGGACGACTTCGCCAGGTTCTTCGACGGCCTGGAGGTGGTCGAGCCCGGCTTCGTCTCGGTCGCCCGCTGGCGGGCCGAGGCCGAACCACAGCCCCGCCCCACGGTGGACGAGGTGAGCATGTACTGCGCACTCGGCCGCAAGCCCTGACCCGTCCCGTCGACCGGCCGGGCGGCGCCGGAGGGCTCCCCGCACGGGCGACCCGACGCTCCGCCCGCCCCGCGTGGACTCCTACGCGGCGGGCTGCCTGCGGTCAGGCCGGCTCGACCCGGTCCCCGGCGGTGATCCGACCGCCCCGCACCACCACCGCGTACGCCCCGACGCAGGGCTGCGCCCCCAGGTCGGGCACGGGGACCACCCGGTTGCGTCGGGCCGGCCGCCGCAGCGCCTCCGGATCCCCGGGTAGTTCGCCGTGTGCCAGGGTGGGCACCGCGCACCGGGGGGTCGGCGCGACCACCCGCAGCACCACCTCCGCACCGACGCGCAGCTCCCGACCCACCCAGGAGTTCTCCACGAAACCCGTCGCGTCGGTGCCGACGACCAGGTTGGGCCGGTAGCGCGGGGCCGCCGCCCAGGGCAGGTCGAGTGCGTCCAGGCTGGCCGTGGTGAGCAGGTGCAGCGGTGCGAAGTCGACCAGGCTGCCGGCCGGGGCGACGCCACCCAACGGGTTCCCGGTGACCGGCACGTCGGCGTCGGCTCCCTCGGCCAGCACCGCGTCCGGGTCGGCCCGGTCCAGCAGGGCGTCGGCGGGCACCGTGCCGGTCAGCGTGACCGGCCGGCCGAGCAGCCGGGACAGCGCGGTGTCCAGGCCGTCGTCGGGGTGGGCGTAGCCGGTGCCGTCGGGGAGGGTGAGGCGTACCCGGTCGGGGGCGTCGCCGGTCGCGCGGACGCCGAGCAGGGCCGACCACCGGCGGGGCCGCTTCGCGCTGCCGACCCGCCCGGTGTCGCGGTCCAGCACGGCGAGCCGGCGGTCCCCGGCCAGCCCCCGACCGTCCACCATGGCGCTGTGCAGCGGTTCGCCCAGCATCGACTTGACCGGATACCGCCATACCTGAGTCAGTCGTCCGCCCACCGGCCCACCGTATACGGTCAGGCGTGACCGGTCCGCGTGGTCGATTCGTCGACCGGCTCGTAACTTTGTCGGATGATCCCACGCTCCCTGGCGCTCAACCCCCGTACGGTCGTGTCCACCGCCGAGCCGTCGTCCGAGGGACCGGTGGGTTTCGTCACCGGCCTGGTGGAGCGGCTCGGCGGCCCCGGCGCGGGGTTGGCGGTGGCGTTGGAGAACCTGTTCCCGCCGATCCCCAGCGAGGTGATCCTGCCGTTGGCCGGTTTCGCCGCCGCCCAGGGGCGGATCAGCCTGGTCTCGGCGATCCTCTGGACCACCCTCGGGTCCGTGGTCGGCGCGTGGGTGCTCTACGGCATCGGCGCGGCGCTGGGGCGCGACCGGATGCGGGCCGTCGCGGCCCGGCTGCCGCTGGTGAAGCTGAGCGACGTGGACCGCACCGAGGCGTGGTTCCTCAAGCACGGGGTCAAGGCGGTGTTCTTCGGGCGGATGATCCCGATCTTCCGTAGCCTCATCTCCATCCCGGCGGGGGTGGAACGGATGCCGATCCTGACGTTCCTGCTCTACACCACGCTGGGCAGCCTGATCTGGAACACCACCTTCGTGATGGCCGGCTTCCTCCTCGGCGACAACTGGCGTGTCGTCGAGGAGTACGTCGGCTCGTTCCAGAAGGTCGTCATCGTGGTCTGCGTCGCCGCCGCCGGCTGGTTCGTGGTCAACCGGGTCCGCCGGGCCCGCGCCGCCCGCGCCGACGCCCCGGCCGACGACGTCCCGCCCGGCGACGCGGCCGCCGGGCCGGCGGAGCCGGGCGGGGACACGACCTACCGGGGGACCGTCTACCGGGGTGGCGTCTGGGGACGCGACACCGACTGACCCGGCCCGACCCCGGTGGCGTGCGGTACCGGACGCCACCGGCGGTGATCCGTTGCGGCTGCGCGTCCGTACTGCTGTGCGGGGACCGGGACAGGGGAGGCACGATGGCGGAGCCGGATCAGGAGCACCGTCCGACGGCGGGGCAGCAGCAACCGGTCTTCGAGCCGGTGATCGAGGTGACGGGTGAGCCGGTCGAGGTGACCGACGACGACCGGGCGGACCGGTCGCCGTGGCCCCGGGGGGCGCGGCTGCTGGCCGCCGCGGCGGTGCTGGTGGTCGCGCTCGGCGCGCTCGCGGTGGTGGTGACCATGGCCAACCCGGACCGGCTGGGGATGGTCATCTCCGGTGGCCGCGACGGGGTGCCGCCGGTGGCGGCGACCGCCGAGCCGGGTGGTGCCGGTGCCGCCGAGGCCGCCGCCGGGCGGACCGCGACCGCACCCGTGGGTGAGCTGCGCCGGGCCACCTTCGAGCTGCTGGACGGGGTGACCTCGTTCCGGCTGCGCACCGACGATCTCGGTGCCGACCTGTACCGGATCAGCAGCCCGGCCGACGCCGGCCTGACCCCCCGGCCCGAGGTCTCCGGCGACCGGGTGCAGCTGCGGGTGACCCGCCGGGACCGGCCCGGCCGGGGCGTCGTCGACGTGGTCCTCAGCTCGCGGGTGACCTGGCGGTTGCGGCTGATCGGCGGGGTCAGCGACCACGTCCTCGACCTTTCCGACGCGCGGCTGTCGGGTTTGGAGCTGATCGGTGGCGCGGCCCGGGTCGACCTGCGGCTGCCCCCGACGACCGGCACCCGCACGGTACGGATGACCGGCGGTGTCAACCAGTTCGTGGTCCGGGCGCCCGACGGGCCCCCGGTGCGGGTCCGGGCGGGCTCCGGCGCCGGCAGCGTCGTCTGGTACGGCGACCGGCGGGACGGGCTGGCCCGGGGGGCGACCGTCGGCTCGCCGAACTGGGACCGGGCACCCGACCGGCTCTACCTCGACCTCGTCGCCGGGGCCAACACGGTCACCGTCGTCGAGGACTGAACCGGCCGGCCCCGCGCCGGGGCGGGCGGGCCGGCATAGAGTCGGACGGTGGACCGTACCGAATCGTTGCCGGCGCAGACCCGACCACCCGGCGTGGCCGACGAGGACCCGGGCAGCGTGCTGCTGCCCGGCCACGACGTGCCCCTGGGTCGCTACACCACGGTGCGCCGGCTGCTGCCGCAGCGGGCCCGGCGGATGGTCGGGGCGTGGTGTTTCGTGGACCACTTCGGCCCCGACGACGTCGCGCAGCGGCCCGGCATGGAGGTGCCCCCGCACCCGCACACCGGCCTGCAGACGGTGACCTGGTTGCTCGACGGTGAGATCGTGCACCGCGACAGCCTCGGCAACGTCCAGCCGATCCGGCCCGGTCAGCTCAACGTGATGACGTCCGGGCACGGCATCGCCCACTCCGAGCGGTCACCGGCCTCCCACCCGCCGTTGATGCACGGTGTGCAGCTGTGGGTGGCGCTGCCGGACCCGGCGCGGGCCGGTGCGGCCGACTTCGCCCACCACGCCGACCTGCCCCGCTGGCGCACCGGCGACTGGGACCACACCCTGCTCGTCGGTGAGCTGGGTGGCGAGCGGTCCCCGGCGGTGGTGCACACGCCGCTGGTCGGTGCGCAGCTCCAGGCACACGGGCCGGCTCCGGCCACGCTGCGCCTGCGACCCGGCTTCGAGTACGCCCTGCTGGCGATGTCCGGCCGGGCCCGGGTCGACGGCCTGTCCCTGGAGCCCGGCGCGCTGCTCCTGCTCGGCGCGGGGCGCGACCGGCTGGAGTTGACCGCCGAACCGGGGAGCCGGCTGATGCTGCTCGGCGGTGAGCCGTTCGACGAGCCGCTCGTCATGTGGTGGAACTTCGTCGGTCGTTCGCACGAGGAGGTGGCCGCCGCCCGGGACGACTGGATGGCCGGCCGGGACCGGTTCGGGCGGGTCGCCGACGACGCGGCCCCGCCGCTGCCCGCCCCGGAACTGCCGACTGTCCGGTTGAAGGCCCGGGACCGGCGGGGGGACCTGCACGGGTGACCGGCCGCCCCGGCCGTGTGCTCGCCCACACTATTTCAACAATCAGCCGTACGGGTGATGGCGTGTCATATGATGATCGCGGCAGCGATGCCCACCCGGTTCGGGTGGCCACCCGGCGGTTGGCCGGTGAACAGGCACGCGTGCGCCCCAGGTCACGGTTCGTGACCCGGGGCGCCCGCCTGTGTGGGGACCCCTCCCGCCTCCCGCCTCCCGCCTCCCGCCTCCCGCCTCCCGCCTCCCGCCTCCCGCCTCCCGGCCCCGCCGTCTCGCCGGCCGGGCAGCAGACCACCTTCGGCGGCGGCGGCTCAGATGCTCCGCAGGTGTTGCGCGACCCGCAGGTGACGCCGGCGGTCGCCCTGTTCCGCGCGTCGGGCCGGGTCGCCCTCCGGCACCGGGTCGAGCACGGCGCAGCGGGCCACCTCGGCGGTGTCGGCGTAGTCCACCGGCGGCAGCGCGCGCAACGCCCGTACCACCTCCGGTGGTGCGCCCTCCCGCTCGGCCTGGCGGACCACGGCGTCGCGCGTCGCCGGGCAGTTCAGCCGGGACAGGTACCGCAGGACCTCGGTTCGACTGGCCACCGGTGAGCCTCCTCGCCGCCTCGTGCCGGTCACGATCGGCGGCGGTTACCCGTCCGCCGGCCGGTCACGCGCCCCGAAGCGGAAAAGTGGCACCGTTGCCGGTGGTACGGCCCGGAGCGGGATCCGGCGTCGGAACCGGACCCGGGCGGGGGCGGGGAACCGGGTCGTTTCCGGGTCGACGTGGCGGGTAACCGACCGGCCTCATGTCGAAGGGAGCCCCGCATGAACTACGACACCTTCGTCGACCAGGTGGCCCGTCGGGTCCGCACCGACCCGGAGCGGGCCGTGGTGCTGGTCCACGCGACCCTGGCCACCCTCGCCGAGCGGTTGACCGGTGGGGAGGTGCTCGACCTCGCCACCCAGTTGCCCGCGCCGCTGCGGCTGGCACTGCGGCCCAGCCCGAGCACCGAGGCGGCCGAGCGGTTCGGTGCGGCCGAGTTCGTCGCCCGGGTGGCGCAGCGGGCCGACCTGGACGAACCGGCCGCCCGGGACGTGGTGCGGGCGGTCTTCGTCACGGTCCGCGAGGCGGTCAGCGGTGGTGAGTTCGACGATCTGGTGACCCGGTTCCCCCGCGACTACCGGGAACTGGTGGAACCGGCGCTCACCCCCGGGGTGGCCGCCCTGCGCCGGGCCTGACCCCACCGGTCGGCCCCCGGTGCCACCGGGTGATCGGGCTCGGGCCGACCGCCGCCCCGGCACACACAGCCGTTGACCAGGGCAACTACGCTGTGACGGTGGTGTGCCCTGACTTGGCGAGTCGCTCGGACCTGGCCTAACCTGGACCGCACGAGGGGAGTACTTCCCACGAACCATTCCGGTCAGTACGGCGCGCCCCGGGTGCGCCTCGGGTGGTTGCCCACGGCGAACGTGGGTGAAGGAGACCTCGAACATGGCACGGTGTTCGAGGAGGCTCCATGACCGATCTGTCGTACTTTGCTGCCGGTGGGTTGTCGTCGGTCGGCACGCCCACCCTGTGGGCGGTGACCATCGTCGGCGTGCTCGCCCTGCTGGTCCTCGACTTCCTGGTCACCCGACGCCCGCATGAGGTGTCGATCCGGGAGGCGCTGGGCTGGTCGGCCTTCTACATCGCGTTGCCGTTGGCCTTCGGCGGTTGGGTCTGGTACCGCTTCGGCTCCCAGCAGGGCATCGAGTACCTGACCGGCTACCTGGTCGAGAAGTCCCTGTCGGTCGACAACCTCTTCGTGTTCATGCTGCTGCTGGCCGCCTTCGCGGTGCCCGCGGTGCTCGCCCAACGGGTGCTGCTCTACGGCATCGCCGGGGCGCTGGTGCTGCGCGCGGTCTTCATCGCCCTCGGCGCGGCGGCGTTGCAGACCCTCGACTTCGCGTTCCTGATCTTCGCCATCATCCTGATCGCCACCGCGGTCAAGCTGCTGCGCGACGCCCTGTCCGGGCACGAGCAGGAAGTCGACATCAACAAGATGCGGTCGGTGCGGCTGCTGCGCCGGTTCATGCCGGTCGTCGAGGAGTACCACGGCACCCGGATGACGATCCGGCAGCAGGGTCGCCGGGCCCTCACCCCGTTCGCCCTGGTGGTGGTCGCGGTGCTCGCCACCGACATCGTCTTCGCGGTCGACTCGGTGCCCGCCGTCTACGGCATCACCGAGGACCCCTACCTGGTCTTCGCCACCAACGCGTTCGCGCTGCTCGGGTTGCGGGCGCTCTACTTCGTCCTGCACGCCGCGCTGAGCCGCCTGGTGCACCTCAGCTACGGTCTGGCCATCATCCTGGCCTTCATCGGCGTCAAGCTCGGCCTGCACTGGGCCCACGGGATCTGGTCGGGCGTGCCGGAGATCCCGACCCTGGCCTCGCTCGGCGTCATCATCGGCGTCCTGGCCGTGGTCACCCTCACCAGCCTGCGGGCCACCCGTGACCGGGAGCCCGGCGAGGTCGAGGTCGTCACCGACAAACACTGACGGTACGCGCCCGGCGGCGGCCCGCGACCGGGTCGCCGCCGAAGGCGTGCCGGTCGGCGGGAACCCTCCCGCGCACACCCGCCGGGTGGTACGACTGACGGGTGGGAATCGTGTCACCGGGCTTCCAGGGCCGACGCCGTACGACCGATCCGGCCCTGCCGCCGGGGCAGTACCTGACCGAGGACTTCCCGGTGCTGTCCGCCGGGCCGACCCCCCGGGTCCCGCTGGACCGTTGGGAGTTCGTCCTCGCCACCGAGACCGGCGACGAGTTCCGCTGGTCCTGGGCGGAGCTGATGGCCCTGCCGCAGGAGACCCCCACGGTGGACATCCACTGCGTCACCCGGTGGTCCAAGTTCGGCACCAGCTGGCAGGGCGTCTCGCTGGACGTGCTGCTCGACGGCGTGGACACCGCCGCCGACTACGCCCAGGCCCACTCGTACGGCGGATACACCACCAACCTGCCGCTGGACGACCTGCGTGACGGTCAGGCCTGGGTGGTGCACGGGTACGACGGCGAACCGCTGCCCGCCGAGCATGGTGGCCCGGCCCGGCTGCTGGTGCCGCACCTCTACTTCTGGAAGTCGGCCAAGTGGGTGCGGGGCCTGCGGCTGACCGTGGAGGACGAGCCCGGTTTCTGGGAGACGGCCGGCTACCACGACTACGGCGACCCGTGGCGTGAGCAGCGCTACCAGGGTGACTGAGGTGACCGCAGCCGCCCCGGGTGGCCGGGTCGCCGCCCCGCTGGGCTGGCGGGTGGCCCGGCTGGCGCAGCGCCGGATCGAGACGCCCACCGCGCAGACCCTCGTCCTGTCGGTGCCCGGCTGGCCGGGACACCTGCCGGGGCAGCACGTCGACGTCCGGCTCACCGCCCCCGACGGCTACCAGGCGGCCCGTTCCTATTCGTTGGCCGGCCCGCCCGACGGCGACCGGATCGCGTTGACCGTGCAGCGGGTGCCCGACGGCGAGGTGTCGCCGTACCTGACCGACGCCTGGGCCGAGGGGGACCCGGTGGAGGTGCGTGGCCCGGTCGGCGGCTGGTTCGTCTGGCGGTCCGAGCAGACCGCGCCGGTCCTGCTGGTCGCCGGGGGTTCCGGGGTGGTGCCCCTGATGGCGATGGTGCGGGCCCGCCGGGCCGCCGGCAGCCGGGCGCCGTTCCGGCTGATCTACTCGGTACGCACCCCGGCGGACGTCATCTACGCCGACGAACTACGTACCCGCGCCCGCGACGACTTCGGCCTGGACGTCAGCTACGTCTACACCCGCGAGGCCCCCGACGGGTGGCGGGGCGAGCCGCACCGGATCGGTCTGGCCGACGTGAACACCCACGGCTGGCCGGCGGACCTGGAACCGCTCTGTTACGTCTGCGGCCCGACCGGTTTCGTGGAGACCGTCGCGGACCTGTTGGTGGGGCTGGGCCACCCGACCCGGCGGGTCCGGACCGAACGGTTCGGGCCGACCGGCTGACCGGTGAGGAGAACCGATGACCGAGATGTCCTACCTGGACGGCAACATGCTCGACGGGCCGTTGCGCGAGCTGCTCGCGGTGGACCTGAGCGCGGCGACCGGGCGGTGCGCGTCCTGTGGCATGGTCGGCCCGATGGCCGGACTGCGCGTCTGGGCCCACGCCCCGGGGCTGGTGGGTCGTTGTCCCTCCTGCGCCGAGGTGATGCTGCGGCTGGTCCGGGCCCCCGACCGGGCCTGGCTGGACCTGCGCGGCGCGACCTACCTGCAGGTGCCGATGCCGACCGCCGAACCGTTCCCCCGGCCACTCTGACCAGCCACCTGCCTTCGTCCCCGCCGCCGTCGCGGGGTGCGGCCGGACGGCCCGGACCCGGGTGGTCCGGGCCCGCGGTCGGCACCCCGCGGGTTCCGCCGGTCAGTGCGGTGCGGCGGCGACCGACGCCCGGCGGACCAGCGGGCAGGGCATGGCGACGTGCCGGGCCACCCGGCGGCGGGCCCCCTTCGGCCGGTCGAGCAGCTCCACCATCGTCTCGACCGCCCACGCGCCCATCCCGTGATGCGGCAACGCCACGGTGGTCAGCGCGGGGAACAACCCGTCCGCGATGACCTCCTGGTTGTCGGAGCCGACCACCGACAGCTCCTGCGGCACCCGCAGGCCGAGTTCGGCGGCGGCCCGGTAGACGCCCATCGCCATCCGGTCGGTGAAACAGAACAGCGCCGTCGGCCGGTCGGCCGCGTCGAGCAGGACGCGGGCGGCCCGGTGCCCGCCGGCCGGGTCGCCGACGTCGGCACGTACCAGCTCCGGCCGGTACGGGACCCCGGCGGCCCACAGCGCCTCGCGGTAGCCGAGCAGCCGGCCCCGCGCGGCGGGAACGTCGTCGACGGTGGTGACGAAACCGATCCGGCGGTGCCCGTGGGCGAGCAGTTCCCGCACCGCCGCGGCGGCGCCACCGCGTTCGTCCGGCACCACCGAGGGGAGTGTGGCGTCGTCGCTGCGGGCGTTGAGCAGCACCACCGGCATCGGGCGCAGCTCGTCGGGGACCCGCACCACCCGGTGGTCCGTGGTCGCGTAGAGCACGCCGTCGACCCGGTGCCGCGACAGCGCCCGGATCTCCCGCCGTTCGGCCTCGAGGTCGCGTCCGGTGGTGAGCAGCAGCACCCACCCGCGTGCCGATGCGGTCTCCTGCGCGCCGAGGATGAGCCGCCCGGCCTGCCCGGTGGCGGAGATGACGTCGCCGAGCAGCCCCAGCGCGTACGACCGTTGCAGCCGTAGCCCCCGGGCCAGCCCGTTCGCCGCGTAACCGAGTTGCCGGGCCACCGCCTCGACCCGTTCCCGGGTCTGTGCGCTGACCCGGGTGCCGGACTTGTTGTTCAACACGTGGGACACGGTGGTCACCGAGACGCCCGCCGCGGCGGCGACGTCCCGGATGCTCGCCTTCGGTCCCATCGGCTCACCTTCGTGCTGCTCGTGGCTCGGCCGCCGGGGCGACGGTCCGACAACGCTAGCCGAACCGGCCGGGAAGCGGAGACGACGTACGGCACCCGGTCCACGGGTTGGGCCGGGCGGCGACGGCCCCGGCACGTGCCGGCCGGGCGGGTGCTGGCGGTACGGCGGCGTCGCCCGGGTCGATGCCCGCCCGTGCGGTGCACCGGCGGGCATCGACGTCCGACTCAGATCCGGGAGGTGAAGGCGACCAGCACCTGGTACGGCGCGGGCGTGCCGGTGTTGTCGAAACAGATCACGTCCACCGGGGCGTCCACCGCGTACGACCACGGCTGGGTCAGGTTGCAGTAGTTGGGCCCGGTGCCCTGCGCGGTGACCTGGGCGTGCGTCTCCTTCTGGCCGAGCTGCTTGAAGGTGACCAGGTAGCGGCCGGCCGGTGCGAGCGGCGCGATGGTGTTGACGCCCACCCCGAGCTGGGAGTTGTCGTTGGTGGGGCCGCCCGCCGCGCTGGCCAGGTGACCGAAGAACTTCGGCGGGGCCAGCGACCCGATCACCGACCGGCCCCGGTGGTAGGAGAGGGTGAAGTCGGTGTTCACCGGCGCACCGGCCTGGTCGAAGCAGAACACGTAGACCAGCACGTCGGTGCCGGAGGCGCCCCACCGGGCCACGGTGCACCGGCGCGGACCGGCGTTCGGCTGGATCGCGGTGGCCTGCACGTTGCCGGCCAGCACCCCGGCCAGTCCGACCCCGGGCAGCCGCACCGACCACTGCCCGACCCCCAGCGGGGCCAGCGCGGCGGGGGCCCCGGTGGACACGTACGACTGGACCAGGCCGCTGACCCCGCCCTGGACGTAGGCGTGTGCGGTGCCGGCCGGCAGCACCCCGGAGCTGGCGGTCCACAGCACGGTGAACCGGCTGTCGTCGCGGGTGCCGCCGGGGGCGAAGCACTGCACGTCGACGATCTCGTCGGTGCCCGACTGGAACCAGCGCACCACGGTGCAGTAGTGCCCGGCCCGGTCCACCGGGGTCACGTGCGGCACCCCGCGCGCACCGGCGCCGATCTGCGGGAAGCGCACCTGGAACCGGCCCGGGGCGAGCTTGATGCCGGTGGCCCAGGCGGCCGGGAAGGCGGTCTTCCAGGTGCCCCACTGCCGGGTGGTGTCCAGCACGGTCCAGCTGGTGACGGTGGGGTTGTCGACGTAGGCGAAACCCCACCGGTCCGCGGTGGCCGCCGCGGCGGGTGCGGTCGGCGCGAGCCCCACGGCCGCCAGCAGGGCGGCCAGTGCGACGGCGACGACACGGCGAACTCTCATCTGTCCCTCCGATTGGTGGTGGTCGAACAGGAACTCAGCGTGAGCGGAAGGCGCGCCGAAAGCAACGGTGTCGTCTACGCGGTGTGACTACAGTCGGGACCCCGTCACTGATGTATCAGGCGGGCCGGAACGCCCTCGTGCACCGCACGCGCCTTCGCGCGGCGGCGGGAACGGTGACTCCGGGTCACCGGCCGCCCCGCCCCGGCCGCTCCGCCCCGCCCCGCTCCGCCCCGCCCCGCTCCGCCCCGCTCCGCCCCGCTCCGCTCCGCCCCGCTCCGCCCCGCTCCGGCGCGACGGTGCCGGGGCGATCCGACACGTTTGTCGTGCTGACCGCCGGGAAGGGAGCGGGCATGACGAAACCTCGTGTGGTGATCGTGGGCGCCGGTTTCGCCGGTTACCACGCGGCGAAGACGTTGCGGCGGTTGGCCGGTGGACGGGCCGAGGTCGTACTGCTGAACTCGACCGACTACTTCCTCTATCTGCCGTTGCTGCCCGAGGTGGCCGCCGGGGTGGTCGAGCCGACCCGGATCTCGGTCCCGTTGACCGGCACCCTGCCCGGGGTGCGGGTCGTCGTCGGCGAGGCCGACCGGGTCGACCTGGCCAACCGCTGGGTGGGTTTCACCAACCCGGAGGGGGAGCGGGGCCAACTGGCCTACGACCGGCTGGTGCTCTGCGTCGGCAGCGTCAACAAGCTGCTGCCCATCCCCGGGGTGACCGAGTACGCCCACGGCTTCCGGGGCCTGCCCGAGGCGGTCTACCTGCACGACCACGTGGTCCGGCAGATCGAGCTGGCCGAGCAGGCGCAGGACCCGGCCGAGCAGCAGGCCCGCGCCACCTTCGTGGTGGTGGGCGCGGGCTACACCGGCACCGAGGTCGCCGCGCACGGGCAGCTCTTCACCGACGCGTTGCACGCGCAACGCCCCCGGTTGACGGTCCGGCCCCGGTGGATGCTGCTGGACGTCGCCCCCCGGGTCCTGCCGGAGCTGGACGAGCGGATGTCGCGCACCGCCGACCGGGTGCTGCGTCGTCGGGGTGTCGACGTCCGGATGGGCACCTCGGTCGCCGAGGCCACCGCCGACGGGGTACACCTCACCGACGGCGAGTACGTCCCGACCTGCACGCTGGCCTGGTGCGTCGGGGTCCGTCCCGACCCGTTCGTGGCCGAGTTGGGGCTGCGGACCGAGAAGGGCCGGTTGGTGGTCGACGAGTACCTCAACGTCCCCGGTTTCCCCGAGGTGTACGCCTGCGGCGACGCCGCCGCCGTGCCGGACCTGACCCGCCCCGGCCAGGTCTGCACGATGACCGCCCAGCACGCGCAGCGGCAGGGCAAGCTCGTGGCGCGCAACATCGCCGCCTCCTACGGCCAGGGCCGGCGTCACCCGTACAAGCACCACGACCTGGGTTGGGTGGTCGACCTCGGTGGGAAGGACGCGGCGGCCAACCCGCTGAAACTGTCGCTGTCCGGGTTGCCCGCCAAGGCGGTCACCCGGGGCTACCACCTGCTGGCGATGCCCGGCAACCGGGCGCGGGTGAGCGCCGACTGGGTGCTCGACGCCGCGCTGACCCGCCCGGCAACGCAGCTCGGCCTGGTCCCGGCCAACGCCGTGCCGTTGGAGAGTTCCTCGCCCGAGGTGCCGGCGCGCACCCGCTGACCGAAGCTGATCGGTCCGGCCGCCGGCTCACCCCCGGCGGCCGGACCGGGCCGCGTCGGACCCGCCGACATCGTCACCCCTGCGGCGGCCGGCGGGCCCGAACTCGCGCAGCAGCACCTGGACGACCCCGGCCGCCGGGATGGCCAACAGCGCCCCGACCAGCCCGGCCAACTCGGCCGCGACGAGCACGCTGACCAGCACGGTGAGCGGGTTCAGCCGGACCGCCCGGGACATGATCAGCGGTTGCAGCAGATGGTTCTCCACCTGCTGGTAGACGACGAAGAAGACCAGCACCACCAGCCCGGCGGTGGGGGAGCGCAGGAAGCCGGCCCCGGACGCGACGACCGCCCCGAGCGTCGCGCCGACCAGCGGAACCAGGTCGGCGATCCCCACCAGTAGCGCGATCACCGCCGCGAACGGCACCCCCACCAGCACCAGCACGACGTACGTCCCCAGTCCGCAGATCACGCTGATCAGCAGGTTGCCGCTGAGATAGCCGGTGATGACCCGCGAGGTGCCCCGCCCGATCCGCCGCAACCGCACCCCCGTGCCGGCACCGACCGCCCCGAGCATGGTCCGGATGATCCAGGGCGCCTCCAGGACCATGAGGTAGGCCAGCACGACGACGGTGACCAGGCCGGCGAGGGTCCGCAGGACGCCCCGGAACAGTTCCACCGCCGGCTGGCGCAGCTCACCGCCGTACCGCTGGACCTGGTCGCCGTGGCGACGGGCGTAGTCCAGCAGGCCGGTCCGGTCGAGCAGGCCGCCCAGCGGTCCCTGCCCGGCGCGGGCCTGCCGCAGCAGTTCGGGGGCCCGGTCGGCGAACCGGCCCAGCTCGTCCAGCAGCGGCACCAGGATCACCGCGCCCACCGCCGCCAGCAGCCCGAACACGGCCAGGAAGACCAGCAGGGTGGCCGTGGCCCGGTGCCGCACCAGCCGGCGCTCCACCCGGTCCACCAGGGGTTTGAGGGCCGTCGCGAGGAACGCCGCGAGCAGGATCCAGATCAGCACCCGACGGGTGGACCAGAGCAGGCCGAGCCCGATGACGACCGCCAACACCAGACCGATCACGATCAGCGCCCGGCGGGCGGTACGACGATCGTCGGTGGTCCCCATCCGGCGCGGCTACCCCCGGTCGGCGCCCGGAAACCGTTCTGCCGGACCCCGGCGGGCGGCGGCTTCACTCGCCGGGGGTGAGGGGCGCTCACCCGTCCGGGGCAGACCATCGAGGCGACCGGAGGTCTTCCGAGGCACGCGGAAGGGAAGGTCGTCATGAAGAGGATCGTGGAGATTGTTCCGGCTCGTCCCGGCTGGTACTCGCGGTGGCGGATCGGCCCCGAGGCGACACGGTGCTACCCGGTGAGCCTCTGGGCGCTGGTGGAGGAGGCCGACGGTTCCGGTCGTGAGGTCGTCGGTGTGGACTGCGCCGGGCAGTGGCCGGGAGCGGAGGAGAACGAGTCGGGTGGGGGATTCGTCCGTTACCTGTTCCAGCTGCCCGATTCCGGTCCTCCGGAGGACGTCGAACGACCCTCCCCCGTCGAGGTCCGGTCGACCGGTCCCCGCCGGCAACCCGCCGTCGTGACGCAGGAGCCCGCCGTCGCCGGATGACCGCCGCACGTACGCCGACGGGGTCGACCGGGCCGCCCGCCGCCGGTCCCGGCACGAACAGGACCGGGGCGCAGCTGACCCGCCCGACCCCCTCCCGGCCCCCGGCCCCTGGTCCCAGGGTCGGGGGCCACCCCGGCAGCCGGGTGGCTCAGCCCACCTCGCGGACGTCGTCGGCGGCACCTGCCGTCGGTCGCTCCACGGCGAGCAGCTCGGTCAGGCCGGTGCGGTCGAGCAACTGCTGGAGCCGGTCACCCACCCCGGTCAGCCGCAGCGGCCCGACGCCGCCCCGGCTGAGCACCAGGAAGGCGCTCAGGCCCGACGAGTCGCACAGGCCGACCCCGCCGAGGTCGACCGTCAGCTCGTGGCAGCCGTCCGCGCGGACCCGGGCCGCCGCGTCGAGCAGCTCCGGAGCGGTGTCGAAGTCGAGGTCACCGGTCAACCGCAGCCGGGCGTGGCCGGCGTCGGGCCGGGTCACCTCGATGGACAACAGCTGCGGGCGCATGCCCTCATGTTCCCAGCAACCCCGGACCGGGAAACGTCGGGGGTTCGCGGGACCCACCCGGGCCGGGGCGCGGGTCGCCGGGGGTTCAGGCGGTGGCGGCGGGTGGCTTCGGCGCGGCGACGGCGGACTGCTCCGGCGCCTGACGGGCCAGTAGCCCGGTGACCCCCGTCATGTCCAGGATGGTCCCCAGGAACCGGGGCGTGGCTCGCAGGCGGATCAGCGTCCCGGCCCGCTGGCCCTCGCGCCAGGCGTGCACGATGACCGACAACCCGGTGCTGTCGATGAAGGTCAGGCCGGCGAAGTCGATGACGATCACCGGAGGCCGGCCCGTGAGCAACCGGTCGATCTCGGCGCGCAACGGCGCGGAGGTGGTGTAGGCCAGCTCACCCCCGACCGCGATGACCGGTGACCGGGGGTCGGAAACGTCCACCGACATGGTCAGTGGGGCAGCTTCGAAAGTCCTGCCAGGGGATGCCACAGCGCGCCTTTCCGCAGGGCCGACGGTCGGGCTGGATCAGCCGGATCGTAACAATCTCCCGGCGGGTCCGCAGGAGCGCGTATCCGGGCCGCCGGGTGCCGTGCGGTGGCGGAACCCGCCGTGCGGCGTAGGCTGAGCGGAACAGATTGGCGCATACGGACGACCTCCGCGGCCGGCGAACGGTGACAGGCGGACGGTGACAAGGGGAGTGGGGCTCAGCTGGTGGTTGCTGCCGACGTCAGGGGTTTCGACCCGGGCGACGGACGGATCTCCACGCCGAGTGCCGGACGGGCTCCGGCCCGGTCCGTCGGCGCCCCCGCCGTGCTGCCCCCGCTGGCACCGGACGGCACCAGCCCCGGGCCCGCCAGCCCCGGGCCCGCCAGCCCCGAGCCTGCCCGGTCCGAGCCCGCCTGGTCCGAGGTCGTCGAGCACTTCCGTGAGGGCCTGATCATCTGTGACTCCGACGGCGTGGTGAGGCACGTCAGCCCCGTCGCCGAGCGGTTGCTGCCCGAGGTGACGCCCGGTCGTGGCCTGGCCGCCGCCGGGCTCGCCGTGCTGACCGGGGTCACCGACCCCGACGGGTTCGGCCATCACGGCCGGCGGCTGCGGATCCGCCGGGTGGCGCTGTCCGGGTCCCGCAGCTGTCTGTATGTCGAGGACGTCACCGACAGCGTCTCCCGGGCGGACGCGCTGCTCGCCGAGCGGGCCCGGTCCGCCTTCCTCGCCGTCGTGGGGGAGAAGCTCGGTAACCCGCTGCACCCCGACCGGGCCGCCGCCGCCGTCATCCGGCTGACCGTACCCACCCTGGCCGAGGTGGCGGTGCTGGTGCTGGCGCCCCGGTCCGGGCGGGCCCGGTGGTGGCGGGCGACCCGGGCCGACCACGAGTCCCCCACGGTGGACAGCGGCGTGCTGCCCGCCGCCGCACTGCCCCCGGCGATCGCCGAAGGGCTGTCCGGTGTCGAGCCGCATGCCGTGGACTGGCTCGTCGAGCAGGCGGTCGAGGCCGGTTGGCTGCCGGGGCTGACCACGTCGGAGGTGACCGCCCGGATGGTCTCGCTGCCCGGCCGGGACGCCCCGGCCGGGGTGCTGCTGGTGGCCCGCCGCACCCGCTGGTACGACGAGGCCGACCTGGATCTCGTCCGGGCCTTCGCCGCCCGGGCCGGCGCCGCGCTCACCACCGCGGTCCTCTACCGCAACCAGGCCGAGGTGGCCGACACCCTCCAGGCCAGTCTGGTGCCGGTGGAGCCGCCCGAGGTGGCCGGCGTGCAGTGGGGGACGGCCTACCGGCCGGCGCAGGCGAGCCTGCGCATCGGTGGCGACTTCTACGGCGCGCACCGGCTGGCCGACGGTGGCGCGGTGTTCTTCCTCGGCGACGTCTCGGGCAAGGGGGTGGAGGCCGCGGTCTTCACCGGCCAGTTGCGTCAGTGTCTCCAGGCGCTGCATCGTGTCGAGTCGCACCCCGGCCGGCTGGTGAAGCTGCTCAACGACGCCCTGCTGGAGACCACCCAGGCGCACGGTCAGGGCCGCTTCGCCACCCTGGTGCTCGGCACGGTACGCCCGCACCGCGACGGCGGCCTGTCGCTGACGATGGCCGGTGGCGGGCACCTGCCGCCGCTGGTGCTGCGCAACTCCGGCGAGGTCGAGACGGTGCCGCTGCGCGGCATGCTGATCGGCGTGGTCCCCGACCCCCGCGTCGGTGAGGTCACCGTACGCCTGGCCGTGGGGGAGACCTGTCTGCTCTACAGCGACGGGGTGACCGAGGCCCGGGGCGGTCGACGTGGTGACGAGCAGTTCGGCCAGGACCGGTTGGTCCATGCGGTGACCGCCTGCCACCGGATGCCCGCCCCGGCGCTCGCCGAGCGGGTCGAGCAGGTCACCTGCGACTGGCTGGGGCACGGTGACCACGACGACATCGCGGTGCTGGCCCTGCGGGCGACCGGGCCGGGCGGTCGTCCCCGACGGCACCTGCACTCCGTCCCGGCTGTCCCGGGCACGGCCGAGAGGAACCCCCGATCGTGACCGTCCCGACCGCCCCGGTCGATCCGGCGCACGCCTTCGCCGACTTCCTCGCCTGTCTGGAGGAGGCGGACGAGTACGGCGCGATCGAGGTCGCCACCGGGTTGCTCGACGCCGGTGTCCCTGCGGAGCGGGTGCTGCTCGACCTGGTCGCACCGGCCCAGGTCGAGGTGGGTGAGCGGTGGGCCCGCAACGAGTGGAGTGTGGCGCAGGAACACGCGGCGACCCACATCAGCGAGCGGGTGGTGGCGGCGATCGCCGGGTACGCCGATCCGCGTCCCACCCGGGGGCGGATCGTGGTGGCCTGCATGGATGGTGAGTGGCACGCCCTGCCGCCCCGGCTGGTCGCGGAGGTGCTGCGACTGCGCGGCTGGCAGGTGACGTTCCTGGGGGCCAGTGTGCCGGCTGCGCACCTGGTGTCCTACCTGCACCGGCACGACGCGCACGCGGTCGCGTTGGCCTGTGCCCTGCCCATGCGGCTGCCGTACGCGCACCGGATGATCGAGGCGTGCCGGCGCTCGGACGTGCCGGTGGTGGTCGGCGGGCGCGGGTTCGGTGTGGACGGCCGGTGGGCCCGGCGGCTCGGGGTCGCCTGGGCGGCGGACGCCCCGGGCGCGGCCGACCTGGTCGCCGACGAGCGGCGGTTGCGTCGGGTGCCACCCGCGGATCTGTCCCACCTCGCCGACCACGAGTACGCGGGCCTGGTGAAACGGCGTGGCGAGCTGATCGACTCGGCGGTGGCGGACCTGCGGGTCCGGGTGCCGTCGGTCGGGGAGTACACCTCGACGCAGTGGGATGCGACGATCGGTGATCTGGGCTACATCGTGGATTCGCTGGCCGCCGCCGTCTACGTCGACGACCCGGAGCTGTTCACCGACTTCGTGTCCTGGCTGGCGACGATCCTGGCCAGTCGGGGGGTACCGACCGCGGCGGTCGCGTCGACCCTGGGCCACTACGGGCACGCCCTGCGTGACTTCCCCCGGGCGGGACGGTTCGTGGCGCTGGGTGTGGCGGCGACCGTCGCGTCCGGGGTCGTCCGGCACTGACGCGGCGTTGCGGGGCGCCCGGGGAGCGCTGCGTATACTTGCTGCACTGCAAGGGTCTTCCTGCGGTGGAAGCGAGAGGGACGACGTTGACCTTCACCGTCACGCACGACGAGCGCGATGGTGGCGGCGTGTGCCTGCGGCTCGCGGGCGAGTTGGATCTCGGTGCGGCCGGGGCGCTCAACGCCGAGATCGACCGGCTGGTGGCCGACGGCGAGCGGCACCTGCTGCTCGACCTCGGCGCGTTGACCTTCTGTGATTCCACCGGCATCGCGGCCTTCGTGCGCGGTGACAACCTGACGGCCGCCCGGGGCGGGTGGTTGCGGCTGTCCGGGGCGACCGGCCGGGTGGATCGGGTTCTCCAGATCACCGGGCTGGCCGAGGTGCTGCGTTACCAGCCGGACACCGCCGACCCGCGGTCGCCGTCCGCCCGGTGATGGGCTAAATTTCCCCGCCAGCGGATGACCGACCGGTTTCCCACCTCGCGGATGACCGCGTTCGGTTCTCCCGCCGACGGGGTACCGAGACCGTCGTCCCCGATCGCCGAGACAGACAGGTTGGACCCATGGACCGAGGCGCCACGAACCCCGTCCGCATCCTGGTGGTCGACGACGACCCGGGTGACGTGCTGATGATCGAGGAAGCCCTGGCGGACTCCGAGATCGCCAAGGTCATCGACGTGGTCGGTGACGGCCAGGAGGCGATGGAGTTCCTGCGTCGGGAGGGCCGGCACGTCGACGCCCGCCGCCCCGACGTGATCCTGCTCGACCTGAACATGCCCCGGATGGACGGGCGTCAGGTGCTCGGCGAGGTCAAGCAGGACGACGACCTGCGGACGATCCCGATCGTGGTGCTGACCACCTCGAACGCGGACACCGACATCGTGGGCAGCTACAGCCTGCAGGCCAACGCCTACGTCACCAAGCCGATCGACCTGGACGACTTCAACGACGTGGTGCGCCGGATCGACGAGTTCTTCGGCCGGGTCGTGGTGCTGCCGAAGCGTTCCTGACCGCACGGTTCGCCCCGGCGCGTCCCCCGCGCCGGGGCCCGGTCGGCCGCCGGCCCCGCAATTGCTGAACATTTTTCCCGAACCGCCCCCGTGTCGGCCGGCTGCCGCCAGGATCGAGCTGGGACAGACGTATCAGCTTCCTGGGGGCGACACGTGATGAGGTTCTCCGTCGTGCGGTCCGGTTCCGACCGGCAACAGGCCGATTCCTTCCTGGACGAGCTCGGAGTCCGGTTGACCCGACTCGCCGCGCGGGCGGAGGTGATCGGCGGCGCGGGGCGGGACTGGGATCAGATCCGCCAGGAGACCACCCTGCTCCTGGCGATGGTCGACCGGCGGCGGGCCGACGCCGGCCGGGCGGTCCGCCCGGCGGAGCCGGCGGCCGAGCTGCTGGCCCGGGCCCGCGACGAACTGGACGCCGCCCGGGAGGAGGCCCGGCAACTGCGGGAGCGGGTGTACGCCGAGGCGGTGCAGGCCCGGCGGGAGTTCGAGGCGTCGCTGCACGAACGGCGGCACCGGGCCGCCCGGGCGGATCAGCTCCTGACCGGGGTGGCCGTCGAGACGGTGCCGGTCGACACCCCGACCGCCGCCGCCGGGGGTGTGCCGGCGACCCGGGTGGCCACCGGCGTCGACGAGGTGCCGGCCGACCAGCCGGAGCCGGGGACCTGGGTGGCCTGACCGGGCCGCACCCGCTGCCGGCGACCCGCCCGGGGCCGTCGGGCCTCAGCGGTCGATGCCGCCACCTGCGGCGGTCGCCCGGGGCCGTCGGGCCTCAGCGGTCGGTGCCGCCACCGCTGCGGTGACGGGCCGGGGTCGTCGGGCCTCAGGTCAGCGCCGCCACCACGGTGGTGGCCCTCTGCTCGTGCCGTGCGTAGGCGTGGGGGTAGGCGGAGATCTGCACGGCCTGCGCGGCGGCGGTGACGCTGAGGTCCCGCCAGCCGGGGATCTTGGCCAGCGCCGCATAGAAGGCCCGTGCCGCATAGTCGGGGCGCATCAGCTGGGCGACGGTGCCCCAGCCGCTGCTCGGGCGTTGCTGGAACAGGCCGACCGAGTCGTGGTCGGAACCGCTGCCCTGGTGCGGGTGGTCGTACGACTCGGGCAGCACGTCGCTGGCGAGGTTGTGCAGGTCGCTCTCCTGCATGGCGGTGGCGACGGCGACCACCATGCCGCGTCGGGGCACGCCCAGGTCGACACCGGCGTCGACGATCTTCTTGGCGTTGTCCATCTGGAGCGGGGTGAGGCCGGCGACCGGGCGGGGCCGGCCCGGCTTCGTCGGTGTCGGTGAGGCGCTGCGGGCGGCCGGTGGGTGCGGGCTCGCCGACGCCGGGTCGGCCGGGGGTGAGGCGGCCCGGTCCCGGGCGCGGGAGGCCCGCTGTTCGTCGGCGGCCCGGTCGGCCAGCACCTCCTGCACCGGCCGGGGCCGCTGCCGGTCGACGTGGTGCGTGCCGGCGAACGCGATGAGCCCCAGACAGCAGGTGACGCCGCCGGCGAGGGCGATCCGGGCGGGTACCGACGGGGTGCGTACGCCCCGCCGGGGCGGCTCCGGTGCGCGGTGCCGGCCGATCCTCCGTTCGTCCGAGGTGGCCCCGGTCGAAGGGTCAGCCGCGTGCTGTCGGGCCGGTCGCTGCTCATCGGTGTCGTCGGGGTGCACCCGCCGAGGCTAGAGAGGTTTCGGCCGCGGACCACCGCCGTGCCGGGTGGCCTGCGCCACACCGGGTCACTTTCCGCCCGGATCTTCTCCGCATATCGCCATGGGAGCCGCGTAAGCCTCAGGCCGCTTCTGTCGCTTATAGCATTAATTCCTATGCGATAGCGGACAGAAGTTCATCGCTGCTGATCGATCAGTGGGCATCGTTCGTCCGGGGGGGGGCGATGGTGTTCGTACCACCGACCGCCGCCTCCACCGGACGAACGATGTGGCTCAGTGCCGGCCGTTGTCGGCCGCGCTCACCGTCAACCGGTGCCGGCTGCTGTCGTCGCTGGAGAACGGCCAGAGCCGGTCGGCGTACGCGACCAGCTCGGCCAACTGGTCGCGGCTCAACCCCACCGACGAGATGCTGGCGTGCACGTCGGCCCGGTACCGGCCGTCGTCGTCGCGTCCCAGCTTCGCCTCGGCGGTCACCTGCACCGTGTGCGCCTCGTCGGTGATCTCCCCGGCCGCCTCGACCGCCGCGTGGTGCAGGCAGGAGGCGAAGGCGGCGGCGAGCAGCTGCTCCGGGGTCAACCCCGTGCAGTGCGGCGCGAGCGGCGACGCCAGCGCGGTGGAGAGCCCACCGTCGTCGGTGCGTACGTGCCCGCCCGTGGCGGTCGCGCTGGCCTCGTGCAGCCAGGAACTCGGATCCGGCATCGCGTTCCTCCCTCACTCGTCGGCCGGATTCCCGGCCACGAACGGGTGAAACGCCGTGCCGCGCGGCCGGCGGAACCGGGATCAGACCGATCCGGTACGCGACCAGTCGTGCAACGCCACCGCCTCGGTCGCCTCCGCCGCCGCCCGCTCGGTCCAGGGCGACATCGACGCCGTCCGGGGCCGGGGCACCGGTGCCAGCATCGGTACGTAGACCCGGGCGTCGACCACCTCCGCCAGCTCCAGCGCCGCCACCAGACTGCTGGGCCGCTGCCGGGGGTCGTCGTCGAGGCAGCGCCGGCACAGGTCCACCACCTCGGGTGGCAACCCCGCGATCGGTGGCAACGGTTCCGCCGTGATCTTCCACCGGGCCCCGACCAGTTGGGTGGCGGTGGTCCCCGCCGCGTACGGCAACCGGCCGGTGAGGCTGTAGTAGAGCAGGACCCCCACGGCGTACATGTCGGCGGCGGGGGTGGCCGGCTGCCTGTCGAACTGCTCCGGGGCCAGGTAAGCCGGGGTGCCCACCACCATGCCGTCCGGGCTGCGGTCGGGGGCCCCCGCCGGGGTGGCGATGCCGAAGTCGAGCACCTTCGCCCCCGACGGGGTGAGCATGACGTTGGCCGGTTTGACGTCGCGGTGCACGATGCCGTGGGCGTGCGCCGCGGCGAGCCCGGCGGCCACCTCGGCGCAGACCCGCACGGCGATGCGCCAGTCCAACGGCCCGGCCCGCAGGTGCGCGGCGAGGGTCTCCCCCTCCACCAGCTCCATCACGATGTACGGCATCTCCCGGCCCGGCAGCGTCGTGGAGGTGCCGAAGTCGTGGACGCTGGCGACGTTGGGATGCACCAGCCGGGCGGCGGAGCGGGCCTCGGTCCTGATCCGCTCGACGGAGGCCTCCTCACCCCGGTGGGCGGGGGACATCAGCTTGACCGCGACCGGCCGGTCCAGCACGACGTCGTGCGCCCGCCAGACCTCCGACATCCCACCCATGCCGATGCGCTGTTCGAGCTGGTACCGCCCGGCGAGCGTCCTCATCGACCCGCTCCTGTCCATGCCGACCGCGTCGCCGGGATGGCGATGGCGCTGCCGAGCCGGTACCCGGCCGCTGCGCAGGGCAAACCGTCCGCCCGCCCCGGTGGACCCCGGAACCGCCAGGTGCCGGCCGATCCGTGCGGCCTGCGTCGTGTGCCCTCCGTCGTACGGCGTCCGTCGTGTGCCCCCGGCCCGGCCGGGCGTGCGGTAGCTTGCCGGGGTGGCCGGCGTACCGTCGGCCCACCACCGGGAGGGTCGATGGGCGAGGTGACCGTACGCTTCCTCGGTGGGCCGGCACACGACCTGGTCAGGGCGTTGCCAGCCGACCCGGCGGGCGCACCGCCGGTGCGTTGGGTGCTGCGCCACCCGGACACCCCGCCGGCCCCCGGTGGAGGCGGCCCCGACCACCTCTACCAGCGGGACCCGGCGACCGCCGACGGGGTCTGGACGATGTCCTTCGTGCACACCTACCCGCTCGGCGCGGGCCAGTAGCGGCCCACAGAAGCACGATCGGCCCACCCGACCCCGTCCGGCCCGGTACGGTCGAGCGGGGCCGCCGCACGCGCACAGCCGGCACACAGGATGCGCATAGGTCAGGACCAGCAACCGGTCCCACGATGGGGGCATGGTGACCGACGGGCAGACCGTACCGAACCGGATCGAGCTTCGCCGTCCCGACGGCGAGCCCGTCCGGGTGCTGGTGGTCGACGACGAACCCACCCTGACCGACCTGCTCTCGATGGCACTGCGCTACGAGGGCTGGCAGGTGCGCAGCGCGGGCAACGGAATGGCGGCGCTCAGCGCGGCCCGGCAGTTCCAACCCGACGCGGTGGTGCTCGACGTGATGCTGCCCGACCTGGACGGCTTCCAGGTGCTGCGCCGGCTGCGCGAGCAGACCCCGACCGTGCCGGTGCTGTTCCTGACCGCCCGTGACGCGGTCGAGGAACGGATCGCCGGACTGACCGTCGGCGGCGACGACTACGTCACCAAGCCGTTCAGCCTGGAGGAGGTCATCGCCCGGTTGCGCGCCCTGCTGCGACGTACCGGCTTCGCGGTGACCGCCCGGGAGGAGGCCGTGCTCACCGTCGGCGACCTCACCCTCGACGAGGACAGCCACGAGGTACGCCGGGGCGACGACCTGATCACCCTGACCGCCACCGAGTTCGAGCTGCTGCGCTACCTGATGCGCAACCCGCGCCGGGTGCTGAGCAAGGCGCAGATCCTCGACCGGGTCTGGAACTACGACTTCGGCGGGCAGGCCAATGTGGTCGAGCTGTACATCTCGTACCTGCGTAAGAAGATCGACGTGGGACGCCGACCGATGATCCACACCTTGCGCGGCGCCGGTTATGTCCTCAAGCCCGCGCCGTGACCCGGTCGCCCTGCTGCGCCGGCTGTCCGGCGCGGTCCGGGGGCGGTGGTTGGCCGGTTGGTCCCTGCGCCGCCGGTTGGTGCTCACCGTGGTCGCGCTGCTCGCGCTGGTCAGCGTTGGCATCGGCGGGCTGACCACGGTCGCGCTGCGGCACTTCCTGATCAGCCAGGTCGACAGCCAACTCGTCATGGACAACCGCCGCTTCGACAGCCGGCTGCCCTGGGAACGGCCCCAGGACCAGCCGCGTCCCCTCGACCAGATCGCCGGTCGGCAGGGGCAACCCGACCCACCGCCGACGTTCCCGATCGGCTCGGTCGGGCTGCGGGTCACCCCGCAGGGGGAGACGTCGGCCCGCATCCGTAGCAGCTCCGGGGCGACCGAGGCGCTCACCGCCGCCGAGGTCGCCCCGCTGACCCGGCTGCCCACCGACCGCGCACCGCACACCGTCGCGCTCGGCGACCGTGGCGACTACCGGGCGGTGTCCCGACGGCTCCCCGACGGCGACATCCTGATCTTCGCCTATCCGCTGCACATGGTGCAGGAGACGGTGTGGTGGATGGTCGCCGCCCAGGCGGGCGTCGCGGCCGCCGGCCTGCTGGTCGCCGGCAGCCTGGGTGCGCTGATCGTCCGGGCCACGCTGCGCCCGCTGCACCGGGTGGCGGCCACCGCCGGGCGGGTCGCCGAACTGCCCCTGGACCGGGGCGAGGTGGCCCTGTCGGTGCGGGTGCCCGCCGTCGACACCGACCCGCGTACCGAGGTGGGGCAGGTGGGCGCGGCGCTGAACCGGATGCTCGGTCACGTCGCCGCCGCGCTCGCCGCCCGGCAGGCCAGCGAGACCCGGGTACGCCAGTTCGTCGCCGACGCCTCGCACGAACTGCGCACCCCGCTGGCCGCGATCCGGGGCTACGCGGAGGTGGCCCGCCGGGGCCGGGACCAGGTTCCCCCGGACGTCGCCCACGCGCTGCGCCGGGTCGAGTCCGCCAGCACCCGGATGACCAGCCTCGTCGACGACCTGCTGCTGCTGGCCCGGCTCGACTCCGGCCGGCCGCTGGCCACCGGCCCGGTCGACCTGACCGCGCTGGTGGTGGACGCGGTCAGCGACGCCCACGTGGCCGGCCCCGAACACCGGTGGCAGCTCGACCTGCCCGACGAGGCGGTGGAGGTGCCCGGCGACGCCGTCCGGCTGCACCAGGTGGTGGCGAACCTGCTGGCCAACGCCCGGGTGCACACCCCGCCCGGCAGCACCGTCACCACCCGGCTCGCCCCGATGCCCGGCGCGGTGCAGATCAGCGTCACCGACGACGGCCCCGGGGTGCCGGCGGAGCTGCGCGAGGAGGTCTTCGAACGGTTCGCCCGGGGGGACAGCTCGCGGTCCCGGGAACACGGCAGCACCGGCCTCGGCCTGGCCATCGTCGCCGCCGTGGTCGAGGCCCACCACGGCACCGTCGCGTTGGAGAGCCGGCCGGGCCGCACCGTCTTCACCGTACGGCTGCCGGACTCCCCCGCCCCCGCGCCCCCGGCCTCGGACCCGCCGACACCGGCACGTCCCACCGCCCCCGCGCCGCAGGTTTCCGTCGCGCCCGCGCGGTCGGACGGCGACGGGCCCGCGTCCCCGGATTCCACAGCGCACGCATAGCCAGGGCACGGGATCGACCCAACCAGCCCGGCCAGGCTGACCGCATGGACAGAACCGAGAGCCTGCTGACGACGCCGGCCAGCCCGCCGGACGCCGCGACCGTACCGCCGTCGGGCCCGCCCGACGCCGCGACCGAACCGCCGGCCCGGTCGGCGACCGTCCACCCGGACGCGGGCGACGCGCCCCCACCACGGGACCCGCGCTGGGTCAGACCCGCGCTGGCCGTGCTGCTGCTCGGCACCGCCCTGCTCTACCTGTGGGGCCTGGGGGAGTCGGGCTGGGCGAACTCGTTCTACTCGGCGGCCGTGCAGGCCGGTGCGGAGAGCTGGAAGGCGTTCTTCTACGGCTCCTCCGACGCGGCCAACTCGATCACCGTCGACAAGACGCCGGCCTCGCTGTGGCTGATGGCCCTGTCGGTACGGATCTTCGGGCTGAACAGCTGGGCGATCCTGGTGCCGCAGGCGCTGCTCGGCGTCGCCTCGGTCGGCGTCCTGTTCGCCACCGTCCGCCGCTGGTACGGCCCGGCCGCCGGCCTGATCGCCGGGACGGTACTGGCGCTCACCCCGGTCGCCACCCTGATGTTCCGGTTCAACAACCCGGACGCGCTGCTGGTGCTGCTGCTCGTGCTCGGCGCGTACGCCACGGTGCGGGCGGTGGAGACGGCCAGCACCCGGTGGATCGTGCTGGTCGGGGTGCTGGTCGGCTTCGGCTTCCTCACCAAGATGCTCCAGGCGTTCCTGGTGGTCCCGGTCTTCGCCGGGGTCTACCTGCTGGCCGCGCCGACCGGTTTCTGGCGGCGGATCCGGCAGCTGCTGCTGGCCGGCCTGGGCCTGGTCGTGGCCGCCGGGTGGTGGGTCGCGACGGTGGAGCTGGTCCCGGCCAGCGCCCGGCCCTACATCGGCGGGTCGCAGGGCAACAGCATCCTGGAGCTGACCCTGGGCTACAACGGTCTCGGCCGGATCACCGGTGACGAGGAGGGCAGCGTCGGCGGCGGCGCCCGGATGGGCGGCGGCGGTGGGCCGTTCTCCGGGCAGACCGGCTGGTTGCGGATGTTCGACACCGAGGTCGGCGGCCAGATCTCCTGGCTGTTGCCGGCCGCGTTGATCCTGCTCGTCGCCGGCCTGGTGCTGGCCGGGCGGGCGGCCCGCACCGACCGCCGGCGTGCCGGGCTGCTGCTGTGGGGCGGTTGGCTGCTGGTCACCGGGCTGATCTTCAGCTTCATGTCCGGCATCTTCCACGCGTACTACACGGTGGCCCTGGCCCCGGCGGTCGGCGCGCTGGTCGGCATCGGCACTGTCCTGCTCTGGCGGGAACGCCGGGCCGCCGCCCGATCCGCCACCCCGGTCACCGGTACGGCGACGCCCGCCGCGCCGGTCACCGCGTCGGCTGTCCACCCGGGACCGACGCCGGGGGCCGACCTCGGGCCAGCGCAGCCTGCCGCCGGCCCGGCACAGCCTGCCGCCGGTGTCGTGCCGACTGTCGCCGGTACCGCGTCGGGGGCCGGTGGTCGGCGGTCCGCCCGGTGGCGGGGGGTGTTCGCCACCGTCGTCCTGGCCGGCACCCTCGCGGTGACCGCCTGGTGGTCCTGGACCCTGCTCGGGCGCAGCCCCGACTTCCACCCCTGGCTGCGCCCGGCCGTGCTGGTGGTCGGCCTCGCCGTGGCGGTGCTGATCCTGGCGGCCCGACTGCTGCCCCGGCGGCTGGTGCCGGTGGCGCTGGCCCTCGGCGCGTCGGCCGCGCTGGCCGGCCCGGCGGCGTACGCGGCGCAGACCGCCGGCACCCCGCACACCGGGTCCATCCCGAGCGCCGGCCCGGCCGTGCAGGGCGGCTTCGGCCCGGGGCGTGGCGGACCCGGCGGCCGGATGGGCAACGGTATGGAGTTCCCCGGTGGCGGCTTCCCGGGCGGCAACCGGCCCGGCGGCACCGGCCAGAACGGTCAGCCTCCCGGCTTCCCCGGTGGTACCGCCGACGGCGGCACGGGGCAGTTCCCCGGTTTCCCCGGTGGCACCGGCCAGAACGGTGGCACGGGGCAGTTCCCCGGTTTCCCCGGCGGCACCGGCCAGAACGGCGGCCCGGGGCAGGACGGCGGCACCGGCCGCAACGGTGGCACGGGTCAGGACGGTGGGCGTACCGGGGGTGGCCAGGGGCGCACCGGCGGCGGGATGGGCGGGTTGCTCGACTCCCGCGAGCCGAGTGCCGCGCTGAAGGCGCTGCTGACGGCCGACGCCGACGACTACACCTGGGTCGCGGCGGCCGTCGGCTCCAACAACGCCTCCGGATACCAGCTGGCCACCGGTCGTCCGGTGATGGCGGTCGGCGGCTTCAACGGCAGCGACCCGTCGCCCACCCTGGCCCGGTTCCAGGAGTACGTGGCCGCCGGGAAGATCCACTACTTCGTCGGCGGGGGCGGCTTCCGGGCCAACGGGGGCAGCTCCGCCTCCCAGGAGATCGCCGCCTGGGTCGCCGAGACCTTCACCGCGCAGACCGTGGACGGGGTCACCGTCTACGACCTGACCAGTGCCGGACAGGAGGCACAGGGATGACCACGATCGGCAGCCCCCGACCCGCCGTCGAGACCCGGACCGACACCCCCACCGCCGTGCTCGACGTGGTGGTGCCGGTCTACAACGAGGAGACCGACCTCGGTCCCTGCGTACGCCGGCTGCACGAGCACCTCAGCACGCACTTCCCGTACCCGTTCCGGATCACCGTGGCGGACAACGCCAGTGTCGACGGCACCCTCGCGGTGGCCGAGGCGCTCGCCGCCGACCTCCCGCACGTCGAGGTGCGGCACCTGAGCGCCAAGGGTCGGGGCCGCGCGCTGCGGGCCGCCTGGTCGGCCTCGGACGCCCCGGTGCTGGCCTACATGGACGTGGACCTGTCGACCGACCTGGCCGCGTTGCTGCCGCTGGTCGCCCCGCTCATCTCCGGTCACTCGGACCTGGCCATCGGCACCCGACTGGCGCGGACCTCCCGGGTGGTGCGGGGCGCCAAACGGGAGGTGATCTCCCGGGCCTACAACCTGCTGCTACGGGGTGCCCTCGCGGCCCGGTTCTCCGACGCGCAGTGCGGTTTCAAGGCGATCCGCGCCGACGTGGCCCGGGAGTTGCTGCCGTTGGTGCAGGACACCGGATGGTTCTTCGACACCGAGTTGCTGGTGCTCGCCCAGCGGGCCGGGCTGCGCATCCACGAGGTGCCGGTGGACTGGGTCGACGACCCGGACAGCCGGGTGGACATCGTGGCCACCGCCCTGGCCGACCTGCGCGGCATCGGCCGGCTGGGGCGGGCCCTGCTCACCGGGGCGTTGCCGCTGGCCACCCTGCGCGCCCAGTGGGGCCGGGCACCGCTGGCCGGGCAGCCGGCGCGGGTGCCGGTCGGGCTGCCCGGCCAGTTGGCCCGCTTCGCGCTGGTCGGGGTGGTCAGCACCGTGGCGTACCTGGTGCTGTTCGTGGCGACCCGGGGGGTGCTCGGCGCGCAACCGGCGAACCTGGTGGCGCTGCTGGTGACCGCGGTGGGCAACACCGCGGCGAACCGGCGGCTCACCTTCGGCATCACCGGTCGCCGGTCGGTCGGTCGGCACCACCTCCAGGGCCTGCTGGCCTTCGCCCTCGGACTGGCGTTGACCAGTGGTGCGCTCGCCGCGCTGCACGCCGTCGGCACCCCGGCCCGGCCGGTCGAACTGGCGGTGCTGGTGGCGGCGAACCTGGCCGCCACGGCGCTGCGGTTCCTGCTGCTGCGCCTGGCGATGCACCACCGCCGGCGCTGACCGTCGGGCGGCGACGCGTCGTGGCCGCCGTACCCCGCACGACCGGACCCCGGCACCGGACCGGGCGGCGCGGGGCACGGGCGGATCCGGACCGGGCGGACCTGGTCCGGGTGGCGCGGGGCACGGGCGGATCCGGTCCGCGCGGCACGGCGGGTGCCGGCCGACCGGGCCCGCCGGGCGGCCGTCAGTTCAGCGGTGTGCCCACCCGGGACACCGCCGGCAGCGCGACGGTACCCGCCACCGCCCTCGTCGCGTCGGGGAGGAAGTCGGCGGTGGTCGCCCGGACGACCAGCTCCGGGGCCAGCCGCACCGACGTGGTGCTGCCCGAGTCGAGCAGGGTGAGCAGGGCGTGCAGCGCCTGCGAGCCCATGTCCCGCAGCGGGGTACGGATCGAGGTGAGCGGCACCAGGAGCTGGGCGTCCACGTCGATGTCGTTGTACCCGACCACCGCCACTTCCCGACCGACCCGCAGGCCGTGGTCGCGCAGGGTGCCCATCGCGCCGATCGCGGCGAAGTCGTTGACCGCGAAGACCCCGTCGGGACGACCGGAGCCCAGCAGCCCGGCCATCGCCGAGGCCCCACCGGCGACGTCGAAGGTGGACGGTGCGACCCACCGGGGGTCGACCGGGACGCCCTGGGCCTTCGCCGCGGCGAGGAAGCCCGCGACCCGGTCGGCGGAGGTGCTGGCGTGGCCGGGGCCGGCGATCACCGCCAGCCGCCGGCAGCCCACGTCGATCAGGTGCTCGGCGGCGAGCCGCCCACCGAGGCGGTCCCGGCCGGTCACCGACGGGAAACCCCGGGAGGCCCGGCTGACCAGCACGAACGGCACCCCGTCGGCGGCCAGCCGGGCCAGCATCGGGTCGTTGCGGCGGGCGTCACCGATGATCAGCCCGTCCACCCGTTCCCCGATCAACCGCTGGATGCGCAGCGCCCGCGCCTCGTCGTCGTCCCAGCTGCTGCTGACCACCGCCTGGTAGCCGGCGGCGGCAGCGGCGGCGTCGATGCCCTCGAAGACGGTGGCCAGCACGATGTCGGTGATCCGGGGGACCAGCACGCCGATCACCCCGGTCTTGCCGCTTCGCAGGCTGGCCGCCCAGCGGTCCCGGTGGAACCCGAGCTGCTTGGCGGCCTCCACGATCCGGGTCGCGGTCGCCGGGGCGACCCGCACGTCGTCGCCGCGCAGCACCCGGGAGACCGTGGAGACGTGCACCCCGGTGAGGCTGGCGACATCGCGCAGGGTCACCCGTTTGTTCACTGTGCCTCCCGTGCCGGACCGGTACCCGTACCCGGCAACCTAGCTGAGATGACTGCCCCCGTTCACATCGAAGGTCATGCCGGTGACCGTGGCGCAGGAATCGGAGAGCAGGAACAGCACGATGTCGGCGATCTCCTGTGCCGAGGAGACCCGGCCCAGCGGCATCCGGGCCCGCAGACCCGCCTTCTGCTCGGCGGTGAGCCGGTCGTGCATCGGGGTGGCCACCGGGCCGGGCGCGACGGCGTTGACCCGTACCCCCTGCGGTCCGAAGTCGACGGCCAGGTGCCGCATCAGGCCCAGCACCCCCGCCTTCGCCGCCGCGTACGCCGTGCCCGACAGCCGGGTGCCGCCGTCACGGGCGTTGAGGCTGCTCATCAGCACCAGCGACCCGCCGCCGGCCGCCGCCATCCGGGGCACCACGGCCTGGCTGACGACGAACGCGGCGGTGAGGTTGTTGCGCAGGGTGCGTTCCCACTCGGCGAGGCTGGTCTGTTCGATGCCACCGGAGCTGACCACCCCAGCCAGGTGGGCCACCCGGCGCGGGGTGCCGATCGCGTCGACGAACTCGCCCACCGCGACCGGGTCGGCGGCGTCCACGCCGGTGGAGACGTCCAGCACGTGCACCGTCTCGCCCCGGGCGCGGGCGGCGGCGACCACCGCCGCGCCGATGCCGCTGGCCCCGCCGGTCACCAGCAGGCTCACGACGTACCGCCGAGGATCTCGTCGCGGGCCCGCCGGTAGGCGTCGGAGAGCAGCATCTCCGGCTGGGAGTAGACGACGAAGCGGACGCCCCGGTCGATCCAGCGGCGGGCCTCCTCGGCGGAGTAGGCCAGCATGCCGGCGACCCGGCCGGCGGCGACGACCCGCTCGACGAAGTCGACCGCGTGCTTCTCCACCTCCGGGTGGGTGGGCTGGTAGCCCAGGCCCAGCTTGACCGACAGGTCGGCCCGCCCGAGCATCAGCACGTCGAGGTCGGCGGCGAGGATGTCGTCCAGGTTGGCCAGCCCGGCCGGGGTCTCGACCAGGGCGACGACGGTGGTGTTCTGCCCGGCCCAGGTCAGGTAGCGGTCGAAGTCGCCCCGGGCGGTGCCGTGCCCGGCGGCCCGCGCCGCCGAGCACAGCGTCCGGTCACCGACCGGCGGGTAGTGGGTCAGCCGGGCCGCCTCGACGGCCTGCGCGCCGGTCTCCACCAGCGGCAGCACCACCCCACCGGCGCCGCTGTCCAGGGACCAGAGCAGGTCCTTCTCCTCGATCCGGCGCAGCCGGACCAGCGGGGTGGTCCCCGCCGAGCCGGCCGCCCGGACCATCGCCAGCACGCTCTGCTCGTCGGCCGCGGCGTGCTCGGTGTCGACGACCAGGAAGTCGTAGCCGAGGGCGCCGAGGATCTCGCCGATCGCCGGTTCCTGGAGCAGGGTCAGGCTGCCGAGGGCGACGCCACCGTCGCGCAGCACCTCGGCCAGCCGGCTCGGACGGGGATACATCAGGACTCCAGCTTCTGCACGCCGCCGCAGTCGCGGTTGGCCGGCACCTCGCCGACGATCTTCAGGGCGGCGTCGACGACGGAACCGTCGTGCCACTCACCGACCTCCGGCAACTTTTCGATGATCTTGTTGTCGAGCAGCCACTTGCCGTCCTCGGCGGTCACCGTGGCGGTGTCCACCCGACCGTTCGGGTCCATGTACGGCCACTGGTCGGTGCCGTACAGCTTGGTGATCGTCTCCGCCGGCACCTTGGTCCGCTCAGCCACGATCTTGATGACGTCGTCCTTGTTGGCCGGGTCCTGGTAGTAGCGCACGCCCTCCAGCCAGCCGGCCATCCACCGGGCCGCGACCTCGGGCCGCTTGCTGATGAAGTCCTGCGACATGGTGATCAGGCCCTGCTCCTGGTTGGGCGCCACCTCGTTCATCGCCAGCACCCGCTTGGCCTGCCCGTCGGTGATGAGCTGGTACGCCAGCGGCTGCACCACGAAGCCGGCGTCCACCGCACCGCTCTTGAGCGCGTTGGCCGTGTCCGGGTAGCTCAGGGTGACGATCTGCCCCAGGTCGGACTGCTTCAACCCGACCTCACCCAGCGCCCGGTCCAGCCAGTACTCGGTGGTCGAACCCTTGGCCAGGATGGCGACCTTCTTGCCCTTGAGGTCGGCCACGCTCTTCAGGCCGCCGTCGAAGGCCTGGGTACGGGCCAGCAGGAGGTTGTCCGACGCACACCGGTACTGCTGCCGGTCGGCCACCGCCCGCACCCGCAGGCCCTGGTTGACCGCGTTGAACAGCGCGCCACCGGTGCCCGGGATGTTCACGTCCAGCTTGCCCTGACCCTGCACCGCGAGCCGGGAGTAGATGTCGGCGTTGCTGAACTCCACCTCGACCTGGTGCTTACCGAAGAAGCCCTTCGCGTCGGCCACCATCATCGGCGCCAGCGAGAGGATCTCCAGCGAGTTGACCGTCACCTTGTCGGTGCCGTCGGCGCCCTTCGACTCCGCGTCGTCACCGCAGGCCGCGGTGCCGAGCAGCAGGCTCGCCCCCAACAGCGCGGCGATGACACCTTTTTGCTTGATTGTCATGATTGGCCCTCCGTCCAGCTGAAGAAGCGCCGCTGCACGCGCAGCGTCACCGTGGTGAGGAAAAAGCCCATCGCCGCGATCACCGCGAGCGTGGCGTACATGTTGTCGATCTGATAGATCTGCCAGTACCGCCAGGTCATCGACCCGACGCCGTCACTGGCGGCGAGGAACTCACCGGCGATCGTGCCCAGCAGGGCCAGCCCCGCGGCCAGCCGGATGCCGGCGAAGATGGACGGCAGGGCGCCCGGCAGCACGATCTTCCAGAGGATCTGCTGCCGGCCGGCGCCCAGGTTGCGGGCCATCAGGATCAGCCGCTCGTCGACCTGGAGCACCCCGGACATCGCGTTCACCACCGCCGGGAAGAACGAGATGATCCCGGCGAGCACCACGATCGGCCGTCCGCCGGTGCCGAAGATGACCAGCAGCAGCGGCAGGATCGCCACCACCGGGATCGGGTACGTGATGGCGATCAGCGGATCGATCAGCACCCGAACCCACCGCGACCGTCCCATCGCGATGCCCAGCAGCGTCGCCGGGATCACCCCGAGCAGGAAACCGAGCAGGATGCGCTGGGCGGTGATCCCGACGTTGGGCAGCAGCTCCCCGGAGGAGAACAGCTCGACCAGGGCCTGCACGCACTCCGACGGGGCCGGGAAGAAGGTCTTGTCGATCAGCCCGGCCATGCTGCCGCCCTGCCACAGCGCCAGCACCACGACCACCGGCACCATGCTGCCCAGACCGCTGCTGAGCAGCTTGAAGCCGCGACCCGGCGGGCGTTCCGCGCGGGGGTCCACCGCGTAGCGGACCACGGGTTCGTCGGGCGCCCGCTCCCGGGTCGGCACGCTCTGCTCGCTCATCGGTCCCCCTTCGCTTCCGCCCACTCGGCCGCCAGGGTGGCGTCCCGCAACTGCGCCCACAGGTGGCGCTTCAACTCGGTGAACCGCGGGTCCAACTCGACGTCGCGGGTACGCGGCCGGGGGAACGGCACCCGGATCTCCTCGACCACCCGGGTCGGCCGGGGCCCGAGCACGATGATCCGGTCCGCCAGCAGCAGCGCCTCCTCGATGCTGTGCGTGATGAACAGGACCGTCTTGCGGTGCTTCGACCAGACCTGGAGCAGCTCGTCCTGCAACAGGGTCCGGGTCTGGGCGTCCACCGCCGCGAACGGCTCGTCCATCAGCAGGACCTCGGGGTCGCTGGCCAGGGCCCGGGCGATCCCGGCCCGCTGGCGCATCCCGCCGGACAACTCGTGCGGCTTGTTGTCGGCGAACGCCTCGATGCCCATCATCGTCAGGTGCTCCCGGGCCACCTCGCGCCGCCGGGCGGCGGGCACCCCGCGCAGCTCCAGCCCGAAGCCGACGTTGTCGGCGATGGAGCGCCAGGGGATCAGCGCGTAGTCCTGCCAGACGATCGAGGTGAGCGGGCCGGCGGCGGTGCGCTCGCCGACGAAGCGGATCTCCCCGTCGTCCGGCCGGCGCAGCCCGCCGAGCAGGCCGAGCAGCGTCGACTTGCCGCACCCGCTGGGCCCGATCACGCAGACGAACTCCTGCGCCTCGATCGTGGTGCTGAGGCTGCCGACCACCGACAGTCGGCTCCCGTCGGCCCGGGGATAGCCCTTGGCCACGTTGTCGATCTCGATGCGCATGGTCACTGCCCTCCGTGGGCCGGCAGGTCGGAGTAGTTGTGGTGCCACCAGTCGGCGATGTCGCGTCGCCTGGCGAACCAGACGCCGGGCAGGTCCTGCGCCCAGGCGATCAGGTCACGCAGCGCGGAGGCCCGCCCGGCCTGGCCGATCAGCCGGGCGTGCAGCCCGATCGAGATCATCTTGGGGGAGGTCTCGCCCTCCTCCCACAGGTACTCGATGCCCCGCCGGCAGTTCTCGAAGAAGTCCGTCGGGTTGCCGTAGCCGGGGCTGAAGGCGAACCGGCCGTCGTTGTAGGTGTGGGTGTACGGCACCACCAGGTGCCGCTGATCGGCCACCTGCACCCAGTACGGCAGGTCGTCGTTGTAGGCGTTGGAGTCGTAGCGGAAGCCGCCCTCCTCGACCAGCAGCCGCCGCGTGCGGTCCGACGGGGCGTACCGGGAGTACCAGCCGACCGGGCGTTCCCCGGACAGCTCGGTGATCGTCGCCACCGCCTGCCGGATCTCCGCGCGTTCCTCGTCCTCGGTCATCCCCGACGGCTCCCGCCAGCGCAGACCGTGCGAGCAGATCTCGTGCCCGGCGTCGACGAACGCCTTGGTCAGCGGCCGGTTACGGGCCAGCGCCTCGGCGCAGCCGTAGACGGTCACCGGGGTCTGCGTGCGGTCGAACAGCCGCAGCAACCGCCACGCCCCGGCCCGGCTGCCGTACTCGTAGACCGACTCCTGGGACAGGTCACGGTGCTCGGCGCTGGTCGGCGTGTACGAGATCTCGCCGACCCACTCGTTGACGCTGTCGCCGTCGAGGAGGCTGTGCTCGGCGCCCTCCTCGTAGTTGAGGCACAGGCTCACCGCCACCCGGGCACCACCGGGCCATTCGACGCGGGGCAGGTCCGCGCCGTAGCCGATGAAGTCCCGCTCGGTGCCGGGTTCGACTCTGATCACCATGACGTCATGTCCTTTCTGCCGGATGGGCCGGGCCCAGCGGGAACCGGCGGCGGGCCGCCGTTCGGATTCGGTGCCCCACCCCGCACCAGCGCGGTGAGGTCTCGCAGTCGGGTCGCCCCGGGGGCCCGGGTCAGCCCGTGCAGCAGCTCGGCCGCCCCCGCCGGCACCCCCGGCGTACGCAGCAGCGCGGCGTCCACGGCGGCCATCTCGCCGGCCGTCATCGGGTCCTCCCGGTCACCGTGGTGGAACCGGGCCCGCCCGGTCAGCCGGGCCCCGCTGCGGGTGGTCACCTCCACCACCGCCGGTCGGCCCGCCGGATATCCCTGGTCCAGCCCGGGGTCGTGGCGTACGGTCACCCGCTCGGCGAGGCGGGCCGCGCGGGCCCGCCGGTCGTCCGCCGGCCCGTCCGGGGCACCCGGGTCGCTGCCGACCAGCCCGCAGGCGACCACCCACGGGATGCTGAACTGGCGGGCCAGCCGGCCGACCGGACGACGCTCGGCGAGCAGGGCCGCGCCCGCGTAGGTGTCCACGGTCACCGTCGCCACCTCGTCGGCCGTCAGGTCCCGGGCCATCGCGCGGGCCACCGTCCACCCGGTCAGGGTGTGCGCGCAGACCCCCACCGGTTTGTAGTAGGCGTCCGGCAGCAGCGGTCGGGATCCCAGCGCGCCGTCCACCGGCCGGTCGGTGCCGCCGTGGTGGACGGTCCGGGCGAGGTGCGGCAGCGCCGGACCGGTGGCCGGGAACCCGGCGTCGGCGAGCCGGGCGACGGTCAGCCCGTTGGCGGTGCCGAGGGCGGGCAGCAGGTAGTGGGCGGCGTGTCCCCGCCGGGTGTCGGCCTCGGGCCCGGCCAGCGCCACGGTCAGCGCCAGGTTCACCGTGTCGGTGACCCCGGCGGTGTCCTGACCGGTGACGATCCCGGCGGCGGCCGCCGCCGCCCCGGTGCCCCACCCACCGTGCGGGTGCACCCCGGGGCGGGGTGCGCCGAGGAGCAGACCGAGCCGGGCGCCCACCTCCCAGCCGACCGCCAGCGCCCGCAGGAACACCCGCAGGCTGTGGTCGTCGGCTTCGGTGGCGGCCAGCGCGGCGGCGTACGCGTGCAGCCCGGGGTGCCCCCGGGATTCGCGCAGGCCCTCGTCGCACTGGCTGACGGTGATCGCCGCCGCCGTCACCGCCGCCGCCCGTGCCGGCTCGTCCGTCCCGCCCGGGGCGGCCAGCAGCGTGCACCGGCCGTGCGGGTCGCCGGGGGTGTCGAGCCCGGAGGGCAGGTGCCCCCGGGCCGCGACGGCGTTGGCGGTCAGCCGGGCGGCCACCTGCCGGACCAGCACCTGTCCAGTGCCGGTGGCCAGCAGCGTGTCGGCGGCCTCGACGGCACCGGCGACGAGCGTGGCCAGCACGTCGCCGCGGGCATCCCCCCGCCGGTGGTCGGTCACGGTGTGATCACCTGCTTGCCGAGCACCCGCCGGTCGGCGAGCGCCTGGTGGGCCCGGCCGGCGTCGGCCAACGACAGGACCGCGTCGACCCGGGGGGCGAGCTGTCCCGCCGCGACCAGCCCCAGCACCCGGGCGATCTCGTCGGGACGCTGGCTGCGCGAGCCGCGCAGCTCGTACTCGTTGCGGAAGGTCTCGATGAGGTCGAGGTGCGGGTGCTCCCCGGCGTGGCCGCCGCCGACGATCAGCCGGCCGGTGGGGGCGAGGGTGCCCAGCGCGGCCTCGAAGACGTCGCCGCCGATGTGTTCGACGATCACGTCGAAGCCCGCGCCCCCGGTGATCTCCCGGGCCTCGGCGGCCCAGTCGGGATTCCGGGTGCTCAGCACCGCGTCCGCGCCGAGCGAGGAGACGAAGTCGGCCTTCGCCGGGTCGCCGATGAGGCCGACCACCCGGGCGCCGCCGAGCTTGGCGAGCTGCACCACCGCGTGCCCGAGCCCACCGGCGGCGCCCGGGGCGAGGACCCACTCGCCGGGGGCGAGTCGACCGATGGAGTACAGGGTGCGCCAGGCGGTGCCGAAGGAGATCGGGGTGGAGGCGGCGACCACCGGGTCGAGGTCGCCGATGTCGAGCAGGCCGCGCGCCGGGGCCACCGCGTGCCGGGCGTAGCCGCCCCACCTGGTGATGCCGGGCATGTCGGCGTTCGGGCAGAGGTTGGCCCGGCCGCCCAGGCAACGGGGACAGGTCCCGCAGGGCGTGTTGGGCAGCACCAGCACGCGGTCGCCCGGGGCCCGGTCGGTGACCCGGGAGCCGAGCTGCTCGACCACGCCGACGACCTCCCGGCCGAGCACGTGTGGCAGCCGCAGCGGCATCCGGGACACCCCGCTGCGCAGGTCGGCGTCGAGGTGGTTGACGGCGACCGCCAGCACCCGCAGCAGGACCTCGTCGGGGCCGGGTTCGGGTAGGTCGACCTCGGTGAGGGTGAGCGTCTCGGGGCCGCCGTACCCGTTCATGGTCACTGCTTCGGTCTTCACGCGTGACGTCCTTCCACCATGGTGCGCAGGGCTGCCGGTACGGCGCCGGGTTCTTCGACGGCCAGGGCGAGGGCCAACGCCACCCGGGCCTGGGTGCCGGTGAGGTCTCCGGCGAAGAGCGCGCCGGCGCGGGCGAGGGTCGCCCCGCCGCCGGCGTAGACCGGGCGGACCCGGCCCGCCCCGGTCCGGCTGGTGATGACCACGGGTACGCCGCGTCGGCCGGCCTCCGCGAGGGCCTCGGCGACCGCGGGTGGGGCGTTGCCCGCGCCGAACGCCTCGACCACGATGCCGGCGGCACCGGCGTGCAGCGACGCGTTCAGGTGGGTGCCGTCCACACCGGCGACGAGCTTGACCAGGTCCACCCGGGGAAGTGCGGTGGGGACCGGTCGGTCGGCGTAGTGGCTGCCCCGGGCGGCGGTGGAGACGCGGAGCACGCCGTCCGGGTCGACCAGGGCCAGCACCCCGGCCGTTCCACCGGAGAACGCCGACACCGCCGAGGTGTGCACCTTGCGGCTCTCCACCGCGGCGTAGGCGACCCCGCCCATGACCGTCGCCGCGCCGACCGGCTGCGGGGCGGCGACGACCCGGATCGCGTCGACGAGGTTGCGTCCGGCGTCGGAGTCGGGCTCGTCGGCGCTGCGTTGCGCGCCGGTCAGCACGACGCGGGCGTCGGGGCCGGTGAGCTGCCCGGTCAGGTAGGCGGCTTCCTCCAGCGTGTCGGTGCCGTGGGTGACGACGACGCCGGAGAACCCGTCGGCGAGCTTGGCCCGGACGGCCCGGACGGTGCCGAGCATGTCGTCCAGGGAGAGCGCGAAGCTCGGCCGGCAGGACAGGTCGAAGCCGTGGATCTCCACGCCGGCCGGGACGGTGACGTTCTTCAGCAGGTCCGTGACGGAGTCGGTCACGGCCAGGCCCTCGTCGGGGTCCCACCGCGACGCGATCGTCCCACCGGTTGCCAGAACCGCGATCCGCACCAGCCACACCCCCTTGCGCAAACGATTGCTCAACTGGGTGATGACAGTTGCACAAACGTTCGCCCTGCACAAGAGCTGCGGGAACGCGGAAGCGAGGAAGTTATGCGATGGCGATCTGCCAGGTGACGGCCCGGTGTCCGTCCTGTTTCGGTGTCCGCCGTCGTCCGGTTCGGGCCGGTGGCCGGTGGCGTGGCGCGGTCCCCGGCCGGTGGCGTGGCAGGCTGGGTCCGTGTACCGGGAACGGCCTGCCGAGGTGATCGCCGGCGCGGTGCTATGGGCGAGCGAGAGTCGACCGGATGCCGCGCCGACGCGGGTGCTGCCCGATGGCTGCCTGGACCTGCTCTGGTCGAGCCGGGCGGGCCTGCTGGTCGCCGGGCCGGACCGCACGGCCTACCTGAGCCTGTCCCGGCAGGGGGAGCGGTGGCGTGGTGTCCGGCTACCGCCCGGGCTGGGCCCGGCCGTCTTCGGTGTCCCCGCCGACGAGTTGCGCGACCGGCGGGTGCCCCTCGACGCCCTCTGGGGGCGGACCGCGCTCCGGCTCGCCGACCAACTCGGCGCGTCGCCCACCGCGGCCGACCTGGCCACGGTGGCGGCCGACCGGCTCGCCCGGGTGGGCGGCGCGGACCCGCTGGGCCCCCGGGTGGCCGCCCTGCTCGCCGCCGGCGCCACGGTCACCGCGACCGCCGCCGAGGTCGGCCTCGGCCCACGCGCCCTGCACCGACGCAGTCAGGCCCTCTTCGGGTACGGCCCGAAGACCCTCGCCCGCATCCTGCGGCTGCGCCGCGCCCTCGCCCTGGCAGGTCGCGGGGTCGGCCTGGCCGAGGTGGCTGCCCGTGCCGGCTACGCCGACCAGGCCCACTTCACCCGCGACGCCCGGGACCTGGCCGGAGTCACACCGACCACCCTGCTCGCCCGGTGACCCCGCCCCGTCGGCAGTGGTGCCCCTTGACCCGCGCTGCCCGTCACCCGGTAGTGCCCGTCGCCAGGGCGTTGCCTGACGCTGCCTGTTGCCCGGTAGTGCCCGTTGCCGGGGTGTGCCTGGTGTTGACCGTTGCCCGGTAGTGCCCGTTGCCGTTGGTCTGCGCTGCCCGTCATCCGGTGCCTCGGCGGCCGTGGGCGGCTTCGTCGACATCGGCGCGACGATGGACGGGGTGTCGGTCGTCAGTCACGTCGTGGTCGCCGGGTGCTGGATGCTGGGTGCTGGGCAAGCGTGGCCGGGCGATGGCCCGGAAGTCCGTTGCGGAAGGGCCGCCAGCGGACGCCGGGCCACGGCGGGCATCATCGGGCTGATCGAGACGATTCCGGTGCTCCGGCCGGCGCACTGAGCGCCGGACCGTCGCCCGTTCGTCGCCCGCCGGACCGCTGCCCGGACCGGCGGACAGCCCGGCTGACCATGTGCTGTCCGGGCCCTTTCGAGCTGATGACCCAAACGACTCACCACCCTGCCTCCGCCCTGGTCGTCCGGAGTCCTCGTCGGTCACCACCATGCTTTCCGCCCTGGTCGTCCGGAATCCTCGCCAGTTTCTCCAGGACCTTCCACGCCCGCCGGTCGGCGTCGGCGTCGGAGGGGAGGGCTGATGACGCCACCGACCGACGGTGTCGGCTCGGGGATGAGAGGGTGGCGGGCCGGTTCTGTCCTCGTTCTCCCCGCTCCGCCTGCCCGAACCGGCCCGGCAGCGGCGTAGTCGGTGGGCGGGCCGGTCGAGCTGACCGAACCGGCCCGGCAGCGGCGTAGTCGGTGGGCGGGCCGGTCGAGTGAATCGTTGACGTCATCAGCTCGAAAGGACCCGAACAGCACCACGCCTGGTCCCGCTCCCGGCAGGATCCTGCATCCGGGTGGCGTCCCGGGCAGTGTGGCGCGGGGGCGCGGGCTGTGGTGGTGCGGGGGAGTGGCCGTGCGGGCTGTGGTGGTGCGGGGGAGTGGCCGCTCAGGCTGTGGTGGAGCGGGAAAATGGCCGCGCGGGCTGTGGTGGTGCGCGGGAGTGGCCGTGTGGGCTGTGGTGGTGCGGGGGATGTGGCGGGGCAGGCGGTGGCCGCGCGTGGCGGTGGCCCTGTGGGGCGGTGGCCCTGTGGGGCGGTGGCGCGGGCAGTGGTGGCGTGAGCCGGGTCTTCTCGGTTTCGGTTACCACGCCGTCCGGCCGGCAGCAGGTGGGAATGCCGGCAAATCCGTGGCCGCCGTGGTCAGCTCGGGTCGAGCGGGGCGAAGAGGTCGACGCCGTTGCCGTCCGGGTCGTGCAGGACGGCGTACCGCTGGCCCCAGAAGGCGTCCCAGGGGGCGATCTCGCCGTGGAAGCCCGCGTCGGTCAGCGCGGTCCAGTACCGGTCCACCTCGGCCGGGTCGGCGCAGCGGAAGGCGAGGCTGGCGCGCGGGCTGCCGCTGGGTGGCGTCCAGTCGGGGTGGAAGCCGCGCAGCATCGTCACGGTGTCCCAGGCCAGCCGCAGCCCACCCGGCAGGGTGACCTCGACGTGGTCCTCGTGGTCGGCGTCGGCGGGGATGTCGAGCCCGAGCCGGCGGTAGAAGTCCAGGGTGCGGGCCATGTCGTTGACCGCGGTGCCGATGAGATCGAAGCGGGGCGTCATGGGTCCAGGTTAGGTCGGTGCCCGACCCGGGGTCTTGAACGGAACGGACCGAGGAAACCACGTGCCCCTCGCGCGGGACCGGACGACGGCCGGGACGGACTACCGGCCCGGCCTGATCCATGTGCCCCTCGCGCGGGGACCGGACGACGTACGGTGTCAGGGGAGAAAACCGCCTTTCAGGTTCAAATGCCTCGTAACGGCGTGCCTGTCGGCGGTCCATGACGGCGAGGGAAGGGAGCGGCCGATGATGCACCTGGCCTACCTGGACGCGGGATCCGGCAGTCTGATCGTGCAGGCGGTGGTCGGCGGAACAGCGGGCGCAGCGGTCGCCGCCAAGCTCTACTGGCGGCGGGTGGCGGCCCGCTTCCGTCGCCAGCCCACCGAACCCGTCGAGGCCCGTCCACCCGGCCAACCCGCCGGGCAGGCCGAGGCCAACGCGACCGGGCGGCAACCGGCCGCGACCGGGCGGCACCCCTCCGTACCCGCCGAGGCCACCCGGACCGACCGGCAACCGCGACAGCCCGCCGGCAACTGACGGCCGGCGCACGGATGACCACCGCCGACCTCGGGATCCGGGCCGAACCCGGCTCCTTCCGCGACCCCGCCAACCGGGTCTTCCACCTGGGCGAACAGGTGCTGCGCGGGCTGGGCCCGCAGGGCACCGCCGACTGGCAGGCCCTCGCGGCCAGCGGGTTCTTCGCCGCGCTGCTCGCCGAGGGCAAGGTATGCGCCACCTCGGCGGTGGACCCGGCGACGCTGCCGGACACCGGGTGGACCACGGTGCTGCGGCACGAGCGCATCCCGTTCGTCTCGCACCCGTACGAGTGGTCGTTCGGCATGTTGCGCGACGCCGCCCTGCTGCACCTGGAGATCCTGCGTCGGGCGTTGGAGGCGGGGTTCACCGTCAAGGACGGCTCGGCCTACAACCTCCAGTGGCGGGGGGCCACCCCGGTCTTCATCGACATCGGCTCGTTCACGCCGCTGACCGAGGGCGAGCCGTGGGCCGGCTACCGGCAGTTCTGCCAGACCCTGCTCTATCCGCTGCTGCTCCAGGCCCACCTCGGGGTGGACTTCCAGCCCTGGCTGCGGGCCCGGGTCGACGGCATCACCCCCGATCAGCTCCGACCGTTGTTCCGGGGCGTGCGCCGGCTGCTGCCCGGGGTGCCCACGCACGTGCACCTGCACGGCGCGATGCAGGCCCGCAACGCCGACGCGAGCAGCAGCGCCGTCGCCGCCCAGCTGCGCGACGCGGGCTACTCCCGCCAGCTGGCCCTGGCCACCGTACGACGGTTGACGCGGCTGGTCAGTCGGCTGGACCGTCGGGTGGCCGGCAGCCACTGGGTCGACTACCCGCGCACCTGCGGCTACACCACGGCGGACCGGGCGGCCAAGGAGAGCTTCGTCGAGGCGGCGGTGGCGGCGGGCGGCACCCCCCGGCTGGCGCTCGACCTGGGCGCCAACGACGGCCGGTACGCCCGGATCGCCGCCCGGCACGCCGCCCAGGTGGTCGCCGTCGAGCAGGACCCGGCCGTGGTCGACACCCTCTACCGGGCGCTGCGTGCCGAGGGTGACCGGCGGATCCTGCCGCTGGTGATGGACCTGGCCGACCCGTCACCCGGCGGCGGCTGGCGGGGCGTGGAGCGGGCCGGGTTCGCCGCCCGGGCCCACGCCGACGTGGTGCTCGCCCTCGCCGTCGTGCACCACCTGGCGATCGGCCACAACGTGCCGCTGCCCGAGGTGGTCGACCAGCTGGTCGGGTACGTCCGTCCCGGTGGTCGGCTGGTGGTGGAGTTCGTCGATCCGCAGGACCCGATGGCGCGGCGGCTGCTGGCGAACAAGCCGGCCGGGATCTTCCCCGACTACCGGCGCGACGAGTTCACCCGGCTGCTGACCGCCCACTGCCGGATCGAGCGTCGGTGCGAACTGCCCTCCGGCACCCGGACGCTCTACCAGGTGGTGGTGGGTGACTGAGCCGACCCTCACCCGGACCGAGCCCGTCGCGCCGCCCGCGCCGGATGAGCGGAGCGCGCCGTCCACCCGGCGGGTCGAGCTGCGCCGGGCGGCGGAGCTGGTCGCCCTGGTCGGCCTGGTGGTCACCCAGCCGTTGCTCGACGTGCTCGGGCGCAGCCCCGACTTCTTCCTGTTCCACCGGGCCGGCAGCGGGGACGTGCTCACGCTGGTGGCGTTGGTCGCGGTGGTGCCCGGCCTCGCCGTGGTGCTGCTCGGGGCGGCGACCCGGCTGGCCGGGGCCCGGGTCCGGGCCGGGGCCCACACGGTGCTCGTCGGGCTGCTGCTGGCCGGGCTGGCCGTGCAGGTGGGCCGGCAGGTGACGACGCTGCGGGGCGTACCGCTGGTCATGGTGGCGGTGCTGGCCGGGGCGGCCGGGGCGGTGGCACACCGGCGCTGGTCGCTGCCCGGCCGGGTGTTGCGGGTGGCCGCCGTCGGACCGGTCGTCTTCGTCGGGTTGTTCCTGTTCGCCTCGCCCGCCTCGGCGGTGGTGCTGCCCCGCGCGCACGAGGGTGCCGCCGGGGTCGCCGGCCCGGGCTCGCACCCGCCGGTCGTCATGATCGTCCTGGACGAGTTGCCGCTGGTGTCGCTGCTCGGTCCGGACGGACGGATCGACGCGGCCCGCTACCCGAACTTCGCCGAGCTGGCCGGCGGCTCCACCTGGTACCGCAACGCCACCGGCGTCAGCGGGTGGACGCCGTACGCGTTGCCGGCGATGTTGACCGGCCGCTACCCGTCGACCCCGGCGGCCCCGCACTACTCGCAGTACCCGGACAACCTGTTCACCGCCCTCGGCGGCCTGTACGACATCCGGGCCCAGGAGAGCATCACCCGGCTCTGCCCGCCCAGCCGCTGTGACCAGCCGGTCGCCCCCGAACAGGGGCTCGGCGTGCTGGTGCGGGAGAGCGGGGCGTTGCTGGGCCGCATCGCCGCCCCGGTGGACAGCCGGGTCGACCCGCAGGAGTCCTACCGGGAGCAGACCGCCGCCGAGGTGGGCCTGGACGCCGCCGAACCGGTCCCGGCCGACCCGAAGTTCCGTTGGGACAGCCTGAACGACAACCAGCCGGCCCGGTTCACCGCTTTCCTGGCCGGGCTGCGCCCGTCCGACCGGCCGACCCTGCACTTCCTGCACCTGCTGATGCCGCACGCCCCTTGGGTGTACCTGCCGTCCGGGGCGCGTTACGACGCACCGGACGACCTGCCCAACGACGGCGCGGGTTGGGCGGAACTGGCCCGGGCCCGGCACCTGGCCCAGTTGCGGTACACCGACCGGCTGGTCGGCGAGACGCTGCGCACGCTGCGCGCCTCCGGCCTGTACGACAGGTCGCTGGTCGTGCTCACCGCCGACCACGGGGTGAGTTTCGCCCCGGACTGGCAGGGCCGGGGGATGGGCGCGATCACGCACGCGCCCGGCGAGGTGGCCTGGGTGCCGCTGTTCGTCAAGGAGCCCGGTCAGCGTGCCGGTCGGGTCGACGACCGCAACTGGGAGCACGTGGACCTGCTGCCCACCATCGCCGACGAGGTGCACGTCCGGGTCCCGTGGCGGCTCGACGGCCGGTCCGCGCAGCAGCCGCCCCGGGAGCGTACCGAGAAGTTCTTCTACGACCAGCCCGGTGAGCGGGTGGTCCTTCCCGGCGGGGTGCCGGCCCGTCCCGCGCCGCCCGTCCCGCATCCGCTGGTCGGCACGACGGTGGGGGAGAAGCCGTCGGGTGGTACCGCCTCGGTGGCGCACCTGGGCGCGTTCGACCACGTCGATGCGGGGGCGGGGGAGTTGCCGGCCCTGGTGTGGGGGACCGTGCCCGGGCAGGTGCCCGACGGCACGCTGCTCGCGGTGGCCGTCAACGGCCGCATCGGCGCGGTCGTGCCGGTGGTGCCCCCGGACCGGGGGGGTCGCCGGTTCGCCGCGTTCCTCCCCGACGACCGGCTGTTCCGGGCCGGGGCGAACCGGTTGGACATCTACCGGGTGGGCAGCGGCGGCGATCTGCGTCGATTGACCCTCTCCTAAGCTTTAGTGCAATTTCCTGGCATTTCGCCGCTTTTCTGCGTCCCGTCACCGGTGTCCGGCTCCGGCCGTACCCCCGGGCCCGGCGGGGTTTCCGCGCCGCTGGGTCGGGAATCGGGTGACGCATACCTCACCGCAGAACCACGGGGGGCGGTATCCCCGCGACCGCGATTACGGTAAAAGCGAAGGCAATTCAACGAAGATTCGCCGGCGAAGCGAGGAACCACATGACGGAAGTCAAGCTCGACCACCCCGGTGGGCAGCTTTCGATGCCGGTGCAGGGCGCGGTCGAGGGCCCTGCGGGCATCGGGGTCAGTAAGTTGCTCAAGGAAACCGGGATGACAACATACGACCCCGGTTTCGTGAACACCGCGTCCTGTTCTTCCGCGATCACCTACATCGACGGTGACGCGGGCATCCTGCGGTACCGCGGCTACCCGATCGATCAGCTGGCCGAGAAGTCCTCCTTCCTGGAGGTCTCCTACCTGCTCATCTACGGTGAGCTGCCGACCCAGCAGCAGCTGGGCGAGTTCAGCGAGCGGATCCGGCGGCACTCCCTGCTGCACGAGGAGATGCGCCGGTTCTTCGACGGCTTCCCCCGGGACGCCCACCCGATGGCCGTGCTGTCCTCGGCGGTCAGCGCCATCTCCACCTTCTACCAGGACAGCCTGGACCCGTTCGACTCCGAGCACGTGGAGATGTCCACGGTCCGGCTGATGGCGAAGGTCCCCACCATCGCCTCGTACGCCTACAAGAAGTCCATCGGTCAGCCGCTGCTGTACCCGGACAACTCCCTGGGCTACGTGGAGAACTTCCTGCGGATGAACTTCGGCGTGCCCGCCGAGCCGTACGAGGTCGACCCGGTGGTGGCGCGGGTGCTGGACATGCTGTTCGTCCTGCACGCCGACCACGAGCAGAACTGCTCGACCTCCACCGTCCGGCTGGTCGGCTCCAGCAACGCCAACCTCTTCGCCTCGGTCTCGGCCGGGGTGAACGCCCTGTTCGGCCCGCTGCACGGCGGGGCGAACCAGGCCGTGCTGGAGATGCTGGAAAAGATCGAGGCCGACGGCGGTGACGTCGCGTCCTTCGTCCGCAAGGTCAAGGACAAGCAGGACGGCGTCAAGCTGATGGGCTTCGGGCACCGGGTCTACAAGAACTACGACCCCCGGGCCGCCATCGTCAAGAAGGCCGCCCAGGACGTGCTCGGCCGGATGGCCAAGCCGGACCCGCTGCTGGACATCGCGATGCAGCTGGAGGAGATCGCGCTCGCCGACGACTTCTTCGTGTCCCGCCGGCTCTACCCGAACGTGGACTTCTACACCGGGTTGATCTACAAGGCGATGGGCTTCCCGACCAAGATGTTCACGGTGCTGTTCGCGCTGGGCCGGCTGCCCGGCTGGATCGCCCAGTGGCGCGAGATGATCAGCGACCCGGAGACCAAGATCGGCCGGCCCCGGCAGATCTACACCGGTGCGCCCGAGCGGGAGTTCACCGCGATCTCGCAGCGCTGACCCCGGTCACGACGAAGGCCGCCGACCCCGCTGCGGGTCGGCGGCCTTCTCGCGTACGGGGGCCGGGCATCGGGGCCCGGCAGCCGGCACCGAGCTGCGGTCAGCGCAGGCCGGCGGCGACGAGCAGGTTGCCCGCCGGGATCGGGGCGGTGACCCGGCCGGTGGCCATCCGCTGCTCGGCCCGCTGCGCGGTGAACGCGGCGTCCCCGGCGATCGCGGAGGCGTACGCCGTCGCGGTGCGGGCGGCGATCGCCGACCAGCCGTACTGCTCGTGGACCATGGCGCGGGCCCGGCGGGCGAGCACCCGGGCGCGTTCCCGGTCCGACAGCAGCGCGTGCACGGCCTCGGTGAGGTCGGCCGGGTCCTCCGGGGCGAAGGTCATCCCGGTCACCCCCGGCTCGACGATCTCGGCCAGCCCGCCGGTCTCGGCGACCGCGAGCGGTGCGCCGGCCGCCGCGCCCTCCAGGGCGACCATCCCGAACGGCTCGTAGATGCTGGGCACCGCGAAGCAGTCCGAGGCGGCCATCACGGCCGGCAGGTCGGTGCCGCCGAGGAAACCGGGCATGGCGACCGTGCCGCCCAACCCGAGCCGGCGCACCTCGGCCTCCAGCTCCGCCTTGTACGGCCCGTCGCCGACGATCACCGCGCGCAGGCCGGGGTGCCGCTCGCGCAGCCGGGGCAGGCCGGCGAGCAGGTGCTGGACGCCCTTCTCGTAGACCAGCCGGCCGGCGAAGGTGACCAGCGGCCCGTCCCCGGCGAACCGGGCGCGGGCCGCGGTGACCGCCGAGGTCGGCACCTTCCAGCGGTGCGGCTCGACCCCGTTGGGGACCACGTCGACCCGGGCGGTCGGCACGTCGAACAGCGCGCCCACCTCGTCGCGCATGTACCGGGAGCAGACGATGACCCGACCCGACTCGGCGGCCAGCCACTGCTCGACGCCGTGGATGGTCCGGTTCATCTCCCCCGGCAGCCAGCCCTGGTGCCGGCCGGCCTCGGTGGCGTGGATGGTGGTCACCAGCGGCACGTCCAGGTGGGCGCGCAACGTCATGGCGGTGTGCGCGACCAGCCAGTCGTGGGCGTGGATCACGTCGTACGCGCCGGACTCGGTGGCCCGCAGGGCGGCCCGGGTCAGGGTGTGGTTGAACGCCATCGTCCAGGCCAGCAACGAGTCGGTGGCCAGCGGGAAGGTGACCGGGTCCTCGGCGGCCCGGACGATCCGCACGCCGTCGGCGTACTCCTCCAGCGCCGCGCCCTCGGTGTGCCGGGTGACGACGGTGACCTCGTGCCCGGCGGCGGCCAGGGCCACCGACAGGGCGTGCACGTGCCGGCCGAGCCCGCCCACCAGCACCGGCGGATACTCCCAGGAGAGCATCAGGATGCGCCGGGTGCGCGGGGGCACGCCGGAGCCGCCGCCCTGCTGGGGGAGCTGGGGCCGGAAGGTGGGGGTGGGCCGGCAGGTCCGGTCCACAGCGGTCGCGAGCTGGTCGCTGACCCGCAGGGTGGTCACATCAATCTCCGTCCATGCGCACGCGATCACGCCGGCAGCGGTGACGGCGGGAGGGGGCGGTGGTGGGGGTGGCCGAGGGCCGAGTGGTGACGTGCCCGCGCGGGCGCGTCGCGTCTAGCAAAGGGCATCGGGCGGCTCGGCGCATCTCGAAAGGGCCTATCGTGACGGACGACACCTGACGGTGGGTGATCCCTCGGACGGGTGGAAATCGGGTGCCGTCCGAACGGGTGGATTGGCCGACCCGGCCACGGGGCATCAGTGGCGTGCGCATCGGCCGGTCCCTGACTCGGCAGGTGTGCTCATGATCATGGGCCGAAGGAGCGACATGCAGGTCTGGCCGGGTGAGCGTTATCCCCTGGGCGCCACCTACGACGGGATGGGCACCAACTTCGCGATCTTCTCGGAGGTCGCCGAGAAAATCGAGTTGTGCCTGTTCGACGAGTGGGACACCGGCGCGGAGCGCCGGGTCGAGCTGCGTGAGGTCGACGCGTACGTCTGGCACGCGTACATCCCCGGGATCGAGCCGGGCCAGCGGTACGGCTACCGGGTCCACGGCCCGTACGACCCCGCCAACGGCGTCCGGTGCAACCCGCACAAGCTGCTGCTCGACCCGTACGCCAAGGCGGTCGACGGGGAGGTCAGCTGGGATCCGGCGGTCTACGACTACGAGCTGGGCGGCGACCCGGACCGGATGTCGGAGACCGACTCGGCCCCGTTCATGCCCAAGTCGGTGGTGGTGAACCCGTACTTCGACTGGGGCAACGACCGGCCGCCGCGCACCCCGTACCACCACTCGGTGATCTACGAGGCGCACGTGCGCGGGCTCACCATGCGTCACCCCGGCATCCCGGAGGAGCTGCGCGGCACCTACGCGGCGATCGCCTCCCCGGTGATGATCGACTACTTCCGGCAGCTCGGGGTGACCGCCATCGAGCTGATGCCGGTGCACGAGTTCGTGCACGACCACCGGCTGGCCGACCTCGGCATGCGCAACTACTGGGGTTACAACAGCATCGGCTTCTTCGCCCCGCACCACGGCTACTCCGCGCTGGGCCGCCTCGGCCAGCAGGTGCAGGAGTTCCGGGGCATGGTCAAGGCGCTGCACGCCGCCGGCATCGAGGTCATCCTCGACGTGGTCTACAACCACACCGCCGAGGGCAACCACCTGGGGCCCACGCTGAGCTTCAAGGGCGTCGACGCCCCCAGCTACTACCGGCTGTCCGAAGAGGACCGCCGGTACTTCGTCGACTACACCGGCACCGGCAACAGCCTCAACGTCCGCAGCCCGCACTCCCTCCAGCTGATCATGGATTCGCTGCGGTACTGGGTGACCGAGATGCACGTCGACGGGTTCCGCTTCGACCTCGCCGCCACCCTGGCCCGCGAGTTCTACGAGGTGGACCGGCTGTCCACGTTCTTCGAGGTGGTGCAGCAGGACCCGGTGGTCAGCCAGGTGAAGCTGATCGCCGAGCCGTGGGACGTCGGCCCCGGCGGCTACCAGGTCGGCAACTTCCCACCCCTGTGGACGGAGTGGAACGGCAAGTACCGCGACACGGTGCGGGACTTCTGGCGCGGTGAGCCGGCCACCCTGGCCGAGTTCGCCTCCCGCATCTCCGGCTCGGCCGACCTCTACCAGGACGACGGCCGCCGCCCCTTCCACAGCATCAACTTCGTCACCTGTCACGACGGGTTCACCCTCAACGACCTGGTGTCCTACAATGACAAGCACAACGAGGCCAACGGTGAGGAGAACCGCGACGGCGAGGGCCACAACCGGTCCTGGAACTGCGGCGTCGAGGGGGAGACCGACGACGCCGGCATCACCGCCCTGCGGGCCCGGCAGCGCCGCAACTTCCTGGCCACCCTGATGCTCTCCCAGGGCGTGCCGATGCTCGGCCACGGCGACGAGCTGGGCCGCACCCAGCACGGCAACAACAACGCCTACTGCCAGGACAGCGAGCTGGCCTGGGTGGACTGGGAGCACGCCGACGACGACCTGCTGGCCTTCGTCCGGCGGCTCACCGACTTCCGCAACCGGCACCAGGTGTTCCGCCGCCGCCGGTTCTTCACCGGCCTGCCGGTGGGTGGCCGCAACACCGAGGCGGGGCTGCCGGACCTGGCCTGGTACACCCCCGACGGCCGGGAGATGACCGGCGAGGACTGGGGCAACGACTTCGGCCGCTCGGTGGCCCTGTTCGTCAACGGCGACGGCATCCCCGAACGCGGCCAGTACGGCCAGCGGCACCGGGACTCCTCGTTCCTGCTCTGCTTCAACGCCCACGACGCGCCGCTGGACTTCACCCTGCCCGGTGCGGAGTTCGGGCAACGCTGGGAGTTGGTGATCAGCACCGCGGAACCGGATCCGGAGAAGCCGACGGTGGTCGAGGCGGGCGGCGCGGTCTGCGTGCCGGACCGTTCCCTGGTGGTCCTGGAGAGGACGGTCTGACATGCCCGCGCAGCCCGCACCCGACTCGACGGCGACGGTCGGGTCGACGTACCGCATCCAGGTCCGACCCGGGTTCGACCTGGACACCACCGCCGGGCTGGCCGACTGGCTCGCCGACCTGGGCGTCACCCACCTCTACACCGCGCCGCTGCTCACCGCGACCCCCGGCTCCGCGCACGGCTACGACGTGGTCGACCACCGCGCGGTCAACCCGGAGCTGGGCGGGGAGGCCGGCCGGCAGCGGCTGGTCCGGGCGTTGCGGGCGGCCGGGCTGGGCCTGGTCGTCGACATCGTGCCCAACCACGCCGGGGTCGCCCAACCGGCCGCCAACCCGGCCTGGTGGGACGTGCTGCGCCGGGGCCGGGACTCGGCCTACGCCGACTGGTTCGACGTCGACTGGGAGCGGGGGCGGCTGCTGCTGCCGGTGCTCGCCGACAGCCCCGACGCCCTCGACGACCTCAAGCTGGTCGACGGGGAACTGCGCTACCACGAGCACCGGTTCCCGGTCGCCGACGGCACCGCCGACGGCAGCCCCCGCGACGTGCACGACCGGCAGCACTACGAGCTGGTCTCCTGGCGGCGCGGTGACGCCGAGCTGACGTACCGCCGGTTCTTCGCCGTGTCCGACCTGGCCGGGCTGCGGGTGGAGGACCCGGCGGTCTTCGACGCCACCCACGCCGAGGTGCTGCGCTGGGTGGCCGCCGGTGAGGTCGACGGCATCCGCGTCGACCACCCCGACGGCCTGCGCGACCCGGCCGGCTACCTGACCCGGTTGCGGGCCGCCGCCCCGCACGCCTGGCTGGTGGTGGAGAAGATCCTGGAGTACGGCGAGGAGCTACCGGACTGGCCGGTCGACGGCACCACCGGCTACGACGCGCTGGCCGCGGTCTGCGGGCTGTTCGTCGACGGGCGGGCCGAGGGCGACTTCACCGCCCTCGACGCCCGGCTCACCGGTCATCACACCTCCTGGCAGGACCTCACCCACGCCACCAAGCTGGAAGCCGCCACCCGGCTGCTCGCCGCCGAGTTGGGTCGGCTCGCCTCCCTCGCCCCCGACCTCGACCGGGACGCCACCCGGGCGGCCCTGGCGGAGTTGGCCGCCTGCTTCCCGGTCTACCGGGGCTACCCGCCGCACGGGGCCCGGCACCTGGCCGCCGCCCGCGCCGAGGCGGGTCGCCGCCGGCCCGACCTGACCGCCACCCTGGATGCGGTGACCGCGCTGCTGCGTCGCCCCGAGCACGAGCTGGCCGCCCGGTTCCCGCAGCTCACCGGCGCGGTGATGGCCAAGGGGGTGGAGGACACCGCCTACTACCGGTGGAGCCGGTTCGTCGCGTTGAACGAGGTGGGTGGCTCGCCGGCCCACTTCGGGGTGCCGCCGGCGGAGTTCCACCGGTTCGCCGCCGCCCGGCAGGTCCGCTGGCCGACCAGCATGACCACGCTGTCCACCCACGACACCAAGCGCGGCGAGGACGTCCGGGCCCGGCTGGCCGTACTCGCCGAGCTGCCGGCCCGTTGGGCGGAGCAGGTGGGCGACTGGATGGCCCGTGCGCCGCTGGCCGATCCGGCCTTCGCCCACCTGCTGTGGCAGACCGCCGTGGGCGCCTGGCCGATCGACCGGGAGCGGCTGCACGCGTACGTGGAGAAGGCCGCCCGGGAGGCGTCGACGTCCACCAGCTGGGCCGACCCCGACCCGACCTTCGAACACGACCTGCACGCCCTGGTCGACCGGCTGTACGACGACCCGCTGCTGCACGACGAGATCAGCGCGTTCGCCGCCGAGCTGACGCCGGCCGGCTGGTCCAACGCGCTGGGCCAGAAGCTGGTCCAGCTGGCCATGCCGGGGGTGCCCGACACCTACCAGGGCACCGAGTTGTGGGAGAACTCGCTGGTCGACCCGGACAACCGTCGCCCGGTCGACTTCGCCGTACGCCAGGAGCTGCTGGCCCGGCTCGACGCCGGCCGGCAACCGGCGGTGGCCGCCGACGGCGCGGCCAAGCTGCTGGTGGTCTCCCGCACGCTGCGGTTGCGCCGTGACCACCCGGAGCTGTTCGCCGGCTACCGGCCGGTGGCCGCGCACGGGCCGGCCGCCGCCCACGTGGTCGCCTTCGACCGGGGTGGCGTGATCGCGGTGGCGACCCGGCTGCCGGTGGGGCTGGCCCGCGACGGCGGCTGGCGTGACACCCGCCTGTCGATGCCCGGCAACAGTGTTACCGACGTGTTCACCGGACGGGTCTACAGTGGTTCTGAGCTGCTCCTTCATGATCTGCTGAGCACCTACCCCGTCGCGCTCCTCGCGCCCACCGCCCTGCTGGCTCCCACCGACCCCGTGGAGGCTGCCGCATGACCGAGTTCACCGTCTGGGCGCCCGACGTCGCCCGGGTCCGGCTGCACCTGCCCGGCGTCGCCGACCACGACATGCGGGCGGGGCCGGACGGCTGGTGGCGGGTCGAGGTGCCCGCCGCCGGCCCCGGCACCGACTACGCGTTCCTGCTCGACGACGACGACACCCCGCTGCCCGATCCGCGGTCGGCCTGGCAGCCGACCGGGGTGCACGGGCCGAGCCGACGCTACGACCACGCCGCCTTCGCCTGGACCGACCAGGGCTGGCCCGGCCGGCAACTGCCCGGCAGCATCCTCTACGAGCTGCACGTCGGCACGTTCACCCCGGAGGGCACCTTCGACGCGGCGATCGACCGCCTCGACCACCTGGTCGACCTCGGCGTCGACCTGATCGAGTTGCTGCCGGTGAACGCCTTCAACGGCGAACACAACTGGGGCTACGACGGGGTGTGCTGGTTTGCCCCGCACCAGCCCTACGGTGGGCCGGACGGGCTGAAACGCCTGGTCGACGCCGCCCACGCCAGGGGGCTGGGGGTGATCCTCGACGTCGTCTACAACCATTTCGGGCCCTCCGGGGCCTACGCGCCGAGGTTCGCGCCCTACCTGACCGAGCAGGACAACTCCTGGGGCCGCACGGTCAACCTGGACGGCCCGCACTCCGACGGGGTGCGCCGCTACATCGTCGACTCGGTGCTGATGTGGCTGAGCGACTACCACGTCGACGGCCTGCGGCTGGACGCCGTGCACGCGATGCCCGACACCCGCGCGGTGCACATCCTGGAGCAGGTGGCGGTCGAGGTGGAGGCGCTCGCCACCCACCTGGGCCGGCCGCTGTCGCTGATCGCCGAATCCGACCTCAACGACCCCCGGCTGATCACCGCCCGGGAGGCGGGCGGCTACGGCCTGCACGCGCAGTGGAACGACGACGCCCACCACGCCCTGCACACCCTGCTCACCGGGGAGCGGCAGGGCTACTACGGCGACTTCGGCTCGCTGGAGTGCCTGACCGACGTGCTGACCGGCGCGTTCTTCCACGCCGGCACCTGGTCCAGCTTCCGCAACCGCAGCCACGGCCGGCCGGTGGACCGGCACGCCACCCCCGGGCACCGGTTCGTGGCGTACCTGCAGAACCACGACCAGATCGGCAACCGGGCCACCGGCGACCGGATCTCCGCCGGCCTGTCGCCCGCGCTGCTGCGGGTCGGGGCGATGCTGCTGCTGACCGCGCCGTTCACCCCGATGCTGTTCATGGGGGAGGAGTGGGCGGCCAGCACGCCGTGGCAGTTCTTCACCAGCCATCCGGAGCCGGAGCTGGCGGCGGCGGTCGCGACCGGCCGGCGGCGGGAGTTCGCCGCGCACGGCTGGCCGCCGGGTGACGTGCCCGACCCGCAGGACCCGCAGACCTTCCTACGCTCCCGCCTGGACTGGGCCGAGCTGGACAAACCCGAACACCGCGAGATGTACGACTTCTACCGGCGGCTGATCGCCCTCCGCAAGAGCCGGCCCGACCTGGCCGACCCCCGCCTGCACCAGGTGGAGGTACGCCACGGCGACGAGTTCCTGGTGGTCCGCCGGGGCGGATGCCTGGTGGTGGCGAACCTCGCCGGTCGCCGCCAGCGGGTCACCCTGCCCGGGGTGGCCCGTCGGGTGCTGCTCACCACGGGGGAGGGCGTCACGGTGATGCGCGACCGGGTGGAGTTGCCGGCGGAGACGGCGGCGATCGTTGCGCTCTGAGCGCAACGCCCGTCGCCGCACGGTCTGCGGCTTTGGTTCGCGCGGTCTGCGGCTTTGGTTCGCGCGGTCCGCGACTGGGTTCGCGCCGGTCCCCGGTTCTCCGCTTGGTCCCCGGTTCTCCGCTTGGTCCCCGGTTCTCCGCTTGGTCCCCGGTTCTCCGCTCGGTCCGCTTGGTGCGCTCTGTTCCCGGCGCGGGTGCGCCCGGTTCTCGGGCTGACTCGCGCGGTGGGTGGTCACGCTGGGTCACGGTCGCGGCGGGAGCACCATGCGGGTGGAAGGTGTATGCCTGGCTGGCATATTTATGCCTGTGTGGCATAAGCCTGAGTGCACACATGTACTCCCCAGGTCCGACCTCCTGCCCGTCCGCGCGCCGGCGACGAGCCCCGCAGCCTAGGCGGTGTGCTCAGGAGCCTTCGAACAACTTCCCGGTCACGTACGTGCCCTTGCCCTGTCGCCCCTGAAGCTCCCCGGTGATCTGGAGATGCTCGATCGCCCGCCGCACCGTGCCAACTGAGCAGTCGTACTGCTGGGCAAGTGACGCCGGGGAGGCGGTCCACCGGCACGAACAGGTGATCCGTCGGGAGGGCTGGCGGCTCCTGCCGGCCGAGTACCGGGCTGCCTACCTGGTCGACGCCGCGCGGGCGTACCTCCAGGTCGGCGACCTGTTCGGGGCCGGTCGGGTGCTTGTCGACGCGGACGGCATCGCGCCGGCCGAGGTGCGGTGCCGCCCGGTGGCCCGTACGGTCATCGCCGAGCTGGCCCGGGGGCGGCCGTCGGGGGCCGGCGTCGCGCGACTGGCCACGCTGGTCGGCCTCACCACCCGGTGACCGGGGCTGCCCGCGGTGGTGGCCCGACCGGTCCGACCGGCCGGACCACCCTCCGGAAACCGGCGGTTACAGGGTGACCTGCCGGCCGCCGAGGGTCACCACGAGCCGCCCGTCGGCGGCGAAGGACCAACCGATGGCCCCGGTGTACGACGCGCAGCGGGAGCCGTTGCTGCCGTTCCAGAACTGGTTGGAGCTGTCGCTGTTGCCGACGATCTTGTCGTTGGACCCGCTGCCGCTGCGGCACGAGGTGTTGTTCCGGAACACCGAGCTGCCGCCGTCGAACGAGAAGTTGCGCTCGGTGTTGTCGATGCCCAGGTTGTTGGAGATCGACATCGAGCCGAGGTTGCGGTTGTAGGTGAAGCCGTGCTTGCCGTTGCGGTAGGCGATGGTCCGCCGTACGACGTGGTTGACGCCGATGTCCTCGCCGCCGAGCTTGAAGCCGTTGCGGTCACCGTTGCCGTTCTGCGTGCCGTTGCTGAGCGTGCCGTTGTTGTAGGCGAGCGAGTCCTCGATGGTGACCACGCCGATCGGGCCGGTGTCGGTCTTGGTGTAGAGGTCCCACCCGTCGTCGATGTTGTTGTGCGACACCGCGTACCGGAAAATGTTGCCGCTGCCCACGGTGAGCTTGGCGGCGAAGCCGTCGGCGTCCTCCCCGTCGGAGTCGGCGTTGTCGTGCGACTCGGCGCTGAGCACCAGGTTGTTGGCGGGCCACTGGTCGCGCGGGGTGCTGGAGGCGATCCGGGAGAGTTGCAATCCGCTGTCGCGGTTGAAGCGGGTGACCGTGCGTTCGATGATGTTGTTGCTGCCGCCCACGAAGATCCCGTTGTCGCCGGCCCGCTCGACGACGAGGCCCTGGACGTGCCAGTACGACCCGTTCAGCGCCAGCCCCCGGTTGGCCGGGTCCTCGCTCATCGCCGAGAAGTTCAGCACCGGCTTCTCACCCGGGTAGGCGAACAGCTTCTTGCGGGCGCTGGCGGTGCCGTTGTTGCCCGGTTCGATGGTCACGGTCTGCGCCAGGTTGTACGTCCCGGCGCGGACGTAGATCGTCCCGCCGGCGGTGACCCGGGTGATGGCCGAGGCGAGCGTGGTCGGGTTCGTCTGGGTGCCGGCCGCACCGGCGCTGCCGTTCGGTGCCACGTACAGCGTGCTGCCCGACGGCGGGGGTGTCGTGGGCGGTGGGGTGGTCGGCGGCGGCGTGGTCGGCGGGGGTGTCGTGGGTGGGGGTGTGGTGGGCGGGGGTGTCGTCGGGGGCGCGGTGGTGGGGGTGCCGGTGGTGGGGGTGACGCCGCCGGTGCAGGCCACCCCGTTGACCGCGAAGTTCGTCGGGACCGGGTTGCTGCCGGTCCAGGTGCCGTTGAAACCGAACGAGACCGTGCCGTTGGTGGCGACCGCCCCGTTGTAACCGGCGTTCGCGGCGCTGACCGTGCTGCCGCTCTGGCTGAACGTGGCGTTCCACCCCTGGTCGACGCGCTGCCCGGCACCGAACGTCCAGGTGGTCGTCCAGGCGCTGAGCGGGTCGCCCAGGTTGGTGAGGTTGACGCTCGCGGTGAAACCGCCGGACCACTGGGTGGACACCGTGTAGTCGACCCGGCAACCGGCGGCGGCCTGGGCGGCGTTCGCGGTGATCACGACTCCGGTCGCGGTGAGCGTCGTCGCCGCCACTGCGGACATCCACAGTGCCGTCCGACGCTGTCGGTAGATCATGGTCTTCTCCTGGGGGTTGGGGTACGAAGCCCGCCCTGCCCCGGGGCCGCCCCGGGAGGTGGTGGGTCGGCGCGTCAATCGAGGTAAGCGCTTTCCAAGGTGCTGAGCATCGTCTATGCCGTCAATCCGCCCGTCCGCCCCGGCACCCCTCCACCCTGGGGAGGAGGCGGCCTCCGACCGGGGGCCGTGACCGGGGCTTCCGGTCGGGCGCGGCCGGGCCGGCGGCCGGCGAGGCTCGACACATGACTGAACTGATGTCCCGGGCGGCCGGCCGGCACCGCCCCCTGATGGTGCTCAGCGTGGCGGCGGCGGTGCTCGCCGTCGTCACCGCCGTCGGTGTGGTCGTCGACGGGCGGGTGCTCACCGGCGTGCCGATCTGGCTCAAGCCGTTCAAGTTCTCGGTGTCCTTCGCGCTCTACGCCGCCACCCTCGCCTGGATGCTGGCGCAACTGCCGCGCCGCAGCCGGCTCGCCGAGTGGTCGGCCGGCGTGGTGGTGGCGACGGCCCTGGTCGAGATGGTGGTGATCGTCGGGCAGGTGCTGCGCGGCACGACCAGCCACTACAACCAGACCACCCCGCTCAACGCCGCGCTCTGGCAGGTGATGGGAATAGCGATCATGGTGTTGTTCGCCGCGCACCTGATCGTCGCGGTGGTGCTGCTGGTACGGCGGCCCACCGACCGGGCCACCACCTGGGCGGTGGCTCTGGGGCTCGGCCTGTCCGCGCTGGGGATGCTGGCGGCGTTCCCGATGGTGGCCCAGGACCGGGCCGGGCCGGACGGGATCGCCGGGGCGCACAGCGTGGGCGTGCCGGACGGCGGGCCGGGCCTGCCGATCGTCGGGTGGAGCACCACCGGGGGCGACCTGCGGATCGGGCACTTCGTGGGGCTGCACGCCATGCAGGCGCTACCGATCCTGGCCTACCTGCTGCGCCGCTACCTGGGTCACTGGCTCGACGAGCGGAGCCGGGTCCGGCTGCTGGTCGTCGCGGGGGCCGGGTACGGCGTACTCACCGTGCTGTTGACCTGGCAGGCGCTGCGCGGGCAGCCGCTGCTGCGGCCGGACCTGGCCACCCTCACCGCGCTCGCCGCCCTGGCCGCGGCGACCACGGTCACCGCGGTGGCGGTGGTGGCCCGGCGACGTCGCCCGGAACTGGCGCTGGCCGCGTGACCGCCACCTGGTTCACGCTGACCTTCGCGCTGGCCGCACCGTTCTGGGCGCTGATGATCCTGCTACCGGGCTGGTCGTGGACCATCCGGATCATCCGGTCGCCGCTGATCGTCCTGCCGGTCCTGGCGATCTACGCGGTGCTGGTGCTCCCGGCGCTCGGCGCGGTGCTCCCGGTGGTGACCTCACCGACCCTGACCGGGGTACGGGACCTGTTCGGCACCGACGTCGGCGCGGCGGCAGCCTGGGCGCACCTGATCGGGTTCGACCTGTTCGTCGGCCGGTGGGCGTGGCTCGACAGCCGGGACCGTGCCGTGCCGGCGCTGGTCATGGCCCCGGTGCTGGTGGCGACGATCCTGCTGGGCCCCCTCGGCCTGGCCGGTTACCTGGTGCTGCGGACCCGCTGGGCCCACCCGAGCGGGGCAGCTGCCGCTCCCACCCCCCGATCCGTAGGCTGACCCCGTGGGTTGGGTCGGGCGACTGTTCGACGCACGGGACACTCTCGTGCGGATGCTGCTGCTCGATCTCAGTGGCCTCGGCTACCTTGTCTTCGGCACGCAGGCCGGTAAGCCGCCCACCGACGCCCAGTGGGCGCTGGCGGTGGTCGCGTTCGCCGTCGCGTTGCTCGCACACCGCCGGCCCCTGGTGAACCTGACGGTGCAGACCGGACTGCTGGTGGTCGCGGTCGTGGCCCTCGACGACACCACCATCAACCAGGTCGGGGCCAGCTGGGCGCTGCTCGAACTGACCATGCGGTCCCGTCGGCCACGTACCGGTTGGCTGGCCGCCGGCGGGCTGGCCGTGGTCACGGCGTTCGGCCCGTCCCCGTCGGGTCACGGGGCCCGGGGCATCGTCGGGACGGTGTTCGGGGTGCTGGTCTACGTCGGGCTGCCGCTGCTGGTCGGCACGGTGGTGCGTACCAACCGCGAACTCGCCCGGCAGGCCGAGGAACGGCTCCGGGCGGAACAGTTGCGACGCGAGTCGGACAACCGGGCGGCCCGCGCCGACGAACGCAGCGCCATCGCCCGCGAGCTGCACGACGTGGTCGCGCACCATGTGGCGTCGATGGTGCTGCGTGTCGGTGTCGCCCGGCACGTCCTGACCGACCTCGGCCCCGGGGTGGGCGCGGTCTTCGACGACGTGCACGCGACCGGGACGGCGGCGTTGGCCGACCTGCGGGGGCTGGTCGCGGTGCTGCGTGATCCCGACGGGGCGCACGGGGACGCGGCACTGATCTCGATCGAGCCGGCGGCGTTGCCCACCGCGCTCGGCGCGGCGATCGACCGGGCCCGGCAGGCCGGGGTGACGGTGGAGGCGGAGGTCGATCCGGCGGTGGGCGCACTCGACGCGGTACGCGGGCTGGCGGTGCTCCGGTTGACCCAGGAGGCTCTGACGAACGTGGTGAAGCACGCCGGCACGTCCGCGCGGGCGCGGCTGTCGGTGTCGGTCGTCGAGGACGCCGTCCACTGGGAGGTGTCCGACGACGGCCGGGGCTGGGCTCCGGCGGCGGTGCCGCCCGGTGGTGGACACGGTCTCACCGGCATGCGGGAACGCGTGGAGGTCCTCGGTGGGCGGTTGGACGCCGGGCCGGCCGGCACCGGCTGGCGGGTCCGGACCGTGCTGCCTGCCGGTGCGTCCCCCACCGGGGCGTCGCCCGGTGCCGGTGCGTCGCCGGCCGGTGCGGGCGCGCGCCGGGCCGGGTGGGCCGGCCCGGCGTCCCCGCCGCCCGGTTCCGCCGGGCCGTACGCGGCGGGGCCGGCGTGATCCGGGTGCTGCTGGTCGACGACCAGCACCTCATCCGTGCGGGCCTGCGCATGCTCTGCGAGGCACAACCCGACATCGAGGTCGTCGGGGAGGCCGACAACGGCCGCGACGCGGTCACCCTGGCCGCCCGGCTCGTCCCCGACGTCGTGGTGATGGACCTGCGGATGCCCGGTGTCGACGGGATCACCGCGACCGGGCGCATCCTCGCCGACCGGCCCGGCACCCGGGTGCTGGTGTTGACGACGTTCGGCGACGACGACCATCTCTATCCCGCCCTGACCGCCGGTGCCTGCGGGTTCCTGCTCAAGGACGCCCCGCCTGCCGATCTGGTCGACGGGATCCGGCGGGCCGCCGCCGGAGCCAGCCCGTTCAGCGAGGAGGTGCTGCAGCGGTTGGTCGGTCGGGCGGTGCGGGCCCGCGTGCAGCCGCGCACACCGGTGACGGGCCTGACCGCCCGCGAGCGGGACGTCCTCGACCTGGTGGCCGAGGGGCTGTCCAACACCGAGATCGCCGACCGGCTGCACATCGGCGTGACCACCGTCAAGACCCACATCACCAGTCTGATGACCAAGACGGACAGCCCGAACCGGGTTCGCCTGGCGCTGTTCGCCCGGGGCGGCTGACCGCGCCCACCCGGGGGCGGCTGACCGGGGCCCACCGGGGACGGCTGACCGCGCCTACCGGGGGCGGCTGACCGGGCCGCCCGGCTGGGGTGGCTGTCGGTCGGCCCGGCTATCCGGCGCGACGCCGGGGGCGTCCGCGGCGAGGGCTCGGGTGGGAGGTCGGGTGACGGTCGGGGAGTCGGACTCGGTGGCGTTCCAGGTAGCCGTCCGCGCGGTGGCGCAGGAGACCGGCGCGGGCCGGATCGTCGCCCTGCGTGGCCTCGGCGAACTGGTGTCCGGCTGCCCCGGGCTGCGACCCCGGGCGGTCGCGGCTCTCGCCGACGGGCTGCGGGCACCGGTGGGGGCCGACGGGTGGGACGCCGACGCCCGGCGGGAGGCGGGCCGGGTGCTGGCCGCGCTGTTGCGCCCGGCGGCGGAGGCCCCGGCCGGGCCGGCGGACCCGACCGCCGATCCGGAACCGCCGCCCGCCGTCGACCTCGACCTGTGGGGGGCCACCCTGGTGGACCTCGACCTCTCCCGCGCGGTGCTGGGCGCGGCCCGGTTCGCCGACGCCCGGTTCCGCGGGACCACCTCGTTCGCCGACGTCCGGTTCACCGGCGACGCCGACTTCGCCCGCACCGTCTGGTCCGGTCCGGCCCGCTTCACCCGGGCCCGGTTCCTCGGCCACGCCGCATTCGGTCGGGCCCGGTTCCGCGCCGACGCCGACTTCACCGGGGCCCGGTTCGCCGCGTTCGCCTGGTTCGGCCGGGGCGAGGACGAGCTGTGGGAGGACGACCCGGCCTGGGAGACCATCGAGGAGACCTCCCCGGCACCCTGGGACGAGCCGAACGAGGACGACCCGCACTGGCCCGTCGCCGTGCTGATGGGTGACTACCAGGAGTGGAGCGAGGGCGGCGACGGTGCCCGGTTCGTCGGGCCGGTGTCATTCCGGCAGGCCCGCTTCGCCGGTCCGGCCTGGTTCTTCAAGGCGCGGTTCGGGGCCGCCGCGACGTTCCGACGGGCCCGGTTCGGTGGGCCGGTCCACCTCGACCAACCCAGCGTGGACCTCACCGGCGCGACCTGGGCCGGTACGGCCGACGACGGGCCGGTGTGCTGGCCGCTCGGCTGGACGCCGGCACCGGCCGGGCCGGACGGGGCGCAGGTGGTGCCCGACGACGCCGTCCGCCCGTATTCGGGTCAGCTCGCCGACGCCGACCCGGACGTGCGCCGGGCGGGGCTGGCGGTCCTCGCCGACCTGGGTGACGCCCGGCCGGAGCTGCGGCAGCGGGTGGTGGACGCGGTCTGCGGCTACCTGCGTACCCCGCTGCCGTTCGACCTGGCCGGGCCCCGCACCGACGGGCAGGCCGCCGAGCTGGAGCTGCGGCGCACCGCGCAACGGATGCTCGCGGCGCGGCTGCGTCCGTCGACGCCCGCCCCGGACGGGCCGCCGCACTGGCCGGGAACGGACCTCATGCTCTGCGGGGCCACCCTGGTCGACCTCGACCTCGGCGGTTGCCACGTCGGCCACGCCGATTTCACCGGCGCCCAGTTCCACGGCGACACCGGGTTCGCGGGGAGCGTCTTCACCGGGGCGACCTTCCGGCTCGGCGGCGGCGACGGGCAGGCGACGTTCCACGGTCCCGTCAGCTTCGCCGGGGCACGCCTCGACCGCCGACGCAGTGTGCGCGAGGTCCTCGGCGCGGTGGCGGGTCACGCCGGGATGGTGGTCGACGAGACGGCGTCTCCCCCGGGGTGAGCGTCACCGCGCGGCGTCCTTGAAGCGACCCGGCCCCGGCCGGCGCTACCGCAGGACCCGTACGCCGATGGCGATCGCGCCGATGACCAGCAGGCCGCCCAGGAACTGGAGCCCGGGGGAGTCGTCGGACTCGCCGAGTACGACGCCGGCCAGCCCGGCGGCCAGGACCACGACGGCGACGAGGGCGGACAGGTACCTCACGGTGTCGGCTCCTCGTCGTCGACGAATTCGAGCAGATCGCCCGGCTGGCAGTCGAGCACCCGGCAGATCGCCTCCAGCGTGCTGAACCGCACCGCCTTGGCCCGGCCGTTCTTCAGCACGGCCACGTTGGCCGGGGTCAGCCCGACCCGCTCGGCGAACTCGCCGACGCTCATCTTGTGTCTGGCCAGTTGCACGTCGATGCGGACGACGATGGGCATCAGATCACCGCCTCCAGGTCGGTGCGCAGTGCGGTGGCCTGCCGCAGCAGCGCCCGCATCACCACCATCAGCAGCCCGAGCACGGTGACGCCGACCGACAGGAGGAACAGCAGCATCGGCAGCCCGGGGTCGTCGGCGTTGAACCCGACGTAGAGGAAGACGGCCACCAGTACCAGCCAGCCGGCGGCGATGGCCCAGACGATGGCGTCCACCCAGGCCAGTGCCGACTCACTGAAGATCCGGTCGTTTCTGACCAGGGTGAGCAGCCGCCAGGTGGCGACGATCACCACCTGCACGCAGAGCACCCAGAACACCGTCACGGCGGTGGCCGGCCAGCGCAGGTAGGCCTGCTCGGGTGCTTCGCGCGCCAGGTGGGCGAACTGGCCGGGCAGCGACATGGTCTGGAACAGCACCAGCACCGCGAACAGGACCACGAGGAAGCCTCTGAGGGCGGTGACCGCCCAACGCGCTGTCGTCATGTATCGACTATCGCTCGGAAGCTATCGAAAGTCAATCGACTCGGCGGGTGGGCGGTGACCCGACACCGTCAGGGAACCGGCCACTCGTGGACCGGCTGGTTGCTGTGCATCAGCTCGACGTAGTGGCGGACCACCTCCCGCAAAGCCTCCGGGCGGTCGAGATGGTCGGCGGACTCCAACCGGTGCAACGTCGCCACCTGCCAGCTCGCGCCGTTGCGTCCGGTCAGGCAGCGCTGCTCGATGATGCCGAGCAGCCGGTCACGTTCGGCCGGATCCACCCCCCACCCGTCCAACCCCTGGTGCGCCAATGGCAGCAGCCGGCGCAGCACCAGCTCGGTCGCCGGCAGATAGCCCAGACCCGGCCAGTAGACCTGCGCGTCGATGCCGTGCCGGGCCCCGCTGGTGAAGTTCTCCTCCGCCGCGCTGAACGACATCTGCGACCACAGTGGCCGGTCCGACTCGGCCAGCGCCCGGACCAGCCCGAAGTAGAACGCGCCGTTGGCGATGGTGTCCACCACCGTCGGCCCCGCCGGCAGCACCCGGTTCTCCACCCGCAGGTGCGGGCGGCCCTTCCACACGTCGTACACCGGCCGGTTCCAGCGGTAGATGGTGCCGTTGTGCAACCGCAGCTCGGCCAGCCTCGGCACCCCACCGGCGGCCAGCGTCTGCGCCGGGTCCTCCGGGTCGCAGACCGGCAACAGCGCCGGGAAGTAGCGCACGTTCTCCTCGAACAGGTCGAAGACGCTGTTGATCCAGCGCTCGCCGAACCAGACCCGTGGGCGTACCCCCTGGGCCTTGATCTCCTCCGAGCGGGTGTCGGTGGCCTGCTGGAACAGCGGCACCCGGGTCTCCCGCCACAGCTCCCGGCCGAAGAACAGCGGGGAGTTCGCGCCCAGCGCCACCTGGATCCCGGCGACCGCCTGGGCGGCGTTCCAGTAGGCGGCGAAGTCGACCGGGCTGACCTGCAGGTGGAACTGGGTGCTGGTGCAGGCCGCCTCCGGGGTGATGGTGTCGGCGGTGGTCGCCAACCGCTCCACCCCGCTGATCGCGATCCGCAGGTCCTCCCCACGGGCGGCGAAGATCTGCTCGTTGAGCAGCGCATAGCGCGGATTCGCCGACAGCGCCCCGGCGGTCAGGTGCCCCGGCTCCAGGGTCGGCAGGATGCCGATCATCACCATGTGGGCGTCGACCGTGCGGGCCTTCTCCTCGGCGGCGTTCAGGCTGGCCCGCACGTGAGACTCGAACTCGGCCGTGCCGGTGCCGACGAGTCGTCGGGGCGCCACGTTGATCTCCACGTTGAACTGGCCCAGCTCGGTCTGGAAACTGGGATCGGCGACGGCGGCCAGCACGTCGGCGTTGCGCATCGTCGGCCGGGAGTCGTCGTCGACCAGGTTCAGCTCGATCTCCAGGCCGGTCATCGGCCGCTCGACGTCGAAGCGGGACTCCCGCAGCATCTCGGCGAAGACGTCCAGACACCGGCGGACCTTCTCCCGGTAGCGGGCCCGGTCCTCCCGGCTGAACGTGCGCGCTCCGACTTCCTCACCCATGGCCACCCGCCCTGTCACCGTTGGTCCTGTCAACCTCGCACGTCCCGGACGGACCGGGAAGACCCGAAGGACCCCCTACGTACCCATCGGGGGCCCGGGTGATCCCCGTCGCCCGCCGGTCGTCACGCGCCGGCCGCCGACGGCGGCTGGCTACCATGACCCGATGCGCGAGAAGGTGACCCGGTTGTTCGTGGCGGCGGCGATCGCCGAGGCGTGCTCCTGGCTGGCCCTGCTGGTCGGCATGGCGGTCAAGTACGGCCCGCCGGACAACGAGATCGGCGTCAAGGTCTTCGGGCCGATCCACGGCGCGCTCTTCGTCGCGTACGGCCTCCTGGTGCTCGCCGTCGCCCGGCTGCACCGGTGGTCCCTCGGGGTCACCGTCGTCGCCCTGGTCTGCGCGGTGCCGCCGTTGGCCACCCTGTTCTTCGAGCGCTGGGCCGCCCGCCGGGGCCTGCTGCGGACCACCGGGGAGCAGCGTCCGTTGACCCCCGTCGGCTGACCGCCCGCGTGCGCGCCCGGCGGGGACACCCCGCGACGGGCCGACGCCGGGAGTCGACCGGGCCGGAACCCACCCACGAGGGCCGGGACCCACCCACGAGGGCCGGGACCCACCCACGAGGGCCGGGACCCACCCACGACCGGCCGCCGGCCGGGCCCGGCCGGCGGGGCGGGTGACGATCGGACGGGTCGCCGTCAGGTGAGGACCACGGCGGCGGCGACCAGCAGCACCAGCACCGCCCCCAGCACCGCCTGGATCAGCAGCGGCGGGCCCAGGTGGCTCCACACCGTGGCGGTACGCGGGGTGAGCAGCTGACCGGTGGTCAGGTTGACGATCCGTTCGATGCGCGGCGGCAGGTCGACGTCCTGCGGCTGCAGGGTCAGCTGCACCCAGTCGGACGGGTGCACCGCGCTCTGCGGCAGGTGCCCGTGCAACTCCACCTCATAGAGCAGGCCCTTGTCGTCGCGCACCCGCAGCGGTGTGACCAGGAATTCCGGACCCTTTTTCAGGTCCTTCCAGGTGCGGCGCGCGCCCCCGCCGGCCCGGGAGAGGGCGGTCCGCACCAGCAGCACCAGCAGACCTGCCACGCTCGCCGCGGTCAGCACCGCCACCAGCACCGGCTGGCCGATCCTGACCTCGCGGGGGTAGCCGTCCATGAATCGGACCACCCGCCCGGTGAGTATCCGCTGGGTGGGGCGTACCACCCGGTTTCGGAGTTCGCTGTCCATGTTCACCACCGAGAGTCCCTTTCCGTTCACTGATGGTATCCAGCAAACGGGTCGAACGACGTGAATGAACCGGAGAGTCACGACACGGACGACGGTGGGTGAGGCGCTTCGGCTGGTGGTCGGGCCGAGGTGACATCCCGGGCAGCCCGGGTAAGCGGGCGGCCGAGCCGGAAAGGGGTCGAGCATGCAGCTGTCCTTCCTGCGCCCGCTCTACGACCGTCCCGGGCCGTGGTGCTCGGTCTACCTGGACGCCTCCCGGGACACCCAGGACGCGCGTCCGGCGTTGGACCTACGCTGGCGGGCCCTGGCCGAACAACTCGCCGCCGACGGCGCCGACGAGCCGACCATCGCGGCCCTGGACCGGGTGGTCCGGGGTCACGACCCGATGCCCGGCGACTACGGGCTGGCCGCGTTCGCCAGTCGGGGCCGGGTGGTGCTGTCCGAGTACCTCGCCGCGCCACCACTGCGCGACCTGGCCGCGTACACGCCGCTGCCGCACGTGATGCCCCTGCTGGCGCAACGCGGGGAACAGGTGGCCTGGGTGCGGGTCCTCGCCGACCGCACCGGCGCGGACGCGGTCGCGGTCAGCGCCGGTGGGGTGCCCCGACGGGCCCACGTCAGCGGCCGGCAGACCTATCCGCTGCGCCGGGTGCAACCCGGCGGCTGGTCCCAGTCCCGCTACCAGCGGGCCGCGATGGAAGCCTGGCACCACAACGCCGGGGACGCCGCCGCGGCCACCGCCGAACTGGCCGACCGGGTCGGCGCGGACGTGGTGGTCGTCGCCGGGGACATCCGGGCCACCGGGATGATCACCGCGCAGCTGCCGGCCCGCTGGCAGGACGTGGTGGTGCGCACCGACGCCGGCTCCCGGGCCGGTGGCGCCGACCCGGCCGCGATGGACGACGTCACCGTGCAGACCATCGCCGAGGTCGCCGACCAGCACGTCACCGCCGCGCTGGACCGGTTCGGCACCCAGGAGGACGTCGGTGCGGGGCTGGCCGCCGTGGTGGCCGCCCTGCAACGCAACCAGGTCGACACGATGCTGCTCGTCGACGACCCGTCGGCCGTCGGTGAGCTGTGGATCGGACCCCGCCCGACCGACATCGCCACCGCACCCGGCCAGCTCGCCGCCGTGTCCGACCCGCAACGGGTCCGCGCCGACGCTGCACTGGTCCGGGCGTTGGTCGGCACGGACGCGGACCTGACCGTTCTCGGGCCGGACGAGGCCCCCGAACTGGCCGACGGGGTCGGTGCGGTGCTGCGCTACGTCGACCCGGCCACGCCGGGACGCGACCATGGCTGACCGTACGGTCGCGCAGCTGGTGGTGGACCGGTTGCGGGCCTGGCGGGTGCCCCGCGCCTTCGGCTGCCCGGGGGACGCGATCGCCCCGGTGGTCGAGGCGCTGGACACCGCGGGCGGGGACCCGGAGTTCGTCCCCGCCCGGCACGAGGAGGCCGCCGCCTTCATGGCGACCGGGCACGCCAAGTTCACCGGCGGCATCGGGGTCTGCGTGGCCACCCAGGGCCCCAGCGCGGTGCACCTGCTCAACGGTCTGTACGACGCGAAACTGGACAGCCGGCCGGTGGTGGCGATCCTCGGGGAGGACGTCACCGGACCGCTCGGTGAGGTGCACGAGGAGATCGGGCTGAGCCGGCTCTTCGGCGACGTCTGCCACCAGTTCGTCCGCTACGGCCGTACCCCGGCCCAGGTGCCGGCCCTGCTCGACCAGGCGTTGCGCACGGCCGCGGCGACCCGCAGCCCGACCTGCGTGGTGCTGCCCCGCGCGTTGCAGCTCGCCGTGGTGCCGGACCTGCAACCGGACACGGTGGGGGTGCTCAACGCGACGCCGGGCGAACCGCTGGCCCGGGTGCTGCCCCACCAGGCGGACCTGGACGCCGCCGCGGCGCTGCTCAGCGTCGGAGCGCGGGTGGCGATCCTGGTCGGGCAGGGCGCCCGGGGTGCCGCCGGGCAGATCGCGGCGCTGGCCGACCGGTTGGGTGCCGGCGTCGCCAGCTCACTGCCGGGCAAGCCGGTGCTCGACGAGCGGCTGCCGTTCCACACCGGGGTGCTCGGTGCGGTCGGCACCACCGCCGCCGCCCAGCTGATGGGTGGCGCGGACACCCTGCTGCTGGTGGGCACCAACGACCCGTGGACCGACTACCTCCCGATGCCCGGTCAGGCCCGCACCATCCAGATCGACATCGACGGGCGACGGATCGGCAGCCGGTACCCGGTGGACGTGCCGCTGGTCGGCGACGCCACCGAAACCCTGCACGCGCTGCTGGCCCAGGTCGCCGACCGGCCCAACCGGCAGTGGCGGGCCACCGTCGAGGGCTCCGTCGAGCGGTGGCGCGCGGAGGCCGCCGCCCGCGCCGCCGAACCGGCCGAACCGGTCAACCCGCAGCTGGTGCTGCACGAGCTGTCCACCCGGTTGCCCCGCACGGGGTCGGTCGCCGTGGACGTCGGTTCGGTGCTCTACTGGTACGCCCGCCACCTGGAACTGCCGCCCGGGGTAGACGCGCAGCTCTGCGGCGCACTCGGCTCGCCGGGCTGCGCCGTGCCGTACGCGCTCGCCGCGAAACTGGAGCGCCCGGACGAGCCGGTGATCGCCTTGCTCGGTGACGGCGCGATGCAGCTCAACGGGCTGGCCGAGCTGATCACCGTGGCCCACCGCTGGCAGGGGTGGGCCGATCCCCGGCTGGTGGTGCTGGTGCTCAACGACCGCGACCACCGCGGTCTGGACCACCGCGGGTGGGTGCCGGGCGTGGCCGGGCGGCGGGCCGACGTGCCGTACGCCGGTTGGGCCCGGCTGCTCGGGTTGCACGGTGTCCGGGTGGACCGGCCGGAGCTGGTCGGCGCGGCCTGGGACGAGGCGCTCGCCGCCGACCGCCCGTGCGTGCTGGAGGCGGTGGTGGACCCGGGCGTGCCGCTGCAGGTGCCGGAACCGGCCCTGGCCGACCTGCGGGGCCTGTTCGCCGACGGCGACGCCGCCCGACGCGTCCGGGACCGGATGATGTCTGCCGAGCGGTCGGTCGTCGAGGCCGAGGACCTCGTCTAGCACCGTCGTCGCCGGTGCACCCCCGGGGTCGAAGATTGCGCCCGACGGGGCGGGATGCCCCGTTTAGACCCCAGAGGGAGGGGAAGCCGGGCTGCGTGGTGAGTGATCGAGGCGGGGTGGAGCCGGCGTCGGTGGTGCCGGCGGGACCGACGGCCCAGGGTGCGGGGCTGGCCGGCGACCGGGTCGTGGCGGTGGGTAGCCCCGCGCGGGTGCTGGTGGCCGCCGCCGCCCGGGCCCTGCGCGGGGTGGACTGCGCCGACCTGGGCCAGCCGAGCCGGCCGTCACGGTTCACCCCCGCGCCGGAGCCGGTACGCCGGGCCGTCGCCGGGCGGGTCGCCGGCGAGGTGGCGCTCACCGCCGCACAGGTCGGCGAGGTGGACGGGGAACGGGTGGCCCGGTGGATCGTCGACCAGTACCCCCGGGAACGGTATCCGGCGCTGGTGCTGGGCTCCCCGCACGCCGCCGCGGTGCACCTGGCCGTGGCGCTCGGGGTGCCCTGGCTGCCCACCGGGTTCGAGATGACCGCGCACTGGACGCGCGGCGCGGTGGACCGGCCCGGTGCCGCCCTGGACCAGGGTGCCGCGTTCGCCGCCCGGGTCCTCGCCGGCAACCCCGACCTGCACGTCCGCCAGGTGCACTGCCCGGCGAGCCGGGGCACGCTGGCCGGCGTCGCGATCAGCCTGGTGGCCCGGTGGCGGGCGTTACCGGTGGCGTACGCCCGGTTCCTGGCCGACCGGCTGACGCCCCGGGCGGTGCTGCTGCTGGTCGGTGACGGCCGTCGGTGGCCGGTGTCGGACTCCGGGCAGGGGCACAGCTTCCAGCTCGGCTCCCCGGCCAGCGGGCTGGAACCGGTGGACTTCCACACCGACTCACCCACCCTGCGTCAGGTGCTGCGGGCGGTCGGCGGGACCGGGCAGGGCTGGGAGCCACCGGCGGTCACCGCCGCCCGCGAGCCCGCCGAGCACGGGGTGGAACCGGGCTTCACCCGCACGCTGGACCACTGGGCCCGTAGCCGGGGGCACGAGCTGCGTCAGGTGCAGACGCCGCACCCCGGGGCGCTCAGCGCGGCGACCGCCGACCTGTACCGCCGGTGGCTGCGTCGGGCCGGCAAGACCGGCGACCGGTTGGTGGTCGAGTGCGGCCGGCTGTTCGATCCGTGGCAGGTGGTACGGGCGGGGCTGGTGCCGTACTGGTGTGAGAACGCGACCCGACGCAGCGTCGAGGAGGTGGAGTGGTGGCTCGCCGGCAGCGAGCCGTTCAGCTCGGTGGACGTGCTGCCCGAGTCGCCGGGGATGCGCTCACCAGCGCTGGCCGGGCTGCCGCAGTGGCTGGCGGTGGCGGCGTTCGGCCGTCGTCGCCGGGCCCTGGACCGCACCGCCGCCCGCGGTTACCCGGTCGCCTCGGTGGCCACCCGGCGGGCCACCGAGGTGCTGCGCGGTCAGCCGTACGACCTGCCGACGCCGCCGCCGCTGAGCGTGGCCGACGCGTTGGCCGGGCTCCGGGACGCGGGTGCCCCGCTGGGGTTGGCCGTGTCCTGACCGGCCGGCCCGTCCGGCGCCGACACCGCCCGCTCCGGCGGGCGACGGGCAGCCGGTAACCCGGAAAGGGGACGCCCGGGGTGTCCGCGCCGTCGGGCCGGACCGGGCACACCGAAACATCCTCGCGAACCCGGGGCCGCGTGGTTGAGTACCTGGGGAGCGGGAAGACCGCTCGCCGCGACGGTGCGATCACGCCGGGTGGCGACCGGTCATCGCCTCCGCGCGTCCGGCGATCCCGGCGCGGCACGTGACCCCACTTCCGACCCGGTGCGTGGTGCCACCACGCGCACGACCGGCTCGATCCGGGCGGGGGACCTTCCTGAGGGAGGCGCGGATGTTCGGACAGACCACCACGACCACACCACCTCCGACCGAACGGGGTCTGGAGGATCTGGACGCCGCCGCGCTGGCGTACGCCGCGCGGATCGCCGGCCTGCCACCGGAGCGTCGGGGCGAGGCCCGCGAGGACCTGGTCCGGTTCGCCCTGCCGTTCGCCGGCCGGCTGGCCCGCCGCTACCGGGGGCGGGGCGAGCCGTTGGAGGACCTGGAGCAGGTGGCCCGGCTCGGCCTGGTCAACGCCGTCGACCGGTACGACCCCGAGCGGGGTTCGTTCACCGCGTACGCGGCGATCACCATCGTCGGTGAGATCAAGCGGCACTTCCGGGACCGCACCTGGGGGGTGCACGTGCCCCGGCGGTTGCGCGACCTGATCCTGGAGGTCGGGCAGGCCACCTCGGCGCTGACCAGCGAACTGTCCCGGGCGCCGAGCGTGGCCGAGCTGGCGGCCCGGCTGGAGACGCCGGAGGAGGAGATCCTCGCCGCCCTGGAGTCGGCGGCCGGCTACAGCCCCGCCTCGCTCAACGCACCGGTCGGCGGGGAGAGTTCCGCCGAGTTCGGTGACCTGGTCGGCGAGTCGGACAACGCGTTGGAGTCGGTGGACGACCGGGTGACGGTCAGCGGGCTGCTGCACCGGCTGCCCTGGCGGGAGCGGCGCATCCTGGCGATGCGCTTCTACGGCAACCAGACCCAGGCCGAGATCGCCGCCCGGTTCGGCATCTCCCAGATGCACGTGTCCCGGCTGCTGTCGCGGGCGTTGACCTGGCTGCGTCAGGCGATGCTCGCCGACACCCCGCCGCCCTGGCAGAACGGCACCGCCGAGACGGAGACCGGCCGGAACCGGATCGCGGTCAGACGCACCGCGGAGCGGACGGTGGTCGAGGTCGGGGGAGAGATCGACCGCGACGGCGCGGACCAGTTGCGCCGGATGATGCTGGAGGCGGTCGCCGGGCAGCCCCGCGAGCTGGTGGTGGACCTGGACGGAGCGGGCGGGGTCGACGCCGGTGGCATCGCCGCACTGGTGGCCGGCCGGGACGCCGCCATCCGGACCGGGGTGCCGCTGCGGCTGACCCGGGCCCAGCCGGCGGTACGACGGTCGCTGGCCGCCGCCGGCCTGCCTGCCACCGTGGACGCCTGACCCGGCTCCGGCCGGCGGGGGACGAACGTCGGGCCGGCACCCCCGAACGGGGTGCCGGCCCGACGACCGTTGCGGGTCAGCGCCGTCCGGGGTCGTCGTCGTCCGTGCTGTGCGGGTGCCGCCACCGTTCGGGGGTGTCGGGGTTCGCACCGCCGGGGCCGTCGTCGTCCGGGGCGTCGGAGTGCGCGAAGCCGGGACGGCGGACGTCCTCCGGTTCGGGCACCTCCACCGGGCGGGCGCCGGACTGCGGGGCGGGTTGGTACTCCACCGCCTCCCGGGCCCCGTGCGCGCCTTCGGCCGCCGGTGACTCGGGTACGTGCCGCTCGTGGTGCAGCTCGTCGTGCAGGTGCTGCGGTGGCCGGGTGGTGCGTTGCGGCAGGTCCCGGCCGAGGTCGGCGACGAGGGGGCCGTACTTGGCGTCGAAGGCGGGCCGCTCGGAGCGGATCCGGGGCATCCGGTCGAAGTTGCGCAACGGGGGCGGGCAGGTGGTGGCCCATTCCAGGGAGTTGCCGAAACCCCACGGGTCGTCCACCGTCACCAGCGCGCCGTAGCGCCAGGACTTCCACACGTTGTAGAGGAAGAACAGGGTGGACGCGCCGAGCACGAACGACCCGACGGTGGAGATCATGTTGAGCGTGGTGAAGCCGTCGTCGGGCAGGTAGTCGGCGTACCGGCGGGGCATCCCCTCGTCGCCCAGCCAGTGCTGCACCAGGAAGGTGGCGTGGAAGCCGATGAACATGGTCCAGAAGTGCAGCTTGCCGAGCCGTTCGTCGAGCAGCCGGCCGGTCATCTTGGGAAACCAGAAGTAGACCCCGCCGAACGCGGCGAACACGATGGTGCCGAACAGCACGTAGTGGAAGTGCGCCACCACGAAGTACGAGTCGGTGACGTGGAAGTCCACCGGCGGGCTGGCCAGCAGCACCCCGGTCAGGCCGCCGAGCAGGAAGGTGACCAGGAACCCGACGGCGAACAGCATCGGCGTCTCGAAGGTGAGCTGCCCCTTCCACATGGTGCCGATCCAGTTGAAGAACTTCACCCCGGTGGGCACCGCGATCAGATAGCTGAGGAAGCTGAAGAACGGCAGCAGCACCTGGCCGGTGGCGAACATGTGGTGCGCCCAGACGGTCATCGACAGCACGGTGATCGCGACGGTGGCCAGCACCAGGCCGGTGTAGCCGAAGATCGGTTTGCGGCTGAAGACCGGGATGATCTCGGTGATGATGCCGAAGAACGGCAACGCCACGATGTAGACCTCGGGGTGGCCGAAGAACCAGAACAGGTGCTGCCACAGCATCGGTCCGCCGGTCGCCGGGTCGTAGACGTGGGCGTCGAGCAGCCGGTCCGCGCCCAGCGCCAGCAGCGCGGCGGCCAGCAGCGGGAAGACCAGGATCACCAGGACGGCGGTGAGCAGCATGTTCCACGTGAAGATCGGCATCCGGAACATGGTCATGCCGGGCGCGCGCAGGGTCAGCGTGGTGGTGATCAGGTTGACCGCGCCCAGGATGGTGCCCAGGCCGGAGACGACCAGGCCGACCACCCACAGGTTCCCCCCGATGCCGGGGGAGTGCGTCGCGTCGCTGAGCGGGTTGTACGCCGTCCAGCCGAAGTCGGCCGCACCACCGGGGGTGAGGTAGCCGCCGACGACCATCGTGCCGCCGAACAGGTATAGCCAGTACGCGAACGCGTTGAGCCGGGGGAAGGCCACGTCCGGTGCGCCGATCTGCAACGGGACGATGTAGTTGCCGAAGGCGAACACCAGTGGGGTGGCGAAGAGCAGCAGCATGATCGTGCCGTGCATGGTGAACGCCTGGTTGTACTGCTCGGGGGAGAGGAACTGCATCCCGGGCCGGGCCAGCTCGGCCCGGATGAGCAGGGCGAGCACGCCGCCGATCAGGAAGAACACGAACGACGTGGCCAGGTAGAGCAGGCCGATCTGCTTGGCGTCGGTGGTGCCGAGCAGCCGCAGCAGCTTGTTCCCGGGAAGTGCCGGGCGGACCGGTCCGGGGAAGCCACCGAACCGGGCCGGGGCGAGGATCGCCGGGCCGCGGTCTCGGGCGGGTTCCGTGGTTACCCGTCTGGGCATGGCTCTCTCACCCCGTCGTGACGACAGAAAGGACGGGCGCGACTACCCGTCCCTCCGCCCATGTAACCAGGCGAGAGAGGGAATTTCGGTCAATTCGCGGGCAGGAGTGCCCAAACCACTTTGCCGTCGGCCAGCGGGGAACTGCCCCAGCGCTGCGCCATGTCCCGGATCAGCAGCAAACCCCGGCCGCCCTCGGCGGTCACGTCCGGGCTGGCCGCGCGCGCCACCGCCCGGCTGCCGTCGGCGACCGCCACCCGCAGGTACGGCTGGTGCAGGGTCAACGTGATCCGCATCGGGGTGTGGGCGTGCCGCACCACGTTGCCGACCAGCTCACTGAGCACCAGCGACGCCGGTTCCACCAGGTGCGGGACGTTCCACCGGGCGCAGGCGTCACCGACCAGCTCACGGGCCCGCCGGCAGGCCCCCGCCACCGGATCCAACCGGACCCGCAACCGGGGTGCGGCGGTCGCCCCGGCCAGCCGGGTCGCCTCGGCGCAGTCCTGCCGTACCGGCACCACCCGGCAGGCGGTGGAGGTGGCCAGCCAGGCGGCGGCGTCCGGCGGGGGGGAGCAGAGCACCACCGGCACGGCCGGCCAGTCCGCGGCCTGCCGGGCGGTGGCGGCGAAGACCGACAGCGCCAACCGGTCGGCGACGGTCACCCCGCCCAGGTCGACCACCAACGCGTCCGGCAGCGTGGCCAGGCAGCGGTCCAGCACGGTGTGTACGGCGCGCATGGTGCCCAGGTCGAGTGCGCCCGCGAGGCGTACGACGGTCACGGGTGACTCGTCGTGGACCTCGCAGGTGATCCGGCTGGCCATCGGCCCCTCGATTCCGCTCGCGGTGCTGGGCAGAACCGCCAGGTACCCGCGGTCCCGGGGAACGAAACCGGGCCCGGACCGAGGACGGTCCGGACCCGGTCGGGTCGGTGGTTCAGGCGGCCTGGAGCTGCGGCTTGCGGGCCCCGGCGCGGACCGTCTCGTAGAGCGTGACGTACCGCTGCGCCATCACCGCCGGGGTGAACCGCTCGGCGGCCTCCCGCCGGCACTCGTCCGGATCGAGCCGGCGTGCCGCCAGCAACAGCTCACCCAGCTCCTCCTCGTCGTCGGTGAGCAGGCCGGTCCGCCCGTGCGCGATCAGCTCGGGCAGGCAACCCCGCCCGGTCGCCACCACCGGCGTGCCCAACGCCAGCGACTCCACCACGGCGGTCCCGCCGGGTTCCTCCCAGCGCAGCGGGAACAACGACGCCCGCGCCCCGGCCAGCAGGTCGTCGCGCTCCCGGCCGGCCACCGTGCCCACCCAGCGGACCAGGTCACCGTCGACGTGCGGGGCGACCTGGTCGTAGAAGAACCGCACGTCCGGGTTCTGCCGGGCCTCCTCACCCGCCGCGGCCAGGTCCGCCGGCCGGTGGTACGGCCCGACCGGGCCGGCGAGCACCAGCGGCACCCCGGTGCGCCGGGCCAGCCGGGCGCCCACGTCCTGGCCCTTGCCCGGGTTGATCCGGCCGAGAATGATCGTGTAGTCACCCTTTGCCGGCCGGGGCGCCCGGTCGGCGTGCACGGCCAGCGGGGTGGACAGGTGCACGTGCCCGACCGAGTGCGCCCGCAGTGCCCGGGGTGCGCGGGCCAGTTGGGCGGCGGAGACCCCGTTGACCCGGACCCGCGCCCCGGCGTCGAGGTTGCCGTACAGCTCGGGGTGCTTGGCGAGGTCCCAGTGCAGGGTGTGCAGCACCGGTGGGGCGGCCGGCCCCATCGCCGCGAGGGTGGCCAGCCCGACGGCTTCCACGTGGTCGTGCACCAGGTCGATGTCGTCGCGGCCGTGCACCTGCCGGACCACCCCGGCCAGGTGCGCCTGGGACACCCCGCACACCTGGTTGTAGGGCCGTTGCAACGCCGCGAACTGCCCGTCGTCGTAGACCGAGAACCTCTCGTCCACCGGCAGGGTGCTCGACCCCACCGAGGCCAGCACCACCTTCACCCCGAGCCGGCGCAGCTCCGGCACCAGGGTGGCGATGACGTTCTCGATGCCGCCGTAGCCGGGTGGGGGCACGGACAGCCAGGGGCCGGCGTTCATCAACACGGTGAGACTCATGATCGGGGAATCCTCTCGGGACGGTGGGAGTCCCGGGCGGGTGTCGACCCCGCGCGTCGGGTGGCACTGCCGGTGTCGCGTCGGAGGGCCCGCCGTGTCGTCACGCGGCCACCCGCCGCCGCGGCAGCCGGGGCCGCAGCTCGGCCAGGGGTGGACGTTCCTGCACCGAGACGTCGTTGACGACGATCTCCCGGTCGAGATTCGGCAGCGCCTCCGAGCCGCCCCGACGGAACTGGGTCAGCAGCGCTCCCGGGCTGGTGCCCGGGGCGGCCCAGCCGCGCCGCTGCAACCGCGCCCAGGCGGTGTGCATGATCTGCGCGGACATCCGGCCCAGGGCCGCGGTGTCCTGGTGCCGGTGCTTGCGCTCGCCCAGGTCGACCTGGGCCAACGCGTCCAGGCCGACCAGTTCCAGCAGATCGATCAGCATGGCCGTCTCGACCCCGTAACCGGTGACGAACGGCACCCGTTCCAGCACCTCGCGCCGGCCGGCGTACTCGCCTGCCAGGGGCTGCACGAAGCCGGCCAGCTCCGGCCAGAACAGGTTCAGCAGCGGCCGGGCCATCAGCTCCGTCACCCGTCCGCCGCCGTCGGTCTCGACGCTGGTCGTGCCGACCAGGGGCCGGTGGTAGAAGCCCTTCACGAACTCCACCGACGGATCGACCAGCAGCGGACCGATCAGGCCGGTCACGAAGTGCGGCCGGAACTCCCGCAGATCGGCGTCGATGAAGGCGACGACGTCGCCCTCGGCGGCGGCCAGGCCGGCCCAGAGCGCGTCACCCTTGCCGGTCAGCCGGGGCAGCCCCCGGGTCATCTCGTCCTGACCGACCACCTCCGCGCCGGCGGCCCGGGCCACCTGTGCGGTCCGGTCGGTCGACCGGGAGTCGACCACGATCAGCTCGTCGACCAGGGGAACCCGGTCCATCAGGTGTTCCCGGATCGTCGCGACGATCGCCCCGACGGTAGCTTCCTCGTTGCGGGCGGGCAGCACGACGCTGACCCGGTTCTCTCCCTTCGCCCGCATCAGCCGTCGCGTGGGCCAGTCCTGCGCCGACGTCGTTCGATAGGTGGCCCACGCCTCCACGACAGGAGAGACGATCGGTGTTGTATCCCGCACTGGCAAACCCCCAGATCCATGGCGGAAAACCCGGATGTGGTTTTCCCACCCCCGCACAACCGCTAACCGGATAATCCCTAACAGCTTGATCACGTCGGTTCCACCGGCCGGTTCCCGGCAGGTGAACGCTGTGTTGCGCGACGACCCCGGGGTTTCGCCCCGGCCCACCGGGGGGAGTGCTGACGGCGTTGGTCATGACCGCGTCGAGAGGGCCGAAGAATGCGTACGTGCCGGGTGGGGCTGGTCGGGGCCGGCGGGGTGGCGCAACGCCACGCCCGCGTGCTGGGGAGTTTCGCCGACGTGGAGTTGCTCGGTGTCACCGACGTGGCCCGGGACGCGGCGACGGAACTGGCCGCCGCGCACTCCGCGCACGTCTTCGCCGACGTCGACGAGCTGCTGGCCGCCGGCCCGGACGCCGTCTACGTCTGCGTGCCCCCGTTCGCGCACGGGCCGGTGGAGGAAGCCGTGATCGCGGCCGGGGTGCCGATGTTCGTGGAGAAACCGGTCGCCGCCGACCTGGACACCGCCGAGCGGATCGCCGCCCTGGTCCAGGAGAAGCAGCTGCTCACCGCCGTCGGACACCACTGGCGTCACCTGCACGTGGTGCAGCGGGCCCGGCAGCTACTCGCCGACCGCCCGGTGCGGATGGTCAACGGAGCCTGGCTGGACAAGGTGCCCCCGGTGGCCTGGTGGGCGGTGCGGGACCGCTCCGGCGGCCCGGTCGTCGAGCAGGCCGCCCACGTGCTGGACCTGATCCGCGTGCTGGCCGGTGAGGCCGTCGAGGTGACCGCGTACGGCGACGGCAGCCCGCCGCCGGTCGACGACGCCGACATCGACTCGGTGACCGCCGCCACGCTGCGCTTCGCCTCCGGGGCGGTGGGCACCCTCGCCGCCGCCTGCGTGCTCGGCTGGAAACACCGCGCCGGCCTGGAGATCCTCGCCGACGGGCTGGCCCTGTCCCTGGCCGAGGACGGCCTGACGATCCGCGACGCCGACGGGGAACGCCACCTGGCGGCCGACCCGGACGAGGCCCGGGTCGCCGTCGACCGGGCCTTCGTCGACGCGGTCACCGGCGTCGGCGACGACATCCGGGTGCCGTACGCGGAGGCGCTGCGCACCCAGCGACTGGCGGTCGCGGTCGCGCAGAGCGCCCGCACCGGTCGCCCCGTCACCCTGCCCACCGGCCCGGCCGCCCTGACGTCGGTGGCCGGCGGCGTGCCGGCGACACCCGCGGGGGTGACCGTCGATGCGTGACACGGTGGTGGTGGTCAGCGGACCGGGACGGGTCGAGCTGGCCGAGCAGGAGGCCGGTGAGCTGCGCGACGGCACCATCCGGGTGCGGACCCGCTACAGCGGCATCTCCGCCGGCACCGAGCTGAGCTTCGTCAAGGGCACCAACCCCTACCTCAACGTCACCTTCGACACCGGCCTCGGCCTGTTCCGGCCCGGAACGGCCAGCACCCCGTACCCGGTCACCCGGCTCGGCTACATGCAGGTCGCCGAGGTGGTGCAGAGCCGTACCCCGGCGATCGCCGTCGGCACCGTCGGTGCGATGACCTACGGCCACCGCACCGGGTACGTCGCCGACCCGCTGGCCGAACGGTTCGTGCCGCTGCCCGACGACCTCGATCCGCTGCTCGGCGTCTATGTGGCCCACATGGGCCCGATCTGCGCCAACGGGCTGCTGCACGCCGCCGCCGACCTGTACGGCACCGACGTCCGCTCGCTCGGCGACGGGGTGCGCGGCCGCCGGGTCGCGGTGGTCGGCGGTGGGGTGGTCGCCCTGCTCACCGCCCTGTTCGCCAGGCAGCACGGTGCCGCCTCGGTGGTGGTGGTCGACCCGACGCCGCAGCGCCGCCAGGTCGCCGAGGCGCTCGGCCTGCAGACCCTGGACCCGGACGCCGACGACCCCGCCGTGGTGCTCAAGACCCGGTGGCACCACAGCGCCGGGGACCGGGGCGCCGACGTGGTGTTCCAGTGCCGGGGTCAGGACTGGGCGCTGCACCTGGCGCTGCGCCTGCTGCGCCCCCAGGGCACCGTGATCGACCTGGCGTTCTACCAGGGCGGCGCGGACGCCGTCCGGCTCGGTGAGGAGTTCCACCACAACGGGCTGTCGCTGCGCTGCGCACAGATCGGCCGGGTGCCCCGGGGTCTCGCCCCCACCTGGGACCGGGAACGCCTCTCCGCCGAGACGATCGACCTGCTGCGCCGGTACGGCGACCTGATCCACACCCACCTGATCTCGGCAGTGGTCCCGTTCGCGCAGGGACCCGCCCTCCTCACCGACCTCGCCGAACGCCGTCGCCAGGAACTCCAGGTGGTGCTCACCGGCTGACCGGCACCCCACCGGGGACCGGTCGCGTGCGGTGGGCCGGCCACCGCACGCGACCGGTACCGCAGGTCACCGCGCGTCGGCGGTCACCTGCGGCACGGCCCGGGCGAAGTAGTGCGCCCCGGTCTCGTGGTTGTCCAGGTGCTGGTAGAACCCGCGTGTGCTGCGGAACTCGTACGTCGTCACCGCGGCGCGCGGGGCGGTCAGGTCGCCGTCGGCCAGGGCGGCGAGGACCTCCGCGACCGGCATGGGGAAGGTGACCGGGTCACTGGCGTACTCCTCGCCGTCGACCCGCCAGCCGGCCGGCCGGGCGGCGCCCGGTGGCTGGTAGACCGGGCGGCTCCAGCGCTCGAAGCGGTACAGCTCCCGGCCGAACTCGGCCCAGTCGGCCGGGAAGCGACTGACCACGGCGTCGTTCCACCACCGTTCGATCTGCTCGTCGAGCGCCGGCTCGCTGTAGAGCATCCGGTGTCCGGCCGCGACGGCCGGCGACTCGGCGATGATCGGGAAGCTCTCCCGGAACGCCACCACCGCCGGGTGGGCCGACGCCTCGATGAAGTCCCGCAGACTGTTGATCACCTGGCTCTGGGTGAGCCCGGCGAGTAGGCGGGCCGGCCGCCAGAGCCGCCGGAAGTACTGGTTCTCGCCGAGGATGCGGGCCAGGTACATGAAGCGTTGCATGGCGAAGTTCTCGGCCAGGGTCGAGGTGCGGTTGGCCAGCACGTACTCGAAGTCGTCGTGCTGGCCCCGGACGGTCACGAACCCGTGCAGCTGGCGCTGCTCGCTGTAGCCCGTGTTGGGCAGCAGCAGCAACGGGTAGACCGCGATCCGGGGGACCTTCTCGGCGAGGCGGTCGTAGCCGTCGAAGAACGAGGCGGTGGTCTCGCCGGGCGCTCCCCAGATCAACTCGACGAACGCCTCCATCTTCTCCTGGGCCAGCCAGTCGGCGAGCGCCTCCCACTGGTTGAGCTTCATGTTGCGCCGCTGCATGTCGCCCAGCGCCTCGTCGGACAGCGTCTGGAGGGCGAGCGTGAACGAACTCTTGAACCCCCGGTCCCGCAGGGTCCGCACGATACGGTGGAACCGCTCGGACTTGTTCTTGGCCCAGTTGGCCTCCAGCGCCGTCGGGAAGCCGTACCGGGCGTTGGTGCTCAGCAGGTCCTCGGTGAACTCCTCGTCGGCCTCCAACATGCCGAAGTTGGCGTCGCAGAGGAAGACCGTGGGCACCTGGTGGAAGCCGAACAGGTCGAGTTCCTCGGCGAGGCGTTCCCGGGAGAACGAGCGCACCCGCTGCCCGGTCGCCCCGCCCCAGTAGCAGAACGAGCACTTGTACGGGCAGCCCCGGTTGGTCTCCAGCAGCGCGAACTCGTACGGGAACGCTCCGTTGCGGTCGACCAGGGGGATGGCGCCGGTGAGGAACGGCGAGGGGATCACGTCGAGGTTCTCGATCCGTGGCCGGTCCTCCGTGGTGTGGCAGGCCCCGTCCGGGTCCCGGTAGGAGACCCCGGCCACGGTGTCGAGCGCCGGGTCACCGGGGCGGGCGAGGATCGCGGCGGTCAGGTCACGGAAGGTGAGTTCCCCTTCCCCGTTGACCACCACGTCGACCGCGGGGTGTTCGCGGAACACCCGGGGCCCCTGGTGGCTGACGTGGTTGCCGCCGAAGACCACGGTGCCGCCCGGCTTCAGCTGCTTGTAGAGGTCGGCCAGGCAGGCGAAGTTCCGGTAGTTCCACCCAAGCACCGAGAACGCGAGAATGTCCGGCGGCTCACTGGCGAATATCCTTCGGGCCATTTCGGTGATCGACCAGCCGCCGCGCAGGTTGTGGATCTGCACGTCGGTCTCGGAACCGAGGTCGGGATCGGCGTCGAGGATCGCCTTGAGATATCCCGCCGCCAGTGGCATGGAATCGATGGGCAGGTCCCATGCGCTTTGTTGCACCAATCCGATCTTGAACATGGTGCGGTGTCTCCGTTCGCGAATAGGAGGGACTAACCGCGTACCGCTTCGATGGCGAACAGTGCTGCGAACAGGAGCAGCAGCGAACCGGAGAGCCAATCGATCCATTGCCGACGCTGCGGGGTCAACCAGCGCCGCAGGGAGGATGCCGCGGAGGTGAGGACGATGAACCACACCCAGGAGGCGCTGACCGTGCCGGCGGCGAACACCGGCCGGTCGTCCGGGGTCTGGGTGGCGATGGCGACGCCGAGCACACCCACCACGTCGAGCACCGAGTGGGGGTTGAGCACCGAGACCGAGGCACACCGGGCCACCACCCGGGTCCAGGGCAGACCACCCGTGGCCAGGGCGTCCGGCCCGCGGGTGCTGGTGCGGAAGCACTGCACCCCGAGGTAGCTCAGGAAGCCGACCCCGACGACGAGCAGCACCGTCTTGAGGCCGGGGACGCTCTGCAGCACCGCCGAGGCGCCGGCGCCGCCCAGGACGATGAGGACGGTGTCGCAGACGCCCGCGGCGCCGACCGCCACCCAGGCCCGTGGCATGCCCACGCTGAAGCCCTGGTTGATGAGGAAGATGTTCTGTGGACCGATCGGCGTTATCATGGCCAGCCCGAGCAACAGGCCGGCGAAAAAGATGTCCATACTCCTACCCGTAGCCCCCCGGCGGAATAGTGAGAGTAATGATCGTAGCGGTTCGGGTGCGGCGAATCGCCAACCGTCTTCGGCGTGCCGCACCGGGGTTGCTCGACCGCCCGTCGCGGGCATTGGACAGCGGATCCAGCGGAAGTCGGGATGGCATTCTCCTCCCCCTGGGATGCCTGCCCGGGAGCAACAGCAGTCAATGTACCGGGTGTCCGCCAGCACCCGCGCCCCCGACGCCGGATAATTGCGGCACCCGTGGTGGTGACCGGCGTCCGGATCGCGTCGCCCCGGCGGTTGTGCGGTGGCGATGGGGTGAACTGACCTGCGACTACGGAGGGCTATCGGATCTTCGCCCCCCGTCGCCGTGGGCCCGCCGTCCGCCGCCGAATCCGCCGCTCACACGTCCCATAAGGTGGGAATTGTGGATCGGGAGTGCTCCGGCCACCGCGTCCCCGCCCGGCGGGCCGGACCGGCCCCCGGATCGACGCCCGCCAGTCCACCGCGTCGGTCGCCGCCGGTCGACCGGCGGCCACCCGGACCCGCCGGCACCCGCGCTGACCTGCCCGCACGGGTGGGGAACGGGACACCGGGCCCGCGTCGGGCCAACCGGGCAGCCTTTTCCGCGCTGGTTCGCGTACCGTTGCCGCTCATGGGTGTGTCGCAACGGTTGAAGAGCAGGTTCCGCCGGTTCCTCCAGCGCCCCGGGACGACGGTCGACCTGGCTCCGCTGGAGAAGCTGCTGCCGCGGATCGCCGCGCGCGAGGATGACCTGTCGGCGCTCGACGACGACGCGCTGACCGAGGCCGCCGGTGCGGCCACGGAGTACGCCGAGATCTGTGCCGTCGGCCGCGAGGCCGCCCGCCGGGGCCTCGACCAGCGGCCGTACGACGTGCAGCTGCTCGGCGCGATGGCGCTGCTGTCCGGCAAGGTCGCCGAGATGGCCACCGGTGAGGGCAAGACGCTCACCGCCACCATCGCCGCCTACGGGCACGTCCGGCTGGGCAACGGGCCGGTGCACGTACTCACCGTCAACGACTACCTGGCCCGCCGGGACGCCGAGTGGATGACGCCGGTCTACCGGCTGCTCGGATTGAGCGTGGGCTGGGTCAACGAGGCCTCCACCCCGACCGAGCGGCGGGCCGCGTACGGCTGCGACGTCACCTACGTCTCGGTCAGCGAGGCCGGGTTCGACTTCCTGCGCGACCAGCTCGTCACCGACATCGCCGACCGGGTCCAGCCGCCGCTGGCCACCGCGATCGTCGACGAGGCCGACTCGATCCTGATCGACGAGGCCCGGGTGCCGATGGTGCTGGCCGGCTCGACCACCGGCGAGCAGGACCCGGTGCACGCCTCCGCCGCACTCGTGCGCGGCCTGCGCAGGGGCCGGCACTACACGGTCGCCGAGGACGGCCGCAGCGTCGCCTTCACCACCGAGGGCCTGGCCGCCGTCGAGGCCAAGCTGGGCGGCATCGACCTGTACGACACCGAGCACGTCGGCCAGCTCTCCGCGGTGAACGTGGCGCTGCACGCGCACGCCCTGCTGCACCGCGACGTCGACTACATCGTCCGTGACGGTTCGGTGGAGCTGATCGACGAGATGCGCGGCCGGGTCGCCCAGCGCCGCCGCTGGCCCGACGGCCTCCAGGCCGCCGTGGAGGCGAAGGAGGGGCTGGACGCCACCGCCGAGGGCGAGGTGCTGGGCACCATCGCCGTGCAGGCGTACATCGCGCGCTACCCCAAGCTGTGCGGCATGACGGCGACCGCGGTGCTGGTCGGCGACCAGCTCCGCGAGTTCTTCGGCCTCGAGGTGGCGGTGATCCCGCCGAACACCCCCTGCGTCCGCGAGGACGAGCCGGACCGGATCTACGCGACCCGGGCGGAGAAGGAGGAGGCGCTGATCGACGAGATCCGGCGCTGCCACGAGGCGGGCCGCCCGGTGCTGGTCGGCACCCTCGACGTCAAGGAGTCCGAGGGGCTCGCCGCCGGCCTGCGCGCCGCCGGGGTGCCGTGCGTGGTGCTCAACGCCAAGAACGACGACGAGGAGGCGGCGATCATCGCCGAGGCCGGCGCGTACGGCGCGGTGACCGTCTCCACCCAGATGGCCGGCCGGGGCGTGGACATCCGGCTCGGCGGCAGCGAGCAGGTCGACCAGGAGCGGGTGGCCGAACTCGGCGGCCTCTACGTGATCGGCAGCGGCCGGCACGACAGCCGTCGGGTCGACGACCAGCTGCGTGGTCGGGCCGGCCGGCAGGGCGACCCGGGCGGTTCGGTCTTCTTCACCAGCCTGGAGGACGACCTGGTCGTGCGGCACGCCGGCGACACCATCCCGGCCTCGCCCCGGATGAACGCCGACGGCCTGGTCACCGACGAGCAGGTCGACTACGCGGTGGAGCACGCCCAGCGGGTCGCCGAGGGCGTCAACCACGAGATCCACCGCAACACCTGGCGCTACAGCGTCGTCATCGAGCAGCAGCGCATCGCCCTGGCCGAGCGCCGGGAGCGGCTGCTCACCTCGGACGTGGCCGCGCTGATGCTGCTCGACCGGATGCCCGACAAGGCCGGCGAGATGGACGAGGACCTGCTGGCCCGGGTGGCCCGCTCCATCGCGCTCTACCACACTGACCGGCTCTGGGCGGAGCACCTGGCCGAGCTGTCCGAGGTCCGCGAGGGCGTGCACCTTCGGGCGCTGGGCCGGCTCGACCCGCTCGACGAGTTCCACCGGGCGGCGGTGCCGGCGTTCACCAACCTCATCCCCGAGATCGAGACGCGGACCCTGGCGACCTTCGAGGAGACCGAGTTCGCCGAGGACTGGGAGCCGGACGCCGCCAAGCTGGTGCGGCCCAGCGCCACCTGGACGTACCTGGTGCACGACAACCCGTTCGGCTCGGAGCTGGACCGGTTGATCGCCTCGGTCGGTCGTCGGCTCGCCGCCGCCCGCTGAGCGGCCCGGGGAACCCCTCCGGCGCGAAACGCGCCGGAGGGGTTCCTTTACGCGGTTTCGATCCGGTTTTGCCAGGGTAGTAGCCCGGGGCCCACGACTCGGGGGAGAGATCATCACGATGACACAGGCAACGACGCCGGTGCCGGGCGGCAGCTGCACGACGGAGCCCGTGGGCCGGTGAACCTGGACATGCGGGAGCTGACCATCGACACGCTCGGGGTACTGGAGACGGCCGCCCTGCTGCGGGAGCTGACCGCGGGGCTGATCGCGGTCGACGACTTCGACGAGGCGCTGACCGAGCTGGTCCGGATCGCCGCGGACGCCGTACCGGGGGTGCTCTGGTGCGGTTTCACCGCGCTGCGGGCCGGTGAGCCCGCCGGGGTGGCCGCATCGGACCCCCGGCTGGCCGAGCTGGACGACCTGGGGCACGGTGCGGAGTCACCGGCGATGAGCGCCATCCGCCGCCGCGAGATGATCATCGCGACGGATCTGACCGTCGAGGACCGGTGGGCGGCCTGGACCGACCGCGCCCGCCGGCTCGGCGTGCGCGGGGTGATCTCCGCCCCGGTGGACGTGGACGAGCGGGCGGTCGGCTCGATCAACCTGTACGCCGGCCGGGACGGCACGCTGGGCACCCGGCACCAGCTCACCGCGATGCTGCTCGCCGAGCACGCGGGACTGCTGCTGGCCGCCGTACGGGACCGGGCCAGGCGGGCCGAGCGGGACAGCGAACGTGACGGCGCGCTGCTCGGGGAGAACGTCGTCGGCCAGGCCGTCGGGGTGATCATGACCCAGCGGGGCTGCCCGGCGCCGGAGGCCCTCGACGTGCTGCGCAGCGCGGCGTCCTCACTGGACATCCCGCTACGGGAGGTGGCCGAACGGCTGGTCACCACGGTCTCCCGCCCCCGCGAGTCCTGACGACCGGCCGGTTCGGTCGACCCGCTCGCCGGGGCCGACGTAACAGCATCGACGTGTGGCGATGCCGCCATGTCGCCGATGCCGATCCCGGGACCGCGTCGGCCGACGGTGTCGTTTCTCTCCGGACCCGCGAATCACGGCCCGACCGTTTCGTCGCAGCGGCCTGCGGGTAGCACCCTGGACCGGTGAGCTGAACCGATCCCGGGGAGGAAACGATGGAGAGCCGCCTGAGGGTGCAGGGGCATCCCATCCAACCGATGCTCGTGACGTTCCCGTTCGGGCTCTTCGTCAGCGCCACCGTCTTCGACCTCGCGGACGTGGCCGGTGGTCCGGCCTTTCTCGGTGAGGTCGGCTACTGGACGGGGGTCGCCGCGCTGGTGGCCGCCGGGCTCGCGGCAGTGGCCGGCATGATCGACCTGTGGGACGTACGGCCGGGGCCGCACCGTCGCACCATGATCACCTTCAACATGGTCAACGCCGGCATGGCCGCGCTCTTCCTGCTGGCCTGCCTGATCCGGGCGGACGCCCCGCAGCGTGGCGCGACCGGGGTGCTGCTGGTGACCGAGCTGGTGGCGCTGACGGTCGGTGCGGTCGGCGTCGGGCTCGGTGCCCGGCTGATGCGCCAGTTCGATTCCGGCCTCCCGGAGCCCACCGGCTTCGACGCCTTCGACGCACTCCCCGCCGGCTCCACCGTCGAGATCGCCCGCCCCGCCCCCTGACCGAGTCCCCGCCCCGGCAACGCGCCGGGCGGCGATCCGGGTGGGGTCCGGCGCGGACAATCGGGTTGCTGCTCGCGCCGGGGTGCCGCAGGCTGGGCGGATGGTCGGTCGGAGCTGTGCCGAGTTGATCGCCGAGGCGGCGGCGGCCCCCGTCGACGGCTGGGGGTTCGACTGGCTGGACGGCCGGGCCACCGAGGAACGCCCACCGTGGGGTTACGCCCGCCTGTCGGCCGCCCGGATGGGGGCGGCCCGGTCGGCGTTGGACATCGACACCGGTGGTGGTGAGGTGCTGGCCGAGGTGCCGCAGCCGCCCCCGCTGCTGGTCGCCACCGAGGCGTGGCCGCCCAACGTCGCGGTCGCCCGGCGGACGCTGGAACGGCTCGACGGGCGGGTGGTGCAGGTCGACCCCGACGCGGGCCTGCCGTTCCGGGACGCCGCCTTCGACCTGGTGACCAGCCGGCACCCGGTGCACACCCCGTGGGCGGAGATCGCCCGGGTGCTGCGGCCCGGCGGCCACTACCTGTCCCAGCAGATCGGCGCCGGCACCATGCGCGAGCTGAGTGAGGCGGTGCTGGGGCCGCTGCCGCCGCCGGCCACCCGGCACACCGCCCAGGCGGTGGCCGCCGCCCGGTCCGCCGGCCTCGACGTGGTACGCCTCGATCGGGCCGTCCTGCGGGTGGAGTTCCATGACGTCGGTGCCGTGGTCTGGTTCCTGCGTAAGGTGGTCTGGACCGTGCCGGACTTCGACGTCGAGCGGTACCGGCCGCAGTTGGAGCGGCTACACGCGCGGATCCGGGCCGAGGGTGTGTTCGTCGCCCACTCCCGCCGCTTTCTGATCGAGGCCGACAAGCCGGCCGGGTGACCCCGACCACGCCGACCGGTCGGGCGGGAGGTCCACTCCGGGGGGTCGCCGACGCGGTGTCCGCCTGCCAGGGCACCGCACCGTCGACCGGGCCGAGTCGACCGGGCCCGGGGGCCGCCGCGCCCGTCGCGGCTGGCCGGTGTCCCCGCCGGAGCCGGGGTCAGCGGGTGGCGAGCAGGGTGAGCATCTCCGGCAGGTCGAAGAAGCGGGCCGTCTCCACCGCCGACGGGGTGCCGTGCTCCGGGTCGGCTCCGGCGTCGAGCAGGGCACGTACCGTCTCGGCGTCGCGCCGGAACACCGCTGCGGCGAGCGCCGTCTGCCCCCGGTCGTTGACCCGGGTGTGGTCCGCGCCCCGGGCCAGCAGCACCGCCACGGTCTGCGGGTGGGCGTGGTAGGCGGCCAGGATGAGCAGGGTGTCGCCCCTGTCGTTGGTCATGTTCACCGGTAGCCCGGCGTCGACGTGGCCGCCGAGTTCGGTGGCCTCGCCCAGCCGGGCCAGGTCGAACATGCGGTGGGCGAAGGCCAGCGTCTCGGCGTCCAACTCCTCGGTCACCGGTCCAGCCTAGAGGTCCGGGCGCGGGCGGTGGCGTGGTCGCCGGGTGCCCGCTGTCACCCCGTCCGGATGCCGGAGCGGGCCGGCCCGCACCGCCTGTCCCAGCATGCGGTATTACCTACTAAACCTATAGGCTTTACAGCTTAGAGTGGTGCGGGACGTTTCACCACGGGAGTGACCATGACCAGCATCCACACCGCCGACCTGCTCGCCGTCGCGGGCCGGTACACCGACCCCACCACCTGGACGGTGCCGCTGTGCTTCGACCGCGCCGAGCGGTGGTACGCCCGGCTCGCCTCGGCCGACGACCACGAGGTCTGGGCGCTGAGCTGGCTGCCCGGTCAGGGCACCGACCTGCACGATCACGGTGGCTCATCGGGTGCCTTCCTGGTCGTCGCCGGTGAGTTGACCGAACAGACGGTCTCCGGTGGACGGCTGCGCCCGCACCGGCTCGCTGCCGGGACCGGGCGACGGTTCGGCCCCCGCCACGTGCACGTGGTGACCAACCGGGGCGACCGGCCCGCGGTCAGCGTGCACGTCTACCGGCCCGAACTGCGCCACATGACCCGGTACCACCTCGTCGACGGCCGGCTCCAGGTGGCCGAGGTCGCCCTCGCCGGCGTCTCCTGGTGACGCCCCCCGCCGCTATCCCCGCCCCTGCCGCTGTCCCCGCCCCCGCCCCTGCTCCGCCCGCCCGTCGGCTCGCCCATGGAAGGACCGCGACGATGCCGCAGCACCTCACCCTCACCGAGAGTTGTCCGGCCCCGCCACCGGGTTCGCGTGGCATCGACGAGATCCTCGCCGAGGCCCGCACCCGCCTGCGCCGGCTCGACCCCGAGCAGGCGCACCTGGCCCACCGGGGCGGATCACTGATGGTCGACATCCGGCCGGCCGCCCAACGGGCCGCCCACGGCACCGTGCCGGGCGCTCTGGTGATCGAACGCAACGTCCTGGAGTGGCGGCTCGATCCACGCTGCCCGGCCCGGCTACCCGAGGCGGCCGGCTACGACCTGCCGGTGCTGGTGATCTGCCAGGAGGGCTACACCTCGTCGTTGGCCGCCGTCGCGTTGCAGGATCTCGGGCTGCACCGGGCCACCGACGTGGTCGGCGGATTCGTCGCCTGGCGGATCGCCGGACTGCCCACCCTGGGGCCGGCGCCGTCGCCCCGTACCCCCTCCCTCGCGCCGCCGGTGACCGCCGGCCGGACGCCGCACTGACCGTCGCGCCCCACCGGGCGTGGCGGACGCACCGCCACACAGGAGGCTCCCATGTCCCTCGTCACCCTCACCGCGCGTCCGCACCCACCGGGCCGCCCCGACCGGGTGGCGCCGGGCCGGCCCCGGTCCACGCCGTCGGTGACCATCACCCTGGACCTGACCGCCGGGCCGCTGACGCCCCGGCTGGCCCGCCTGGTCGACCTGCTCGGCGAACTGGTCGAGACGGGGGAGGGGGCGGTCCGGCTCAGCGAGCCGACGGCCCCGCGCCTGCTGTCGTCGGTGCCGCCCCCGCGCCCGTCGCCGGCCACGATGGACCCCTCGCCGGCCGGCGACGACCCGCAGACCCTGCGGATCTTCGCCGGCACCCGGGTGGTGCGCCAGGGCGAGCGGGAGATCTCGCTCACCCGCATCGAGTTCGACCTGCTGCTCTTCCTCGCCGAGCACCCGCACCGGGTCTTCACCCGGCTCCAGCTGCTCGGCAGCGTCTGGGGGTACGAGCACGCCGTCGCCCGTACCGTGGACGTGCACGTCCGGCGGCTGCGCGCCAAGTTCGGCGCGGACACCCCGCTGGTGACCACCGTGTACGGAGTGGGTTACCGACTCGCCGACGAGGCGAGGGTCCGGGTGGACCGCTTCCGCTGACCGTCGGACCCATTCGCGACGCACCCGGCTCAGCCGAGCGGGTGCGTCGCGTCGTCGTGGTGGTGCCCTGACGCGCAGGCACCCCCCGTTTTGGGGCACGTCGGCGCTTCTGCTGTAATCATCTGGCTCGTACGCAGAGCGAGGGACCGGCTGCGAACTGTTCGTCAATTGTCACATTCATGCAACGCGGTCGCCCCTTGACCCCCGTCCAGGGGCCGGGAAGCATCGATGCAGCGGCGTCCCGGGCCGTGCGGAGTTACCCGGACCAGCCCAAGGAGGACCATGTCGGTCAGCCCCGCATCGTCGCGCGCCGGATGGCATACGTCCCAACCCTCGGTCCCGGGCCGACCCCCCGGCGGCCAGCGTCGGCCGGCCAACGGCGTGACCCCCGTGCTCACCGTGACCCTGTCGATCCCGCTGGCCAGCGAGGAGTCGCTGACCCCGCCGGCCCGCCGGCTGCTGGAGGCGGCCCGCGAGATGCTGGAGCGCGGCGAGGGCACCATCACCACCACCGGCGTCCCCGCCGAGCGGCGACCCGACCAGGTCCCGGCCGGCCGGTCCCCGGGTCGGTCCCTCGCGACCACCATCCCGATGCTGCACATCCTGGCCTCCTCCCGTTCGGTGCTGCGCGACGGCGAGCCGCTGCCGCTGACCCGGCTGGAATTCGACCTGTTGCTGCACCTGGTGGCCCACCCCCGTCGGGTGTTCACCCGGTTGCAACTGCTCAACGCCGTGTGGGGCTACGAGCATGCCGGGGTACGCACCGTGGACGTGCACGTCCGTCGGCTGCGCGGCAAGGTCGGCATCGACGTCCCGTTGGTGACCACGGTCTACGGGGTGGGCTACCGGCTCGCCGACGACGCCCGGGTCACCGTCGACCGCACCGGCTGAGGGCCCGCAGGGCACCATGGGGGGATGCGTGTCCGTCCGATCTCGCCCGACCGGCTCGTCGCCGAGTTGACCGAACGGCTCCTCACGGTCGCGTCCGTACCGGCCTCCGCCGGATCCGCTGCGCCGGCCCATCTACGGGTCGCGGTCGACGGCCCACCGGCTGCGGCTCCCGAGCGGCTCGCCGCCGCCCTGATCGACCCGCTGCGCGCCGGGGGCCGCCCGGCGGTGCACCTGCGTGCCGGGGACTTCCTCCGGCCCGCCTCGGTCCGCTACGAAACCGGCCGGACCAACCCCGACGCCTACTACGAGAGCTGGACCGACGAGGCCGGCCTGCGTCGGGAGGTGCTCGACCCGGCCGGCCCCGGTGGCACCGGGCGGGTGCTGCCCTCACTGTGGGACGCGGCGGCCGACCGGGCCAGCCGGGCGGCCTACCGGGTCCTGTCCCCGGGTACGGTGCTGGTGGTCAGTGGGGCGTTCCTGCTCGGTGGGGGACTCCCGTTCGACGTCACCGTGCACCTGGTGCTCTCGCCGGGCGCGCTGGCCCGGCGCACCGAACCGGCACAGCGGTGGACCCTCCCGGCCTTCGCCCGGTATGCCGACGAGGTCGCCCCGGCCTCCTTCGCCGACGTGGTGGTCCGGGTCGACGACCCCCGCCACCCGGCTTGGGTGCAGCGGGACGAAGCGACCGGCTGAGCCCTCCGCGTGGCTCACGGGAGGCGGCGCTCACCGGACCGGGAAACCCGGTGGTTTGCCGGATCGGGAGAGTGGGTAATCGCGGGGCTCATCCGGCACGGATGATCTCAACCGTGCCGTCCGAGTCCGGAGTGCGCCGTTCGGCCGCGCCGGTCCCAGGAAAGGCAGGCAGCGATGCTCGTCCACGACACCGCCGGCACCGCCCGTACCACGGCGGAGGCCGACCAGATCCGGACCTCCCTGCGGGCCCGTTACGACGAGTTGTCCGCGGAGTACGAGCAGGCCGTCGCGCAGAGCCAGGTGCTGCGGCTGGTGGAGGTCGGCGACACCGCCGGCGACGACCAGGCCGACAGCGGCACCAAGACCGCCGAGCGGGACACCGCCCAGTCCCTGCTGCGCACCATCCTCGACCGGCGGGCCCAGTTCGAGCACGCGCTGACCCGGCTGGACGAGGGCACCTACGGCTTCTGCGAGGGCTGCACGGCGCCGATCCCGGTGGAGCGGCTCGAGATCTACCCCTCGGCCACCGCCTGCGTGACCTGCAAGCAGAACCGGGAGCGGCGGGCCGCCTGACCGCAGCCCTCCCGCCACCACGCACCGACCGCCGTCCACCACATGCGGCCGGCCGCTGACCGCGGCCCCGGTGCCGCCACCACCGGCCGGTGACCGACGCCGGTCACCTCCCCCAGGTCGCCTGGTTTCACCTCGTCGGGGTGAGGACGACTCACCCCGCCACCGGGCAGCATCGAAGGTGCCGGCCGGAACTGGCGGACCGGGGCGATGCTCCGGGCCGTGCCGGCCGGCAGGGCCGACCGGTCGCGTCGTGCGGCCGGACACCGAGAACGGGCACGGAGGTGACCGAGATGGCGGTGCGGGTGGTGGTGGACCCACGACGGGGCGCGGTGCTGCACGTCGTCGGCTCGGGTGGGGACACCCGTCGACCGGAACGGACCGGCCGGGGCGGCAGTCCTGCCCGCCAGGGGCGGGGCCCGTCGGGGCCACCCCGACGTGCCGACGACCGTCGGTGGGACGGCGAGCCGAAGGCCGGGAGGTGACCCGATGGCGGAGCAACTGATGTCGGCGTTCGAGTCGTCGGTGGACAAGACCAACCTGATCCTCAAGGACATCGAGCAGGCGTACGGGTGGCCCCGGGCGCGACGCAACCAGTCGTACGCGGCGCTGCGTACGGTGCTGCACCTGCTGCGCGACCGGATGACCGTGCAGGAGTGCGCGGAGTTCGCCGCCCAGTTGCCGGTCCTGGTGCGGGGCATCTACTTCGACGGGTGGCAGCCGGAGAACGTGCCGGTCAAGCTCAACCGGGACGACTTCCTCTACGAGGTCCGGCAGGGTTTCCCGTACGACGTCGAGGGTGGCCCGCAGCGGGTGACGCAGGTGGTGCTGGACGCCCTGCGCCGGCACGTCACCCAGGGCGAGTGGCAGGACGTGAAGTCCGGCATGCCGAGGGACCTGCAACGGCTGATTCCCTGATCCGGGTCGCACGTTGCCCCCGACCCGGGCCCGGCGATCCGTCCCGCGCGTCGGACCGGGCGTCTACGGTGTGGTTAGAGAAGATCGTGTGGGGGGTACCACCCGCACGACAGACCCCGCCCGTGGCGGGGCGGCACACCCGAGGGAGCACCCATGGCACTGAACGACGACGACATCCAGACCACCAGCGGCGGCGGCCTCGAAGGTCCGGCCGACGGCGGCGCGACCCCGGGTCAGCACGACGGTGGCGCGGACGGCAGCGCGGAGGGCCCGGCCGACGGCGGGGCCACCCCGGGTCAGCACGACGGCGGCGCCGACGGCAGCGCCCGCTGACCGGCACCATGACGATCATCGACCCGCCGGGCGGCCACGGCCGCCCGGCGGTCCCGTCTACGGCGACCCGGGCGTTGGCCCGCTGCGTCAGCGTCGAACCGGCCAAGTTCGCCGCGGCCCACTGGGGTCGCGCGCCACTGCTGTCCCGCGCCGCCGAGCTGCCCAACGCCGCCGGGTTCACCGATCTGCTCAGCCCGGACGACGCCGACGAGTTGCTCAGCCGGCGGGGTCTGCGTACCCCGTTCCTGCGGGTGGCCCGCGACGGCCAGTTGGTGCCGGCGGCGCGGTTCACCGGCGGCGGCGGCGCGGGCGCGGAGATCAGCGACCAGGTCCTCGACGAGCGCATCCTGGAGCTGTACGCCGGTGGTGCGACGCTGGTGCTCCAGGGACTGCACCGGCTCTGGCCGGCCCTGGTCGACTTCGCCCGCGACCTCGGTGCCGCCCTGACGCAGCCGTTGCAGGTCAACGCCTATCTCACCCCACCGGGGAGCCAGGGCTTCGCCACCCACTACGACACCCATGACGTCTTCGTGCTCCAGGTCGACGGCCGTAAGCACTGGCGGATCCACCCGCCCGTGCTGACCGACCCGTTGGAGCGCCAGCCCTGGGGCGGTCGGGCCGACGAGGTGTCCGCCACCGCCGACGGCCCGGCCGCACTGGACGTGGTCCTCGAACCGGGCGACGCGCTCTACCTGCCGCGTGGTTGGCTGCACAGCGCCCAGGCACAGGAGTCCCGCTCGCTGCACCTGACCGTGGGTATCCGGGCGCTGACCCGGTACGCCCTGGTCGAGGAGCTGCTGGCGCTGGCCGCCGAGGATCCCCGGCTGCGGGCCGGGTTGCCCTTCGGCACCGACGTCGCCGACCCGGACGCCATCGAGCCGGAGCTGACCGAGACCGTCGAGGCGCTGCGCGACTGGCTGCTGCGGGCCGACCCGGCTGCGGTCTCCGCCCGGCTGCGGGACCGGGCCTGGCCGGCCGCCCGGCCGGCCCCGATCCGGCCGCTGGCCCAGGCCGCCGCGCTCGACGGCCTCACCGCCGACAGCCGGATAGCACCCCGGGGCGGCCTGCGCTGGCAGCTCACCGCCGACGCCGACCGGGTGGCGCTGCGGCTGGTCGACCGCACCGTCACCCTGCCCGCCCAGTGTGCGGCGGCGCTGCGTGCCCTGCTCGGGTCCACCGGTCTGCGGGTGGGCGACCTGCCCGGTCTCGACGACGACGCCGACCGGTTGGTGCTGGCCCGTCGATTGCTACGCGAGGCGGTCGCCGTACCGCTGTGAGCGCCGGCCCGGCCGGGCCGGCGAGTGGTCCGACCCGCGCCCCGGGCCGGGCGGTCCGGGGCGTGGTCAGCGGGTCGACACCAGCAGCAGGACCGTGGTCAGCACCCCGGCGGCCAGCACGACCGCCAACGGGCGGGGGCCGAGCAGCGCGTGCCGGCGGTCGGCGAGCCGCTTCGCCGGTGCCAGCCCGGCCACCGGGCCGAGCAGCGTCACCACCAGCGCCAGCACCGGCATCCCGACGGCCAGGTCACCACCGTAGCGCTGGCCGAGGGCCCGGGCGCCGGCCCCGAGGGCGTACGCGACGACCGCCCCGGCCACCCCGCAGAGGGCGAGCAGCGGGTTCACCGACCCGGGCAGCTCACCGCGTTGCCCGGTCCGGTCCAGCAGCTCGCGTACGCCGTGCAGCAGCGGCACCGGGTCGCCGGTGACGTCCCGGGCCGGCCCCGGCGGGTCGCCGAGGCGGCGGGTGCCCAGCAGGGAACGCAGCTCGGCCCAGAGGTGACCGACCTCGGTGTCGACCCGCTCCAGCATCGACCGGGCGTCGGTGGCCTCCTGCTCGGCGTCCCGCAGCTGGGCGCTCGCCTGGGCCACGGCCCGTTGCGCGGCGGCGCACTGCTGGTCGTGCCAGGCCTGCGCCTCGGCCCGCTGGGCGGCCACCCGGCCGGTCAGTTCGGCGAGCCGGCGCACGTGCGCGGCGTAGGTGTCACTGGCGACCGGTTCGTTCATCGGGACGGACCATAAGGGATGATCACCTGTCCGGTGCGGTGCACCGCCCGGTCGAAGAAGAGCCCACGCCACGGACGCGGGTACCAGTCCGGCCCGCCGGAGCCCGGGTAGAGCGCCGAGCCCAGCTCGCCACCCTGCACGTCCAGGGCCACCCAGGCGCCGATCTGGTCGGTCCGGGCGGCCGGCCCGCCCAGGTCCGCCCGCATCCGGGCCACCCCCCGCCACCAGGCCAGCACGTGGGTACGCCGTTCCGGCCCGTCGTGCAGGATGCGGCGCAGCCGGTCCAGCCCGGTCGATCCGGTCGAGCCGGTCGCCAGCGCCCCCGCCGCCGCGTCGACGGCGAACAGCAGCAGGTAGTGCGGGGTGGACGGGGTGCCGGGGCGGGTCAGCGCGGTCGCCGTCTCGGCCATCAGCTCGGCCACCGTTTCCTCGTCGTACCAGGCGGCGTCGTCGGCGAGGTCCTCGTAGAGGGCACGGGCCGCCGGGTCGGCGTCCGGGTCGAGGCAGGCGATGGAGAACCGGGCGCTGCCGGGGCGGTGCTGCCGGGCCAGCGAGCGGGCGGCGGCGTCGAGCACCGCGCACGCCTCGTCGACCCGGGTGCCCAGGACGGCGAGGTTGCGGCCGGGTGCCCGGGGCAACCGCAGCGCCGCCGAGCGGGACTGCACGTCGATGATCTCGCCGAGGACGGCGACCGGGCCGCGCGGCGGGAGGTCATCCTCCGGCGGGGTGAGCGCCCGGAAGTCGGGGGCCTCGGCGAGCCGGGGGATCGCGTCGCCGTCGAAGAGCCGCGCCGGGGCGGCGTCGGCGGGCCGCATCCGCCACAGCCGGTGCTGCAACTCGCTCCAGGTCTCCCAGTCGCTGGCCGACGGGATGCGGGCCACCTGGTTGCCCTCGGTCATCCCCGACTCGGCGTTGACCACCGCGTGGTGGCGGGGTAGCGCCTGCGCGGCGTCGTTGCGTTCGGCGAGGATGCGCAGCGCCTTGGGCAGGGCGATCCGCAGGGTGAACTGGGCGACCAGGGCGGGCCGCCCCCACAGCGCCTCGATGCCCCGGACGTCCTGCGAGGCGAGCACCAGGTGGATGCCCTGCGACCGACCGCGTCGGGCCAGGTCCTCCAGCAGGTCGGCGGCCTCCCGGGCCACCACGTCCCGACCGGCCAGCAGCGCCTGGAACTCGTCGACCACCGCGACGATCCGGGGCCAGTGCCCGGTCGGGTCCACCGCGCGCAGCTCGGCCAGCTTGGTCACCTCGTGTTTCTTGGCCGCGTCGGCGCGTCGGCGCAGCTCCTCGGCGAGGAAACGCAGCAGGGCCAGGCCGAACTCCCGGTCGGTGTTCACGTTGATCCCGACCAGCCGCATGTGCGGCAGCCAGCTCGGGTCACGGCGGCCCTGGGCGAACCGGGCGAAGGACACCCCCTCCTTGAAGTCGAGCAGATAGAACTCCAGCTCGGCGGGGGAGTAGCGGGCGGCCAGCGCACCGATCCAGGCGAAGATGAGGTTGGTCTTGCCGGTGCCGGACGGCCCGCCGATCAGCGCGTGCGGGGGATAGTCGCCGAGGGTCAGCAGCACCGGCCGGCCGTGCGGTCCCTCGCCGATCGGGGCGGTGAGCCCGTGTGCCGAGTCGTCCTTCCACATCTGCTCCGGCGGGGGGAGCAGGTCGGTGAAGGGGGTCGGTGGCGGCCCGGCGTTGACCCGGGTGGCGACCTCCCGGCAGGTCTCGGTGACCAGGGTGGCCGGTGGGGGCGGGTCGAGGCGTACCGGGGGGCCGGGTGGGTCGCCGATGCGGACCCCGCCCGGGCCGGTGACGATCCGGGTGAGGCTCGGGTCGTCCGGCAGGTCGATGCCGCGTGTCACCAGGTGCACCCCGCAGGCCGCGCCGGTGCGCACCACCCGGTCGAGCTGGCCACGTTCGTGCCGGGACAACTCGTCCCCGCCGAGCAGTACCGCCACCCGCCACGGTTCGGGGCGTCGGCCGGTGGCCACGGCCAGGGCGCGCAGCGAGCCGTACTCGCCGGCCAGCACCGTCTCGTTGATCCGGCGGATCTGTTCCACCAGGTCGTCGAGGAGCCGGGCCAGCCCGCCCGGCCCGACGAAGGTGAGCAGCCCGGCGGTGCCGAGCGGGGCGAAGCCGGCCAGGCCGCCACCGAGGTGTTCGGGGTCGTAGCCGTAGAGCCGGACCGCGCCCGGCTCGGCCCGGCCGACCCCGCGCAGCAGCAGCGCCGACACCACCGCGTCGGCACCCTCCCGGTCGTCACCGAGCAGCTGCACGTGACCGGCGTCGAGCAGCGGCACCAGCGCCGGGACGGGTTCCGCCCCGGGCACCCGCAGGGTGCCGACGCGCAGCGGGCCGGGGCTCTCGCCGCGTCCCGCCGGGGTGACCCGCCACCCGGACCACGGCATGCCGGCCGCCCCGGGGGCCTCCCGACGGGCTGCCTCGGTCGCCCGGTGGGCCAGCTCGGCGAGCCGGGCGGCGTGTCGTCGGTCGATCTCGACGAGTCGTCGGTCACGTTCCACGCCGACCCGCTCCGGTACGGCGGTGGCGGCCCGCCGGACCCGGGTCAGCCGGTCCCGGGCGGCGGTCAGCTCCATCTCCGCCGAGGCGAGCCGGGTACGGGTGACGCCGAGCGCCTCGGAGAGCATCCCCCGCACCCGCGCCGCCAGCTGGGCGCGTAGGTCAGCCACGGGGCCCACCGTCCGCCCACGGACTCCTGCGGCCCGGCGCGGGGAACCCGGTGGGTGGCCCCGCCCCCGGCGGCGGGCCCGGCTCGGGCCGGCGGGGTGGGGCCGGCTCGGGCCGGCGCGGCGGGCGTGACCCGGGGTGCCGCTCGGCGGGTGGACGCGGGCGCGAGCGGTCGGCCTCCGGTGCCCGCTCGGGCGGCTGGGGGGCCGGCTGCCTGTCGCGTTCCTCGCGGGGCAGCTCCCGGCCGAGCCGGGCCAGCAGCACCCCGGTGAGCACACCTGCGGTGACGGCGGGGTCGGCGGCGTGGGGTTGCGCGTCGTCCCCCTCACCCCGGCGTGGTGGGGGCATCCGGCAGACCCGGGTGAGCAGGGTGTCCAGCACCGGTGGGGGCAGCCCGGGCAGCAGGTCGCGGACCCGGCCGTCCAGCTCCCGGCGCAGCCGGGGCAGGTCGTCGGCGCGGGGCGGGTGGCCGAGTAGTTCCCCGGCGAGGTCGCGCAGCAGCGGTGGGGCGATCGCGGCCAGGCCGAGGCCGACGTCGGCGTGGGCGGCGCGCAGCTCCCGGTGCAGCCGGTCCCGGTCGCCGGAACGGATGCCGGCCACCACCCGACGCAGCAGCTCACGCGAGTCGGCGACCCGCTCGTCCGGCTGCTCGGCGGGGCCTTCCCGCCCGCCGGTCAGCTCGGCCACCCGGACCGCCCACCAGCGTTTGACGGTGGGGTCCTCCTCGGTGGCCGGTGCCGGTGCGGCGGGCGGTGCGGTGCTCTCGCCCCGGGGCCCGTCGTGGCGTGGCGCGGGACCGTCGGCGCGGGCCGGGGGCGGGCCGTCGGGGGCCAGCCCGATGGCGGCCAGGTATCCGGAGAGCTGCTCCTGGGCGACCCGCAGGGCGTGCCCGGCCGACTCGGCGTGCTCGGTGGCGGCGGCGAGTTCCGGCACCCCCATCGGGTTGGCCGACTCCTGACGTACCCAACGCAGCCGCTCGGTGGCCTGGCCGAACTTCTCCAGGGCCAGGGCGAGCTGGGCCAGCGGGAACTCCTCGGCGGCGGCCCGTACCTGGGCTCCGACGTCCTCGACGATGGACACGACGCCCCGCTACAACGACGACACGTAGAGCTGTGCCTGTTCCACCGCGACGAGTGTCGCGGCGAGACATTCCTCCAGCTCCTGGCCGGCCTGGGTGAGGGAGGCCTGGGCCGCCTCGACGGTCTCGTGCCCGCTGCCCTCCAACGCCCCGGCGAGGGTCTGCTGCGCCTCGGAGAGTTTCTCCCCGGCGGCCTGCACGGCGCTCTGCCCGTCACCGATCTGTTGGAGGGCGATGTCGATCGCGGCCTTCAGCTCGGCGACGCTCGCCACGGTGACCTCCTGGGGGCGGGGAGATCTCCATTACAACGTATCCCCGACGGGGAGAGAACATCCGCCCTGTCGGTGTTGCTGCCCGGGTGTCCGGTTACTGCCCTGACGTGCGGGAAAGCCGTCGCGAGGTCCCGCAAGCGAGACGCCTGATCCCGTCGGCGGGACTGGGTGGGGGTGGTCCCGGACCCCGGACCGCCCCGGATCAGGAGGGCAACCAGCGGGGGCCGTACACCTCGGCGCCCAGCTCACCCACCCGGCCGCGCAGCTCCCGGTCGGCGGTGACCACCAGCCGACGCCGGTCCGGCGCGTCCCGGACCAGGTCGACGATGGTGTCGTCGCCCGAGCCGGGGGCCGCGACGGTGCGTACCCCCGCCACTCCCGGCACGTCGCGGGCCGCGCCCTCCACCACCAGCACCACCTCGACGGGCGCGGGCAGCTCCGGGGGTACGCCGGCGTCGGCCACCGGGACCAGCCGGTCGCGCAGCCGGGCCGCCGCGCCGGCCCGGTCGTGCCACCAGCCGTCCGGTCGGGAGCCGACCACGTTCGCACCGTCGACGATCAGCAGCGGGTTGGTGTCCATGCCCCCCACCCTGCCACCTGCGGGCGTTTGTCGGGGCGACCGTCGGGTAGCCACCGGCGATCGTGTCGCGCCTACGTGTCGCCCTCGGCGACCCTGCCGCGCCCGAGGAGCGGAGGACAGACATGATGGGACCCGGTGACTTCGGCTCCGACCCGTGGGACGAGTTCCTGGCCCGGTACTTCGGCCGGGGTGAGGGCGGACGCCGGCCGGCCCATCGGGTCGACATCACCCGGCTGATGACCGCCGACGCCCGGGAGATGCTGGCCGACGCGGCCCGCCGGGCCGCCCAGAAGCACAGCACCGACCTGGACACCGACCACCTGCTCTGGGCGGCGTTGCAGCGTGACCCGCTGCGGGACCTGGTCCGCCGCGCCGGTGCCGACCCGGACACCCTGGTCAACGCGCTCGGTGGCCGCGCCGACGGCGCCCCGGGCGGCGAGGTGCCACCCAACCTGTCCCTCACCCCGGCGGCGAAACGGGCGTTGCTCGACGCCCACCAGCTGTCCCGGGCGATGGGGGCGAACTACATCGGCCCCGAACACATCCTGATGGCGTTGCCGCTCAACCCCGAGTCGCCCGCCGGCCGGATGCTCGCCGCCGGCCGGATCCAGCCCGAGTCGCTCCAGGCGGCCGGCGCCGAACGCGGCCCGATGGCCGGCCCGAAACCCGACCGGGGCACCCCCACCCTCGACCAGTACGGCCAGGACCTCACCGACCTGGCCCGCAACGACCAGATCGACCCGGTGATCGGCCGCGCCGACGAGATCGAACAGGCCGTCGAGATCCTGTCCCGGCGCACCAAGAACAACCCGGTGCTCATCGGTGAGGCGGGCGTCGGCAAGACCGCCATCGTGGAGGGCCTGGCCGAGCGGATCTGCGACGGCGACGTGCCACAGACCCTGCTCGGCAAGCGGGTCGTCCAGCTCGACCTGGCTGGCCTGGTCGCCGGCACCCGCTACCGGGGCGACTTCGAGGAGCGGCTCAAGAAGGTGATCGACGAGATCCGGGCCCACCGGGACGAGTTGATCATATTTCTGGACGAGATCCACACCCTGGTCGGCGCGGGCGGCGCCGGCAGCGAGGGCGGCATGGATGCGTCCAACATGCTCAAGCCGGCCCTGGCCCGCGGCGAGCTGCGGGTGATCGGGGCGACCACGCTCGACGAGTACCGGCGCAGCATCGAGAAGGACGCCGCCCTGGCCCGCCGGTTCCAACCGGTGCTGGTGCCCGAGCCCGACGTCGAGGACACCGTGGCCATCCTGCGCGGCCTGCGGGACCGCTACGAGGCCCACCACCAGGTCCGGTTCACCGACGAGGCGCTGGTCGCCGCCGCCGAACTGTCCGACCGGTACGTCACCGACCGGTTCCTGCCGGACAAGGCGATCGACCTGATCGACCAGGCCGGTGCGCGGGTACGGCTGCGCACCCGGACCCCCGCCTCGGACGTGCGGGAGTTGGAGCAGCAACTGGAGGACGTGCGCCGGGACAAGGAACAAGCCGTCGCCGACGAGCAGTACGAGAAGGCGTCCGCCCTGCGGGACCGCATCGCCGAGGTGGAGGCGCAGATCGGGCGGGCCCGGGGCGACGGCGGGGACAGTCAGGTCCCGTCGGTCGACACCACGGAGATCGCCGAGGTGGTCTCCCGCTCCACCGGCATCCCGATCAGCCAACTCACCGAGGAGGAACGCGACCGGCTGCTGCGCCTGGAGGGGCACCTGCACCAGAAGGTGATCGGCCAGGACGACGCGGTCACCGCGATCGCCGAGGCGGTCCGCCGCTCGCGTACCGGGCTGGCCGACCCGAACCGGCCGATGGGCAGCTTCCTGTTCCTCGGCCCGACCGGCGTCGGCAAGACCGAACTGGCCCGCGCCCTGGCCGAGGCGCTGTTCGGGGAGGCCGACCGGATGGTCCGGGTGGACATGAGCGAGTTCCAGGAACGGCACACCGTGGCCCGGCTGGTCGGTGCGCCCCCCGGCTACGTCGGCTACGAGGAGGCCGGTCAGCTCACCGAGGCGGTACGCCGCCGCCCGTACGCGGTGGTGCTGCTCGACGAGATCGAGAAGGCCCACCCGGACGTGTTCAACATCCTGCTCCAGGTGCTCGACGACGGGCGGCTCACCGACAGCCAGGGCCGCACGGTCAACTTCAAGAACACCGTACTGATCATGACGAGCAACCTGGGTTCGGAGCTGATCACCGGTGCCCAGCGTACGGTCGGGTTCGGGGTCGGCGCGCAGGGCGACCAGCAGGAGGCCGACGAGCTGCGGGAGCGGCTGATGCGCCGGCTCCAGGAGAACTTCCGGCCGGAGTTCCTCAACCGGATCGACGAGACGATCATCTTCCAGCGGCTGGAGGCCGAGCAGCTACGCCAGATCACCGGCCTGCTGCTGGAGGAGACCCGGCGTCGGCTGCACGCCCAGGACATCCAGGTCGACGTCACGGCGGCCGGCACCGACTGGCTGGCCGAGCACGGCTACCAGCCGGAGTTCGGGGCCCGCCCGCTGCGCCGGGTGATCCAGCGGGAGGTGGACAACCGGCTGTCCCGGATGCTGCTGGAGAACCAGCTCTCACCAGGGCAGAAGGTCACCGTCGACGCGCGGGACGGGCAGCTCACCTTCGACGTGTCCGCCGGCGACCGCGACTACGCGCCCGCCACCACCTCGCATCCCCGATGACCGGAGGGCGGAGATGACCGAACCCGAGGAGACCGAGGAGTACGCCGAGCAGACCCCACCCATCCTCGCGGCCCCGACGGCGAACCCGGGGCGGGTCCAGGTGCCGCCGGAGGGACTCAAGCAGTGGACCGACGACGGGGACCCGGCACCACCCGGGGCACCGGAAGAGGAGGCGTGATGGCACGCGAACAGCGACTCGACCCCGAGGTGGAGGTGCTCTGGGAGGACTTCCACGCCGAGGTGAACGTCCCCTCCGAGCAGCTGCGGCAGTGGCTGCTGACCCGCGGGTCGGGGGAGGAGGCGTTCGGCCCCGACCCGGATCTCGACCTGCCCGAGCCCGGCCGGCAGATCCTGGCCGTGCTGCGCAAGCGCAAGGTCGACCTCACCCCGGCCGACGTGGCGGTGATGCGGATGGCGGTCGACCGGATCCGGTCGTTGGTGGACGAGAAGCCCGGCGACGTCGACGACGAGTGGCGGTACGCCCTGCTCGACCTGGGCCACGACGTCCTCGTCGAACGCTGACCGGGACCGTCGCCCGCCGACCCGGTTCGGATGCCGACCCGGTCCGGCGGGGCCGGGCGGCTCCGAAGGCTGGTCGACGATGGCGCGGGCACCCGGGACGCCGTCCCGGGTGCCCGCTCGTCGGTGGGCTACTCGGACCCGAGGCTGGGCAGTTGCAGGCCGGCGGCGTCGGCGGCGTCCTGCCGCTCGGCCCGGGTCTGCTCCTCCCGGGTGAGCAGCGTCGCGTACTCGGTGATGTCGGCCGGGTCGGGCACCTCGGGCAGGCGACGCAGGAACGTCTCGACGTCGCGGGCGGCAGCGGTGTGCGCGGTGGCCGCCCGGCGCAGCAGTTCCCGCTGGTCGGCGGCCGGATAGAGATCGGTCATGCAGGGCTGATACCCGTCGTCACGCCGTTCGCACCCGCCCGGCCGGGCGGGCCGTGCCGGTGTCCCGGGCCCCGAACTCGGGATGCCGCAGCAACCAGGCCAGGTAGTCGGGATGCGCGGCCAACGAATCGGTGTACGCGGCCACCGCGTCCTCCAGCACCGCCTCGGCGACCCGGGCCGCCGGGGATTCGGGGTGCCAGCCGAGCAGCAGCCGCCAGCGCAGCGGGATGCCCGCGAGCCGACGGGTCACCAGCCCGGCGACCGGACGGAAGGTGGCCTGGCACAACGCCACCGCCTCCCCTGCGTCGACCAGGTCCATGCAGCCGCGCACGTCGGTCTCGTACACCTTGCGGGGGGTGAACCCGGCGCGGGCGCACGCGGCGGCGAAGCAGTCGCCGAAGCAGCCGTCGCCCGGGGCGGCCACCCACTGCTCGTGGCGCAGTTCGGCCAGACCGACCTCGTCCTGGTCGGCCGTCGGGTGGCCGGCGGGCAGCAGCACCAGCACCGGGTCGACCGCCACCTCCTGCCAGGTCAGGCCGAACTCCGCCGGTGGGGTGGCATCGCCGCAGATCCCGGTCAGTGCGAAGTCGAGCCGACCACCGGCGACGAGGGCGGCCAACTCGTCGGCCGACCACGACGCGTAGGTGGTGATCTGGGCGTGCGGCTGCTCGGCGGCGAGCCGGTGCACCAGCCGGCCCAGGATGGGACTGTTCACCCCGCCGAAGCGGTACCGGCCGAGGGCGTCGTCGGCGCCGGCCAGCCGGGCCGCCTCGTCCTGTAGGCCCTTCATCGCCGGCAGCAGCACCCGGGCCCGGGACAGCACCAACTCTCCCAGGGCGGTCGGCCGGGCCCCCCGGCGGTCCCGTTCGAACAACGGACCGCCCAGCGTCCGCTCGATGCGCTGAAGCTGGGCGGTCAGGGCCGGCTGGGCCAGGCCGAGGGCGGACGCGGCCTTGGTCACGCTGCCCGTCTCGGCGATCGCGCAGACCACCCGCAGGTGGCGCAGCTCCAGATTCATATGGTGACGGTATGGCCACTCGTCGATAGACGGAAGGCCCTGAACGCAACCGGCTGGCCGAGCTGAACGGATCGGAGTCGACCGGTCACCGCCGCGCGCGGCGGGTGAGGTCGCTCAGCTGGGTACGCCGGCCGGTCACCGCGTCGCGGAGCTTGTCCACCACTCCGACGGCCGGCTCGACGATCCGGTTCCACGGCGGGGTGGCCGGGGTGCCCGGATGCGGCCGGGTCGGGGCCGCCTCTTCGGCGATCTCCCACCGGTTGCCCAACCGGATCAGCTCGGCGTCGGTGGCCACCTCGCGCAGCGGGACGATCAGCGCGCCGACCGCGGTGACGTGCCGCCGGATCTGGGCCACCACGTCGGCGAGCGTCGGGTCGTCCGGGCCGCGCAGGGCCTTCAGCACGGTGAGCAGCGCCGCGTCCGCCGCGATCTCCCGGTCCACCCGGGCGTCGGCGTCGGGCAGCGCGGCACGGGCGCTGGGCAGCAGGTACTGCTCCTCCGCCGACAGGTGCCGCGACACCGTGGCGGTGAGCACCTGGAGCACCTCCCGCCGACGCTCGACCGCCAGGGTGGGGTCGGTGACCTGCTCGACGAGGTCGAGCAGTTGCCGGTGCTCGGTGTCGGCGAGATCGGCCATGCTCCGCCCACCGGGGCGGTAGGCGTCGTCGGCGGCTGGGGGCAGCGGGGGCAGGGGAACGGCGGACATGACGCCCTCCTCGACGGGGCCGGCACGGGTCGCCGGCCGGTGCGACGGGCGAAACGGGGACGCCAGCGCCGGTACCCGTACCCGGTGACCGGCAAACCCCGGCGGCCGGTGCGGGCACCCCGGCCCAGGTCGTCCGGCGCTGCCGAGCGGGCCGGCCTGCGCTGTCGACCGGGCTCGGCGGCGCAGGCCGGCCGGGCCCGGCGGGTGGTCCCGGTGCGGTCGGCGGGGCGGGACGTGCCAGAGCCGGCCGGGCCGTTCGCGGCGGGACCGGCGACTGGTAGAAAGAGGCGATGACGAGCGATGCCGCCTCCGCCCCGCCCGATCCCACCGTCGAGGTCGTCGACCTCTGCCGTGACCTGCTGCGCATCGACACCACCAACACCGGTGACAACGCCACCAGTGCGGGGGAGCGCCGGGCCGTCGAGTACGTCGCGGAGAAGCTCGCCGAGGTCGGCGTGGCCGCCGAGATCCACGAGTCCGCGCCGGGCCGGGCCAACCTGGTCGCCCGCATCCCCGGCGTCGACCCGGGCCGGGACGCCCTGCTGGTGCACGGGCACCTGGACGTGGTGCCCGCCGACGCCGACGAGTGGTCGGTGCACCCGTTCTCCGGGGAGATCCGCGACGGCTACCTGTGGGGCCGGGGTGCGATCGACATGAAGGACTTCGACGCGATGGTCCTGGCGGTGGTACGCCACTGGCAGCGCACCGGTGTCCGTCCGCCCCGCGACATCGTGCTGGCCTACACCGCCGACGAGGAGGCGGGCAGCGACTACGGCGCGCACTTCCTCGTCCAGCAGCACCGGGACCTCTTCGACGGCTGCACCGAGGCGGTCGGCGAGGTCGGCGGCTTCTCCTACTCGATCAGCGACGCCCAGCGGCTCTATCTGATCGAGACGGCCGAGAAGGGGCTGGACTGGATGCGGTTGCACGCCAAGGGCCGCCCCGGGCACGGCTCGTTCGTCCACGACGACAACGCGGTCACCGCGCTGGCCGAGGCGGTCGCCCGGATCGGCCGGCACCGCTTCCCGATCACCGTCACCCCGACCGTCCGGGCCTTCCTGGCGGAACTGTCCGACGTGCTCGGCGTCGAGCTGGACCCGGACGACCCGGAGACCGCCATCGCCAAGCTCGGCCCGATCGCCAACATCATCGGGGCGACCATCCGCAGCACCGCCAACCCGACCCGGCTCGCCGCCGGCTACAAGGACAACGTCATCCCCGGCCGGGCCACCGCCACCATCGACTGCCGCAGCCTGCCCGGCCAGTCGGAGCTGCTGGAACGGCAGCTGCGCGAGCTGGTCGGCCCGGACATCGAGATCGAGTACATCCAGCGGCAGCCGGCCCTGGAGACCACCTTCGACGGGGACCTGGTCGAGGCGATGTCGGCCGCCCTGCGCGCCGAGGACCCGGGGGCGCGGCCGGTGCCGTACATGCTCTCCGGTGGCACCGACGCCAAGGCGTTCGCGCAGCTCGGGATGCGCTGCTTCGGTTTCGCCCCGCTGCGGCTGCCGGCGGACCTCAACTTCTCGGCGTTGTTCCACGGCATCGACGAGCGGGTACCGGTGGACGGACTACAGTTCGGCGTGCGGGTGCTCGACCGGTTCCTCCGCAACTGCTGAGCAGCACCGGTGCCGCACCTTCCCCCATTTGTTGAAGGGACTGCCTCATGACCGACCAGCACGGTGAGCTGGACGCCGCCCTGGAGCGCGTGATCGACGCGGCCCGCGCCCACCTGACGGCCGTGCGTGCCGCCCAGGGGCGGATCGACGACGACGACGTGTGGCAGGCGTACGTGGCGTTGAACAACGCCTCCTTCGCCTACGACGAGCAGCTGCTCGACGCGTTCGGCGAGGTCACCCCCTGGGACGTGGAGTCGATCGACCCGGACGAGGCCGACGAGCGCTTCGGCGGCGCGGCCGAGGGCGCCGCGGCCACCGATCCGCACCCCCAGGTCATTTCGGTGCGGCAGCGCCGCGACTACCGGGTGCCCAGCGTCTCGGCGCTGCTGCGGGTCGCCGAGGTGGCCCGCCGGGAGGGCACCCCCGAGGACGACGAGCCGGCGCCGGTCGAGGGGGTCGGCGAGGCGGTGCTGGAGCTGTTGCAGAGCGGCGACGGATCGCTGTCCGCCCTGGACGTGCCGGAGCTGGAGCCGCTGGACGGCGTGGTGATGGTCAGCGAGGTGGGCACCCCGGTCGACCTGGAGTCGTTCGACGACGACGACCCGGTGGGCCCGTTCTCCCCGGCCGCCGACGACCGGCTGGTGGGCCGGCTCGACGAGCACCCGTTCCTCGACGAGGACGACCACGACCACGCCGGGCACCAGCACTAGGTGTCGCGCGTGCCGGCCCGGGCTCACCTGACCCGGGCCGGCACGGTGTCCCTCCGCACCCGCCGCGTCGGTGCCGACGGCCAGCCCTCGGTGCCGGTGGCCACTGCCGGGTGCCGGTGGCCTCTGCCGGTGGCGGTGGCGGTGGCGTGCCGGTAGTCAGTAGGACAGGCCCGGCTGCGGCTGGTTGACCCGGCGGCGACGCAGCACCACCTTGCGGGTGCCGTCGCGGAACAGTTGCACCCGGGCCAGCTCCCAGCCGGAGAACTCGGCCTGGATGGCCAGCTGCGCCGCAGCGGTCAACCGGTCGACGTTCGGCGGCAACCGCAACGGCGCGTATTCGTAGTCCATGGCATCCATGCTGCCCAGCCCGGCGGCCGGGCGCCACCCCCCGGGCGGTGCGCCGCGCCACCACCGGGGGCGACCCCCCCCGGTCGGCCCGGCCCCCGTCGACCCGGCCCGCCAGGTCCGCCCGTCGGCCGCCCGGACCGTCAGGTCGCCCTGCTGCGCTCAGCCCCACCCGTCAACCCGACACACAGTCGGTCGCCCCGTGCTGCCAGGAATGGTCGTAGCGGCCGGCGATCCGCTCGATGAACTCCTCGACCGCCCGCTCGTCGAGGGTGTCCAGCCGGTCCAGCCGCTGCCAGCCGGTCAACCCGATGCCGTGACCCAGCGGTGGGTAGGGGGCCACCACCACGTCACGGGGATGCCGGCGGCCGAGCCGCTCCAGCTTCTCGACGTCGCCGGGCGGGACGTCCGGGGCGTACTGCACCAGCACGTGGCCGTGTTCCAGCGCGTGCACCTGGAGTTCCTCCGGCACCGCGTCGCGGTAGATGCCCGGCACCACCACCCGGGGCGAGTGCGGCCCCGACGTCGGCGGGAGCGTCCGGTACGGCTCGTGCGGCGCACCCTCGTACGCGATGTGCCGGTCGCCCTCGAACGGTTGCGCGGTGCCGGGCAACCGGTCGCAGGGCAGCGCCGCCTCCCCGCCGACCAGGTTGATCAACACCCCCACCCCGAGGCTGGACATGGTCGCCACACTGAGCACGGTGACCACCACGCTGACCACCGGGCCGAGCCATCTGCGGTTCACGTGGCCAACCTTCCGGCGCGGTAACGATTACGCACGATCACCCCGACTGGAAGCAGAATGTTGAGCGAGGCGAAAGCCGCCAGCGCAATTCCCTCCCACCAGTAGGCACTGCCGAACGGTGCGCCGGTCAGCACCCCGGCGGCCCACCCCAGGGTCACTTTCGCCCCCGGTAGCAGAAAATGGATGGCGAACCAGACCATCCAGATTACTCCGGCGACATACAACAATCGGTACCAGCGGGACACCCGCAGATCCCGGGCGTGTGCGTCACGCAGCACGGCGCGTTCGGCGGGGGTCAACCGGCGAATCCATTTCTTGACGCTGAGCCGGGTCACCTCGTGCAGGTTGCGGCAGCCGGTCGCGGTGGCCATCACCAGGTACATGTCGGTGCGCAGATAGGCAAGCGTCTGGAAGGCCAGCTTGACGGCCTGACTGAACACCACCATGGCGAGGAACCGCACCATCCCCGGCGGCAGTTCCAGCCAGCCCCGCGACCAGGCGAACCGTGGGGCGACGGCGGCGAACAGCAGGATCCCGTCGATGGCCATACCGGCGAGGAACGGGCCGTAGCGGCGTTCCGGCGGCAACGCCCAGAGCCCGGTCAGGTCGGTCTCCAGCACCGGGAAGATCCCCCGGCGTTCCAACCGCAGCTGCGACCGTACGCCGACGGCCGCCCCGGCGAACGCGTGCCACGCCTCGTGCACCACCGTGAGCAGGGCCACCGTGACATTGGTGATCAGCAGGCTGAGCACCACGTCGGGAAAGATGAAGGTGTCCTCGTAGGTGGGCAGCAGCGACGGCTCGGCGACGAACATCGCCAGGGTGGCCAGCAACGCGCCGACGTAGATCGTCCAGGCCACCCGGCCGAACAACGGCCGGACCAGCCGGGCCGGGATGCGCGACACCGACCAGGGTCGGGCCGGCGCCGGCGGCGGCCCCTCCTGCACCCGGATGATGCCCGCCTCGACCAGCACCTCGACGAAGTCCAACGCGTCGACCGGTTCACCCGTCTCGCGTTCCACCTCGTCGGCGGCCTCGGCGACGGTCCGGCCGGCGGCGAACAACGCCACCAGCCGCGCCCCCACCTCGGGCACCACCACGAAGTTTCCGCTGGCCAGGTCGCCGACGACGTACTCGTCGTCCTCCTCCTGGCGGACCACCAGGTGGGTCACCGGAGGGTGGCTGTCCAACCCGAGCACGGTCACCGTTCCTCCTGGAACCAGCCGCAGGTGTCGCACTTCACGCCGGGCCGGGGATTGACCACGTAGTGGTAGGTCAGGTCGGTCAGGCTCAGGTGGAACATCCGGCCCCGGGTGGTCGTCGGGATGCCGGCGAGGTGGTAGACGACGTCGAGGGCGGCCAGGTGCCCGGTCAGGTTGGCGGTGGGGGCGATCACCGCGTGCCCGGTGAATCCGAACAGCTCCTCCGGCTCGGTGCCGTGCTCCTCACGCAGCCGGTCGGTGACGCTCGGCAGGCACGCCTCGCAGCAGGTCTGACCAGGCACGAAGAGACCGATCACCGCCATCGGGCCGGCGTACTGGGCGAGCATCCAGGGGGTGCCGGTGGCCAGGGCGGCCCGGTTGGTCCACTCCCGGATGGCGTGCCGGGGCTGGTCGGCGCAGAGCACCAGCAGGTCGCGGTCGCGCATCAACGCCGCCACGTCCGCCGTCGAGTCGACCCGGGCCTCCTCGCCGGTCACCGTGACGTGGGAGTTCATCAGGCGCAGCCGGGCCACCGCGGTGTCCACCTTGGCGGCGCCGATGTCGTCCTCGGTGTAGAGCAGTTGCCGGGTCAGGTTGCCCGTCTCGACCACGTCGAAGTCGACGCAGTGCACCGTGCCCACCCCGGCGGCCACCAGCGAGGCGGCCACCGCCGAACCGGAGCCGCCGAGCCCCAGCACCACCACCCGGCCCGCCTTGAGCCGGGCCTGCACCTCGTAGCGGGAGGTACGCGGGGTGAGGTCCACCCAGGCGTGGTAGGTGAACGCCCGGTCGTAGCGGTCGATCTCCGCTGGGCTCAGCTCGGGTGGGGGCGGCGCGGCGGCGTCCTCCACGTACCCGGCGTCGATGATCGTCTCCAGCGCGTCGGTCGCCTCGTCGGCCGTCATCTCCGGGTGCCCGGCGAGCAGCGCCGCGACGATCTCGGCCCGGGTGCGGGTGCCGTCCATCAGACCGAGCAGCGCCCAGAGGCTGCCGTCCTCGTCGTCGATCTCCGCGCCGATCCCCAGCTGCCGACCACCGATGTTGATCAGGGTCGGGCGGAGCCGTACCGGCTTGTGGATGCCCTTGATCCGGGGCCGCTGCATCGGGCGAAGACCTCCTGGAAGATGGCCGGCCGGGGCGCGGCACGCCGCGCCCCGGCCGAAACGGGGTGGGTCAGCCGCAGACGTCGTTGCGGCAGCCCGGCTCGCTGATGATGGCGACGGTGGTCTCGAGCCGCTCGAGCTTGCGCACGACGACCTTGGCGGGCTTGCGCTTGACGTCGGTCTTACGGTCCACGGGTCCTCCAACGAAATGGGAGAAACGGCGCGGCGGGGGTCGCTCGCGCCGCAATCATTAGAGCACCGCCATTGGTTCGCCACAATGTTTTCGGCAGCCGGATCAGGTGGCCCGCGAGGGGGGTAATCCCTTTTCGGGCAGGGCCACCGGAAAACGGACGAAAAAGAGCTGGGCCAAAAGCGCGCCAGGGGCGTCGAAGCCCGCCTATTCGGGCGGAACACACACCAGCGGGTGGATCGAATTATGGGGGTGTGACAGTTGGTAAAGGATGATCGGCGGAATTGACGCGCTCCGGTGCGCTTTTGGGGCGTTCCGCTACCTTGTGCGGGGTCGCCGCCGGGGCGTGCTGCGGCCCGACTGCCACACCGTCGGCCCGCTGCGGGCACGGCAACCGACCGGCCGGGCGGCAGCGGGGTCACCTCCGGCACCGCCTCGCGTGGGCGGGCGAGCACGGGCCGACGCCGTCGGGGCACGGCGACGGCCCCACCGGCGTCCGGTAGCGGGCCGGGGTCAGCCTTCTGCATTCCGGCACCGGGACGGTCCGGGTCAGCGCCCGCTCCGGTACGGGCGGGTCAGCCCTCGCGTTCCGGGTAGCCGGCCGGCACGGCGGACACGTCGTCCAGGGCCGTGGTGATCTCCTCCGGCAGGGTCATCCGTTCCACCTGCAACGCGCCGAGCAGCTGGCCGACCGTGCGGGCACCGAGGATCGGCGCGGTCACCCCCGGCCGGTCCCGGATCCAGGCCAGCGCCACCTCCAGCGGCGACACGCCCAGCCCGCCCGCGGCGATGCTCACCGCCTCGACGATGCTGGAGCAGCGCGGCTCCAGGTAGGTGGCGACGAACGGCTCGAAGTGCGCCGAGGCGGCCCGGGAGTCCGCCGGGCGGCCGTTGCGGTACTTGCCGGTCAGCACCCCCCGCCCCAGCGGCGACCACGGCAGCACGCCCAGGCCCAGCGCGGCGCAGGCCGGCAGCACCTCCCGCTCCACCCCCCGCTCCAGCAGTGAGTACTCCATCTGGGTGGCGACCACCGGGGCCCGCCCCGGCCAGGCGGCCTGCCAGGCGGCGGCGCGCGCGGTCTGCCAGCCGGAGAAGTTCGACACCCCGACGTAGCGGACCCGGCCGGAAGCCACCGCGTGGTCCAACGCGGCGAGGGTCTCCTCCAGCGGGGTGTCCGGGTCGTAGCCGTGCACCTGCCACAGGTCGACGTGGTCGGTGCCGAGCCGGCGCAGCGAGCCGTCCAGTGTCCGCAGCAGGTGCCCCCGGGAGCCGTCGCGCCGTCGGCCGCTGCCCGGCCGCAGACCCGCCTTGGTGGCGATCAGCACGTCCTCGCGGGGGACCAGGGTGCCCAGCAGCGAGCCGAGCACCGACTCGGCGTCCCCGTCGGCGAACACGTCGGCGGTGTCGACCAGGTTGCCGCCCGCGTCGAGGAAACTCTTCAGCTGGGCCGCCGCGTCGTCGGCGTCGGTGTCCCGGCCCCAGGTCATGGTGCCGAGCGCGAGCCGGGAAACCGCCAGCCCGCTTCGGCCGAGCGGTCGCTGTTGCATGGGTGAACCTTATTTCGAACCCGGCGCAACCGATATCCTTGCTCCCGGCATCTCTGCCTGTCGGGTCGCCGATCCGACCGTCACCGCCGCCCCCGGTGTCGCGTTGTGCACCCGATGCGCCGATCCGGTCGCTGGTTGTCGACCCCACCCACCCGCCGCGCCCGTCCGACATGGGCCGCCCGTCGCCACCATCCGACGTCGTCAGCCCGGCCGTCACCGCCCGTCCCGCACCGGCCGACGTCGGCGTACCCGCGACCGGCTCGGCCCGCCGGTGTCGGCGGACGCGGTGTGCGGGGGTGAGCCGGTCTCCGGCGGGACCCATGGCATTGCGTAACCTGATGCGACCTGTGGTGCGGGATGGGGAGGATCAGTGCGACTCGGGCTCAGCCTCGGATATCAGACAGCGTGGAGCACGCCGGCGGACCACCTGGCGCTCGCCCAGGAAGCGGACCGCCTCGGCTACTCGGTGGTGTGGGCGGCGGAGGCGTACGGCTCGGACTCCCCGAGCATGCTGGCCTGGATGGCCGGCCAGACCCAGCGGATCGACGTGGGTAGCGCGGTGATGCAGATCCCCGCCCGTACCCCGGCGATGACCGCGATGACCGCGGCGACCATCGACGCCCTCTCCGGCGGCCGGTTCCGGCTCGGCCTGGGCGTCTCCGGCCCGCAGGTCTCCGAGGGCTGGCACGGCGTCCGGTTCGCCAAGCCGCTCGCCCGCACCCGCGAGTACGTCGACATCGTGAAGCTGGCGGTGGCCCGCAAGGAGGTCGCCTACGCCGGTGAGCACTACACGCTGCCGCTACCCGACGGCCCCGGCAAGGCGCTGCGGCTGGGTTTCCACCCGCCACGCGAGCACATCCCGATCTACCTGGCCGCCGTCGGCCCCAAGAACCTGGAACTGGCCGGTGAGATCGCCGACGGCTGGCTGGCGGTCTTCTACGCCCCCGAGTTCGCCGAGGAGCAGCTCGCCTCGGTGCAGGCCGGACGGGCGAAGGCGGGCAGGGAGCTGGCCGGCTTCGACGTGGTGCCGTCGGTGCCGGTGGTGGTCGGCGACGACGTGGCCTCCTGCGCCGAGATGGTCCGCTGGTACGCCGCCCTCTACGTCGGCGGGATGGGCAGCCGGCAGCAGAACTTCTACAACCAGCTGGCCACCCGGATGGGCTACGGCGACGCCGCCCGGCAGGTCCAGGATCTCTACCTGGCCCGGCAGCAGCGGGACGCGGCGGCGGCGGTGCCGATGGAGTTCATCGACCGCACCTCGCTGCTCGGCCCGAAGGAACGCATCGCCGAGCGGATGCGGGAGTACGCGGCCGCCGGGGTGACCACCCTGTCGGTCACCCTGTTCGTGGCCGACCGGGACAGCGGCGTGCAGACCCTGCGTACCGTCGCCGAGGCCCTCGACCTCTCGGGAGTCGGCGAGTGACCTGGGTCGAGGCCATCGTCCTGGGCATCGTCCAGGGGCTCACCGAGTTTCTTCCGGTGAGTTCGTCGGGGCATCTGCGGATCACCTCGGCGATCTTCTTCGACCGGGACGCGGGCGCGTCCTTCACCGCGGTGACCCAGCTGGGCACCGAGGCGGCCGTGCTCATCTACTTCGCCAAGGACATCTGGCGGATCACCCGGACCTGGCTGGTCGGCATCCGGGACACCTCGGTCCGCTCCAGCCTCGACTACCGGATGGGCTGGTACGTGATCGTCGGCTCGATCCCGATCGGGCTGTTCGGTTTCCTGTTCAAGGACCAGATCCGCACCGCCGGGCGCAACCTGTGGGTGGTCTCCACCACGTTGATCGTCTTCGCTTTCGTGCTGGCCTTCGCCGAGTACTGGGGCCGGCAGACCCGTACCCTGGCGAACTTCCGGATGCGCGACGGCATCGTGATGGGCTTCGCCCAGGCCATGGCGCTGGTCCCCGGGGTGTCCCGCTCCGGCGGCACGCTCACCGCCGGCCTGCTGCTCAACCTGACCCGGGAGGCCGCCGCCCGGTACTCGTTCCTGCTGGCCATCCCGGCGGTGGTGATGTCCGGCATCTTCAGCGTCGGGGACGTCTTCGAGCCGGCCGCGCCGGGCACCTCGGTGCCCTCGGTGGCGCAGATGGTGGTCGCCACGATCATCGCCTTCGGCATCGGCTACGCGGCCATCGCCTGGCTGCTGCGCTATGTGGCGCACCACACCCTCTACGTCTTCGTCCTCTACCGGGTGGCGCTCGGCACCCTGGTACTGGCGCTGCTGCTCACCGGCACGATCAGCGCCACCTGACCCGACGGACCCGACGGCCCCCGACACCACCAGCCGGTGTCGGGGGCCGTCGCCGTGCCACCTGCCCCTAGGGTGGGGGCGTGGCGACCCTTCTGCTTCTGCGACACGGCCGGACGACCGCGAACGCCGACGGCGGGCTGGCCGGCCGGCAGCCGGTCGAGCTGGACGACACCGGGCGGGCCCAGTCGGCCGCGGTCGGCGAGCGGCTTCGTGGCCTGCCGTTGGCGGCGGTGGTCACCAGTCCGCTGATCCGCTGCCGGCAGACCCTCGACCTGGCGCTCCCGCAGGCCGCGCCGGTGGTCGAGGAGGGGCTGATCGAGTGCGGCTACGGCGCCTGGGAGGGGCAGCCGTTGAAGAAGCTCGCCAAGGAGAAGCTCTGGCCGGTGGTGCAGCAGCATCCCAGCGCGGCCGTCTTCCCCGACGGGGAGTCGATGGCGCAGATGTCCGCGCGCGCGGTCGCCGCGGTGCGGGCCTGGGACGCCCGGGTCACCGCCGAGCACGGGCCGGAGGCGGTCTGGCTGGCGTGCAGTCACGGCGATGTGATCAAGGCCATCGTGGCCGACGCCCTCGGGGTGCACCTGGACCTGTTCCAACGCATCGTCGCCGACCCGGCCTCGGTCACCGCGATCCGCTACACCTCGCTACGGCCGTTCCTGGTCCGGCTCAACGACACCGGCGGTGACCTGGCCGCACTGGTGCCGCCACCGGCCCGGCGGCGGCGTCGGGCGACCCGACCGGCCGACTCCGACGCGGCCGTCGGCGGGGGTGCGGGGACCGCCGGCTGAGCCGGGCCGTCCGACGTCGCACCCGGGTCGCGCCGTTTCGCGCTCGGCTGATTCGGCGTCGGTGCCTTGCGCGACCGTTCCACGCTCCGGATAGGGTCGTGGGTATGACCCACCAGGTGCACGCCTTCGAGCCGCCGGAGCGGTTCGTCGCCGGGACCGTCGGGCCGCCGGGGGAGCGCACGTTCTTCCTCCAGGCCCGCGGTGGCGGTCGGCTGGTCAGCGTCGCGCTGGAGAAGGTGCAGGTCTCCCTGCTCGCCGAAAAGCTGGAGGAGCTCCTCTCCGAGGCGCAGCGCCGGTTCGGTGTCGAGCTGCCGGAGGCGCCCGTGGCCGTCGGTGACAACGACCCGTTGGACAACCCGGTCGACGAGGAGTTCCGGGTCGGCACCCTCGGGTTGGCCTTCGACGTGGACTCCGCCACCGTGGTGATCGAGGCGATCGCCGCCGGTGAGGGGGAGGCCGAGGTCGAGTTGGGCGACGACGACGAGGCCGACGAGGACGACGACGAGGAACCGGACGAGGACCTCGACCGGCTGCGGGTGCGGCTGACCCCCGAGGCGACCCGCGAGTTCATCGAACGGGCCCGCCGGGTGGTCAACGCCGGCCGTCCGCCCTGCCCGCTGTGCGGGCAGCCGCTCGACCCGGCCGGGCACCTCTGCCCCCGGCACAACGGCTACCACCGGTGACCTCGTCGGAGGTGCGGCGTCAGGACGCCGACGCCGCGCTCCGGCTGCTGTGCGACGGTGAACTGGAGCTGGAAGGGCGGCTGGTCGACGCCTCCAACACCACCCTGCGGGCGATCCTGACCCTGGACGGCCGGACCGCCCGCTGCGTCTACAAGCCGGTGCGCGGCGAGCGCCCGCTCTGGGATTTTCCCGACGGTACCCTCGCCGGCCGGGAGGTCTCCGCCTACCTGGTCTCCCGGGCCACCGGCTGGGATCTGGTCCCGCCGACGGTGCTGCGGGACGGGCCGCTGGGGCCGGGGTCGTGCCAGCTGTGGATCGACGAGCCGGACGACGCCGATCCGTTGGTCGGGTTCGTGCCGGCCGAGGCGGTGCCGCCACGCTGGTTCCCGGTGGCCGCCGCCCGCGACGACGACGGTGCGGCGTACGCCCTGGCACACGCGGACGATCCCCGGTTGGCCCGGCTGGCGGTGCTCGACGCGGTGCTCAACAACGCCGACCGTAAGGGCGGCCACGTGCTGGTGGGTGCCGACGACCGGATCTACGGGGTGGACCACGGGGTCTGCTTCCACGTCGAGGACAAGCTGCGGACCGTCCTGTGGGGGTGGGCGGGCCGCCAGCTCCCGGCGGATGCGGTGCAGGTGCTCGACGCCCTCGCCGGGCAGCTTGCCGGCGAGTTGGGTGAGGAGTTGGCGGAGCACCTGACCCTCGGCGAGGTCGCCGAGGTGGGGGCCCGGGTGGGGCGGTTGCGGGACACCGGTCGTTTCCCGTTGCCGCCGCAGGAGTGGCCGGCGATGCCCTGGCCGCCCATGTGAGCCGTTGTCGTGTTGATCACCCGGGCGACCGTGCCCGGCGGCGGGACGGCTCGTTAGGCTGACGGTCATGGAGTCTTGGGCGGGACACGAGGTGCCACGGCTGCCGGGCGACGGCGGGCCACTGAGCTTGTACGACTCGGCGCGGCGTGGTGTCCACCCGAGCAGCCCTGCCGGCCCGGCCACCATGTACGTCTGCGGCATCACCCCGTACGACGCCACCCACCTGGGGCACGCCGCCACCATGATCACCTTTGATCTGGTGCAGCGGATGTGGCGTGACGCCGGTCTGACCGTCCGGTACGTCCAGAACGTCACCGACATCGACGACCCGCTGCTGGAACGCGCCGAGCGTGACGGGGAGGACTGGAAGGTCCTCGCGATGCGGGAGACCGCGTTGTTCCGCGAGGACATGGAGGCGTTGCGGATCATCCCGCCGGCGCACTACGTCGGCGCGGTCGAGTCGATCCCGGACATCGCCGACCGGGTGCAGGAGTTGCTCAAGGACGGTGCCGCCTACCGGCTCGACGACGGCACCGGCGACGTCTACTTCGACGTCGCCGCCGCCCCGGCGTTCGGCTACGAGTCGAACCTGACCCGGGAGCAGATGCTGGAGATCTTCCCCGAGCGCGGTGGCGACCCGGAACGGGCCGGCAAACGCGACCCGCTCGACCCGTTGCTGTGGCGCGGCGCCCGCGACGGCGAGCCGTCCTGGCCGGGCGGTGAGCTGGGCCCCGGCCGGCCCGGCTGGCACATCGAGTGCACCGTGATCGCGCTCAACCTGCTCGGTGACCGGCTCGACGTGCAGGGTGGCGGCAACGACCTGATCTTCCCGCACCACGAGTGTTCCGCCGCGCACGCGGAGCGGCTCACCGGCACCGCCCCCTTCGCCGACCACTACGTGCACGCCGGCATGATCGGCCTGGACGGCGAGAAGATGTCGAAGTCCAAGGGCAACCTGGTCTTCGTCTCCCGGCTGCGCGCCGACCAGGTGGATCCGATGGCCGTCCGGCTCGGCCTGATGTCCGGGCACTACCGGACCGACCGGGCCTGGACCGACGACGTGCTGACCGCCGCGCAGGAGCGGCTGGACCGCTGGCGGCGGGCCGCTACCGCGCCGTCCGGGCCGTCCGGCGCGGCCTTCCTCGCCGGGGTACGCGAGCGCCTCGGCGCCGACCTGGACACCCCTGGCGCACTCGCCCTGGCCGACGGCTGGGCGGATGCGGCGCTGGCCGGCACCACCGACGACCCGCAGGCCCCCGCCCTCTTCGCCACCACCGTCGACGCCCTCCTCGGCATCCGCCTCTAACCCCGCCCACCCGGACCCCACCCCCCACCCCCACCCCCACCCCCACCCCCAC
>NZ_JBEZEK010000006.1:0-286166 GCF_040648835.1 Micromonospora sp. NPDC049081 | reverse complement strand
CTCGTTGGCCTCCGCCCCCTCCCACCCCCACCCCCACCCCCACCCCCACCCCCACCCCCACCCCCACCCCCACCCCCACCCCCACCCCCACCCGCCCCGACCACGACGGCACGCCCCCCGGCCGAACTCCGCGTGGCCCCGGCCGGCTCGTCGATCATGGAGTTGTGGTGGGGGTTGGGCCCCCTTATGCGACTTATGCGGGGCCCCACAACTCCATGATCGACGTACGGGGACCCGGGGGCCGGTCAGGCGTGGGTGGGTGGTTGGTTCGTCGTGCCGGGGGCGGTGTTCACCGGTTGCGGGGTTGCGGGGCGGGTTGGCGCAGCGCGACCCGCGTCTGGGTCTGCACCACGCCGCAGCTCTTCTTGAGCCGACGCAGCAACGCGTCCAGGGCGGCGGTGTCCCGTAGCCGGGCCCGCAGCAGATAGTCGTACGGCCCGGTCATGTGCACCGCGTCGACGATCTGCTCGATCGGGGCGATGGCATCGACGAACGTCTCGTAGTCGGTCCCGGCGTCGAGGCGTACGTCGATGAACACCTCCAACCCGCCGCGGAGCTCCGGCGCGTCGTGGCCGGTGACGACGGTGTACCCGAGGATGACGCCGTCGTCTTCCAGCCGGCGGACCCGGGCGGCGGTGGCGTTCGTGCTCAGGCCGACCCGTCGACCGATCTCACTGAACGAACACCTCGCATTCTCCTGGAGGATGCCGAGAATCTGCTCGTCAAGCCGGTCCACACCGACAATCGTACGTCGGCACCGCTCATTTGTCGGGCGCACCCGTCGGGGTGAACCAGACTCGGCGGATGGTTGATGGAATCGTGTTCCTGGCGGTCGCCGGGTTCGCCGCCGGGCTGGGTGTGGCGATGCCCCTGGGGGCGATCGGGGTGCTGATCGTCCGGGAGGGGATGCTGCGTGGCCACCGCAGTGGCCTGGCCGCCGCTTCCGGCGTCGCCACCGTCGACACCCTCTACTGCCTCGGCGCGCTGCTGACCGGGGCGGCGCTCGCGCCGGTGATCGCCTCGTGGGGCGACGCCCCCCGCTATCTGTCCGGGTTGGTGATCGTCGGGCTGGGCTGCCACCAACTGGTCACCCTGCGCCGCGCCCCGGCACGCCCCGCCGGTGCCGGTGCCGGTGCCGAGCGGAACGCCACCGGCGAGGCCTGGCGGAACGGCACCGGTGGAGCCCTGCGGGACCGGACCGGTGCCGAGCGGAACGGCGGCGGTGGGGAGCGTCCGGCCCGGACCGCCGCCGGACCGGTCTACGTCCGCTTCGTGCTCCTCACTGCGGTCAACCCGTTGACCCTGGTGTACTTCTTCGCCCTGGCCGGGACGGTGAACGCCGTGCCGGGCAGTTGGACGGGGCCCGGGGTGTTCGTCGTCGCTGCCGGGCTGGCCTCCCTGCTGTGGCAGACCGGCCTCGCCGCGATCGGCGCGGCCCTGGGCGCCACCGTCCCGGCACGGGTCGCCGAATTGCTCGGGGTGGTCGCCTCCCTGATCGTCGTCGCGCTCGGGGCGGCCGTGGTCGTGGTCACCGCCGTCACCTGAGGCGCGGCTGGCCCCGTGCGCCCGGTGCCGTCCCGCGAGCCGCGCCACCCCTGCCCGGCCTGCGGTACTGCCGCCCGGCCCCCGTGCGGTGCTGCCCGGCCGTGCGGGGGCCGGGACGGCGGGCGGTGCCCGGTCGGGATCAGCCGAGGACCAGGCCGGGGTCGGGGTCGGGGTCCGGCGCGGGGGCGGGGATCTGGTACTCCTCGGTGAGCGTGGTCATCGGGCCGGGCCAGGTGGCCTGGGCGACCTCGATCGGCTTGCGGTGGGCGTCGTAGGCGACGTGCAGCAGGTGCAGCACGGGCGTGTCGGGGCGGATCTGGAGGGTCTCCGCCTCCTCCCGGCTGGGCTGGCGGGCGCTGATGGTGTCGGCGGCGGTGGTGTACCGCCGGCCGGTCGCCTCTTCGGCCTCCTGGTAGAGCGGTCGACCGAACGCCTCGGCCCGTTCCAGGGAGGTGCCGGCGGTGTCCTTCGGCAGGAACCAGGACGCGCCCACCTCCACCGGGGACTCGTCGGTGCGTACCAGGTGCCGGCGGCAGAGCAGTTCGGTGCCGTCGGGGACCCCGAACGCGTCGGCGACCTCGGGCGGGGCGGGTGCCCGACCGACGGAGACGAGCTGCTGGCGGTACCGGGCGGCGAGGTCGGCGTGGTAGCCCCGGAAGCCGCCGTACCGGCCCCGGGAGAGCCGGTTGAGTCGCCGCCGGGTGCCCCGCACGTACGTACCGGAGCCGGGTTTGGTGATCAGGATGCCCTCGACCCGCAGCTGGTCGATGGCGCGCTGCACGGTCTGCTTCGCGACCCCGAACAGCTCGGCGATGGCCGGGATGGACGGCAGCCGCTCGCCCGGCCCCCAGTCGCCCCGGCGCACCTGGGCCTTGAGCTGCGCGGCGATCTGTCGGTGCGGGAACTCGGCGGTCCCCGGGTTGATCTGCACGCCCGCCTCCTCCTGATAGCTAGGTTCCTAGGATGCCCTAGAGAGCGTGACGACGCCACCCCGGACACGCCGAAAGGCCCCGGACGCCACGACGCCCGGGGCCTTTCGAAGACGACTGCCAGAAACCCGAAAGACGACTACCAGGAATGCGAGGAACGACTACCAGGAGCCGGCGGTGGGGCCGGCGGAACCACCCCGGCGGCGCAGGTATTTCTCGAACTCCTGGGCGATCTCGTCACCGGTCAACGGCGTGATGCCCGCGTCACCGACCCGTTCCTCCAGCTCGCGGACGTACTCACCCAGCTCGGCGTCCTGCTCGGCGGCGCTGCGGACCCGCTGCTCCCACTCGGCGGCCTCCTCGGCCAGGTCGGCCATCGGGACCGGCAGGTCGAGCACCTCCTCCACCCGGTGCAGCAGGGCGAGGGTGGCCTTCGGGCAGGGCGGGTTGTTGGCGTAGTGCGGCACGTGCACCCAGAACGACACCGCGTCGACCTCGGCCCGGGTGCAGGCATCCTGGAGCACCCCGACGATGCCGGTGGGCCCGTCGTAGCGGGTGGGGGTGAGCTGGTAGCGCTGGGCGGCCTGGGCGTCGGAGGCGCTGCCGCTGATCGGCAACGGCCGGGTGTACGGCACGTCGGCCAGCAACGCGCCCAACAGCACCACCCGCTCGACCTCCAGGCTGTGGCAGATCTCCAGCACCTGTTCGCAGAAGGTGCGCCACCGCATGCTCGGCTCGATGCCCCGGATCAGCACCACGTCGCGTTCGGTGCCCTCGGGGCTGGCCACCACGAACTTGGTGGTGGGCCACTCCACCCGGCGGGTCTCGCCGTCGGACATCGTGATCGTCGGCCGACTGACCTGGAAGTCGTAGAACTCCTCCGGGTCGATCTCGGTGATCTGCCGGGCCTGCCAGACCTGCTCCAGGTGTTCCACGGCGGCGGTGGAGGCGTCCGCGGCGTCGTTCCACCCCTCGAAGGCGGCGATCGCCACCGGGGACCGCAGCACCGGCAGCCCGTCGAACTCGGTCACGCCGTCACCTCGCCCCGCTCGTCGCCGACGGTGCCGGGGGTCGACCCGGTCACCCGCCCGCCGTGCACGGTGGCGTCCCTGTTGTCCTTCACGTCCGCCAGCCTACGTCCCGGCGCGGCGCGTGGCCCGTCGGCCGCGCCGGTCCGCCGACCCACCCCGCCCCCGAACCGGTACGAACCGACCCGATGAGCGGATGGACACATAGTGGGACGGGGCCGGGCGTCGACAATCGTCGGGATCCTCGCACTAACCTGAACCTGTGCGGACTTCGTTGCGGGATGTGCTGGCCGACCGGATCCTCATCGCCGATGGCGCGATGGGGACGATGCTCCAGGCGGCTGACCTGAGCCTCGACGACTTCGAGGGGCTGGAGGGTTGCAACGAGATCCTCAACGTGACCCGACCCGACGTGGTGCGCGGTGTGCACGAGGAATACCTGGCGGCCGGCGCGGACTGTGTCGAGACGAACACGTTCGGTGCCAACCTCGCCAACCTCGCCGAGTACGACATCCCGGAGCGCATCCGGGAGCTGTCGGAGGCCGGCGCACGGATCGCCCGGGAGGCCGCCGACGCGTACACCACGGCCGAGCGGCCCCGGTTCGTGCTCGGCTCGATCGGCCCCGGCACCAAGCTGCCCACCCTCGGCCACGCCCCCTACGCGACGCTGCGGGACGCCTACCAGGAGAACGCCGCCGGGCTTATCGCCGGCGGGTCGGACGCGTTGATCATCGAGACCTGCCAGGACCTGTTGCAGGTCAAGGCGGCCGTGGTCGGGTCCAAGCGGGCGATGGCCGAGCTGGGCCAGCAGGTGCCGATCATCTGTCACGTCGCGGTGGAGACCACCGGCACGATGCTGGTGGGCAGCGAGATCGGGGCGGCGCTGGCGGCCATCGAGCCGCTCGGGGTGGACCTGATCGGGCTGAACTGCTCGACCGGCCCGGCCGAGATGGGCGAGCACCTGCGCTACCTGTCGCAGCACTCCCGGATCCCGCTGTCGGTGATGCCGAACGCCGGCCTGCCGGTGCTGACCGCCGACGGGGCGTACTTCCCGCTGAGCCCGGTGGAGCTGGCCGACGCCCTGGAGCGGTTCGTCGGCGAGTACGGCGTCGGGCTGATCGGCGGCTGCTGCGGCACCACCCCGGAGCACATCCGGGCGCTGGCCGAGCGGTTGCACGGCGCCACCCCGGCCGCCCGCGAGCCCCGGCACGAGCCGGGTGTCTCGTCGATCTACCACCCGGTGCCGTTCGCCCAGGACGCCTCGGTGCTGATGGTGGGGGAGCGGACCAACGCCAACGGCTCCAAGGCGTTCCGTGAGTCGATGCTCGCCGCCGACTGGCAGGCGTGCGTCGAGGTGGCCCGCAGCCAGGCCCGCGACGGCTCGCACCTGCTCGACCTGTGCGTCGACTACGTCGGCCGCGACGGCACCCAGGACATGCGGGAGCTGGCCGGCCGGTTCGCCACCGCGTCCACCCTGCCGATCATGCTGGACTCCACCGAGCCGCAGGTCATCGAAGCCGGGCTGGAGATGCTCGGTGGGCGCTGCGTGGTCAACTCGGTCAACTTCGAGGACGGCGACGGCCCCGACTCCCGCTACGCCCGGGTGATGCCGGTGATCGCCGAGCACGGCGCGGCCGTGGTGGCGCTGCTCATCGACGAGGAGGGGCAGGCCCGTACCCGGGAGTGGAAGGTCCGGGTCGCGGCCCGGCTGATCGACGACCTGACCGGCCGGTGGGGGATGGACCGGGGGGACATCCTCATCGACGCGCTGACCTTCCCGATCGCCACCGGCCAGGAGGAGACCCGCCGCGACGGCATCGAGACCATCGAGGCGATCCGGGAGATCGCCGCCCGCTACCCGGGGGTCAACTTCACCCTGGGCATCTCCAACGTGTCGTTCGGGCTCAACCCGGCCGCCCGGCAGGTGCTCAACTCGGTGTTCCTGCACGAGTGCGTGCAGGCGGGTCTGACCTCGGCGATCGTGCACGCCAGCAAGATCCTGCCGATGTCCAAGATCCCCGAGGCGCAGCGGGAGGTCGCCCTCGACCTGATCTACGACCGGCGGCGCGAGGGCTACGACCCGGTGCAGCGGTTCATCCAGGCGTTCGAGGGTGTCGACGCGGCCTCGGCGCGGGCCACCCGGGCCGAGGAGCTGGCCGGGTTGCCGCTGGACGAGCGGCTCAAGCGGCGGATCATCGACGGCGAGCGCAACGGCCTGGAGGCCGACCTGGACACCGCGATGGCGCAGGGGCGCAGCCCGCTGTCCATCATCAACGACATCCTGCTGGACGGGATGAAGGTCGTCGGTGAGCTGTTCGGCTCCGGGCAGATGCAGCTGCCGTTCGTGCTCCAGTCCGCCGAGGTGATGAAGACGGCGGTGGCCTACCTGGAGCCGCACATGGAGGCGGTCGAGGACGGCGGCAAGGGTCGGATCGTGCTGGCCACCGTGCGCGGCGACGTGCACGACATCGGCAAGAACCTGGTCGACATCATCCTGTCCAACAACGGCTACGAGGTCGTCAACATCGGCATCAAGCAGCCGATCGCCGCGATCCTCGACGCCGCCGAGGAGCACCGCGCCGACGCGATCGGGATGTCCGGGCTGCTGGTCAAGAGCACCGTCATCATGAAGGAGAACCTCGCCGAGATGGCCTCGCGCGGGGTGGCCGAGCGGTGGCCGGTGCTGCTGGGCGGGGCGGCGCTGACCCGCGCGTACGTCGAGGACGACCTGCGGGCGATGTTCCCCGGCCAGGTGCACTACGCGCGGGACGCCTTCGAGGGGTTGGCCCTGATGGACCGGGTGATGACCGCCAAGCGCGGTGGCGCACCCGTGATCGACCCGGAGCGGGAGGCCGCGTTGGCGGCCCGGCGGGCCCGCCGGGAGAAGCAGCGCACCATGGTCACCGAGGTGCTGCCGGAGCTGGACGACGCCTCGGTCCGCTCCGACGTGGCGACCGACGTGGCCGTGCCCACCCCGCCGTTCTTCGGCACCCGGGTGGTCAAGGGGGTGCCGCTGGCCGACTACGCCTCCCTGCTGGACGAGCGGGCCACCTTCCTCGGCCAGTGGGGGCTGCGCGGGTCACGGGGCGGCCAGGGCCCGTCGTACGAGGAGTTGGTGGAGACCGAGGGGCGGCCCCGGCTGCGGTACTGGCTGGACCGGCTCATCGCCGACCAGGTGCTGGAGGCGGCCGTGGTGTACGGCTACTTCCCGGCGTACTCCGAGGGCAACGACCTGGTGATCCTGGACGAGAACGGCAACAGCGAGCGGGCCCGGTTCTCGTTCCCCCGGCAGCGGCAGGAACGCCGGCTCTGCCTGGCCGACTTCTTCTGCCCGAGGGGTGACGGGCTCGACGTGGTGGCGTTGCAGTTGGTCACCGTCGGCCAGCCGATCAGCGAGTACACCGCGAAGATGTTCGCCGCCAACGAGTACCGCGACTACCTGGAGGTGCACGGGTTGTCCGTGCAGCTCACCGAGGCGCTCGCCGAGTACTGGCACCGGCGTATCCGCTCCGAGCTGACCCTGCCGGGCGGCGGCACGGTCGCCACCGGCGACCCGACCGACCTGGCCGGGCTCCTGCGCAACGACTACCGGGGTTGCCGGTACGCGTTCGGCTACCCGGCCTGCCCCGATCTGGAGGACCGGGCCAAGATCGTGGAGCTGCTCGGGGCGGAGCGGATCGGCGTGCAGCTGTCGGAGGAGTTCCAGCTGGTGCCGGAGCAGGCCACCGACGCGATCGTGGTGCACCACCCGGAGGCCAACTACTTCAACGCCAAGTGACGCCGTCACCCTGCTTGAGCTGCGCGAACACCGTTCCAGCACCCGGCTAGGCCGTCGCCAGGCCGTCGGGGGTCGTGGGGCCGTGCCCGAAGGCGGTGTCGATCGCCCGGCGGGTGCGGTCCTCGCTGGTCGGCACGAGGTGGGTGTAGACCCGCAGGGTGAAGCCGGGGTCGGCGTGGCCGAGGTACAGCGGCAGCGCCTTGCCGGCACCGAAGGGCAACTGATGCATTCATCCAGGCGGCACACGTCGATCAGGCCACGGTGGCGCAGCCCGGTCCCGGGGCAGTCCGGCTGCTCGCACCCTTATCACCGGCAGGTTCACGATGGTCTGCCTAGCGATCAAAACACTTTCCAAGCCGAGGGTGGCTTCGTCAGCTTTTGCCCTCCATCAGGCTGCGAGCAGCCCTACGGCGGCGATGAGGAAGTCGCAGACAGATCCCGCGCAGAGCACCGGGCCGAAGCCGGCGAAGGTCCGAATTCCAGGGGGTCGATTGTAGGTGGACCACCCGCGATCGGTGCCGTCAGGAGGCGTCCCAAGGCTCAGTCTGACTGTAGGCCGGAGTGTATGAGGGCCTAGGTTGACCGGGTGACCCCGACTCACCACGCCGTAGAGATGGAAGACCTTCCCCGACTGCGGCAGCTTCTAGACGGTGGAGCTGCCGTCGAGGATCCCGACGAGCAGGGTATGGCCCTGCTACATCACGCCGTGGACATAGAGGGGGATGGTGTCGGGGTACGGCCTGGAGTGCAGAGCTAGGTACAGCTGATCTTGCAGAGGTGCGCACTGTTTGTCCGTCGTCAGCGGGTGGCTGAGGGTGAGGCTGCTCGGGTCGTGATCGGACCGGCGTGGGGCGGCTGCGGTGGGGGCGTTGGATGAGCAGCGGTGGCTGGATGTTCGCCGGTTCCGGGCGTTGCACGAGGCTGGTGCGAGTGTCTCGGAGATCGCTCGTGAGACGGGCCTGAACTGGCGGACGGTGAAGAAGTACCTGGCTGCTGGTGGCGGCGAGGTGGCGCCGCCGGTGCGGGCGCGGCCGGCTCGTGGGCAGTTAATCGACGTGTTCGCGCATGTAGTCGATGCGTGGTTGCGGGCGGAGTTGCTGCTCAAGGGCACGGTGATCCATGAGCGTCTTGTCGAGCAGTACGGGTTCACCGGCAACTACCAGCGGGTGAAGCTGTATTTGCAGCAGGCCCGGCCGCGGATCGCTGCGGAGTTGGGGATCAGCCCGGATCAGCTGGCGGGGCTGCATCGCCGGTTCGAGGTTGTTCCGGGTGCGCAGGCGCAGGTGGACTGGGGCGACGAGGGCGGCATCCTCGCCCACGTCGGGATCCCGAAGGTGTACTCGTTCCACATGGTTTTGTCGTACTCGCGGGATCCGTTCTGCTGTTTCACCACCAGCCAGGACCTGGCCGCGTTCTGGGAGTGTCACCGGCGGGCGTTCGGCCACTTCGGCGGGGTCCCGGGGGTGATCGTCTACGACCGGACCAAGACCGTGGTCCGCCGGCACGTCGCCCCGGGTCAGGCGGTGCCGCTGCACCCGGAAGCGGTTGCGTTCGCCGGGCACTACGACTTCGACATCGATGTGCTGGCCGCCTACCGTCCGACCGGCAAGGGGCGGGTTGAACGGCAGGTCACCATCGTCCGTGATCATGTCCTGGCCGGACGGGCGTTCTCCTCGCTGACCGAACTCGATGCCACGTTCGTGGCGTGGGTGCCGCAGCGGCGGGCCGTGCGGCATCGCACCCACGGCGAGATCATCGGCGTGCGGGCGGTCCGCGACCACGCCGCGCTGCGACCGATCCCGGCCAGGGCGTATGTGGTCGCCGACCGGCATCTGCGGCACGTCGGCAAGGACTGCCTGATCGCCTATGCCGGCAACCTCTACTCCGTGCCGGCCCGCCGGGTCCGCCACCGCCAACTCGTGGAGGTCCGGGCGACCGCCGCCACGATCACCATCCACGCCACCGTTCCCGGTCTGGACGGCACCACGCTGCTGGCCACGCACCAGCGGGCCGTGGGCCGCGGCGCCCGCGTCGTCGACGAGAGCCACTGGGACGGTCTGCCCGACGGACACACCCGTGCAGTCACCACCGGCGACCCCGACGGCGGACAGCCGACCACACGCCGACCGGCCCGCCACGACAGCAGTCAGGGACCGCTGCAAGCCCTGCTCAACCGGGCCGCCGCCGCCCAGATCGCCGTCGAGGCCCGCCCACTGTCGGTATATGAGCAGATCGCTGCGGCCAGCCCGTTCACCCACCGCCCACACCTGAAGGACGTCTCGACGTGAGTGAGTTGGTCACCAACCGCATCCACACCAGCGCCACCAAACTCGGCCTGCCTCACCTGGCCAAGACGCTGCAGGAGCTCACCGGTCGGGCCGACACCGAGGCCATGGGCTACCTGGAGTTCCTCGACCTCGTCCTGGAAGAGGAACTCGCCGTCCGCGACGAACGCCGCTTCCGCGCCGGGCTGCGTCTGTCGAAACTGCCGCACCACAAGACCCTCGACGACTACGACTTCAGCTTCCAGCCCGACCTGGACCCCCGCAAGGTCCGTGACCTCGCGACCCTCGCGTTCGTGCAGGCCAAAGCCAACGTCGCGTTCCTCGGCCCGCCCGGCGTCGGCAAGACCCACATCGCGGTGTCCCTCGCGGTCGCCGCCTGCCGAGCCGGGTTCACCGTCTACTTCACCACCCTCGACGACATGGTCCGCCACCTCACCGCCGCCGACGCGATCGGCCGGCTGGCCCGCAAGCTGCAGACCTACCTACGCCCCACCGTCCTGGTCATCGACGAAGTGGGCTACCAACCCCTCGAACGACCCGAGGCCAACCTCGTCTTCCAAGTGATCTCGAAACGCTACGAGAAGGGCTCCACCCTGCTGACCTCGAACAAGGGCTTCGGCGAATGGGGCCAGGTCTTCGGCGACGAGGTCCTGGCCACCGCCATCCTCGACCGGCTCCTGCACCACTGCGACGTCGTCCCCATCAACGGCCCCAGCTACCGACTCAAGAACCGCCTCACCGCCATCGACAACGTCGCCTGATGCCCACCCCGGCCACCCTGAACGACCCCGCGACCACCAGCGACACCCACCACAGCGACCTGCTGCAGCTTCTGCTCCAGATCTGCGAGGACTTCCTCGCCAACACCGGGCCGGCGACCCGTCACGAGGTCGACACCCTCCTACGCACCCACGGCATCACCGGCGGACCCGGATGGCTCATCGACATGCTCGGCCTCACCCGCCTACGCCTACAAAACGCAACCCACCGTGACGAACAAGGCGCCCAACACGACGCATGACCTCTGCAAGATCAGCCGTACTTACCTCTGCACTCCAACGAGTACCCCGACAGATGGTGCCCTTCAGTCCGGAGGGCCGTTGCATGTGGATGTCACAGCCCTGTTGTTGGCCCGGGGCGCAGATCCTAACGCCGTCGATCGTGAAGGCCGCACGCCGTTGGACTATGCACGCGCCAATGGGCACTGGCTTGCGGTGGAGCTGCTGACGGCTTGGAGCCGCGGCCTGGGTGCCGGCCGGCCCGGGTGACTAATTGGCTGACGCCGGGTGCGGTCAGCAGTGGACGACCATGGACCTCGGTGGACGGTTGACGCTGCTAGACGCAGGCCGCCCCACGTCAGCGTGCCGTGTGGGTTGCCTGGGGGTCAAGGGGCGGACGCTGCAGACGGCCGCCTGACCGCCAGGAGCTCGATCAGCTGTTCGAGGGTCAGCCACGGGCGAAACCGGTGGATCATTCGATGGCAATTCGAGCAAAGGAGGACGAAGTCGCTGACTCTGGTGGTCGTAGCACCGGACTCTGAAAGCGGCACCTTGTGGTGACACTCGATGTAGTCCTCGCCGCGGGGCCCGTAGGTGACGGCGAAGTTGAAGCCGCAGGCTTCGCAGGCGATGTGGCCGTGTTTGCTCTTGTAGGCCTTGACAGCCTTGTTGCGGATACCGCGGTCTCGCTCGCGTCGTAGGTGTAGCTGCTCCAGCAGGCCGCCCTCCGATGCGCTTGCATCATCTAGGTCGGGATCGGTCGGATCCGCGATCCATGTCCCGTCCTCGGGGCCGGCAAGGATCGCGGCTCTGAGTGCTATGGCTTGACGGTGCATCTCCTCAGGGTTGGCGAGGAACTCGGCTAGGATTTCGCGGTCCAGTTTGTTGCCCCGGGTAGGCGTGCCGCGGAAGTCGGGATGGCGGGTGGCAATGTCGGAAGTCTTGCGGCCGACGCTGTTGGGATTGCGGAACGTCTCCATGCGCTCGTCGACCGGGTGCACCCAGTACCGCCGTAGGAGGTCAGACAGCTCGATGACCTCGGGATACTCGGCTCGGAGCTCATGCCAGTTGTTGGCGTAGACCAGGTCGCAGGCGAGGATGATTTCATCGCGGGTCCAGTAGGGGTTCTTGCGAACCTGCATGGTGAAGCCGAGCCGATCGCGCAGGTGCCGGGCGACGGAGTTCTCGCCGCCGGTGAAGTCGTCGGTGGTCCACCGACGTTGGCCGGGGACTCGGCCATGGGCGTACCCGGCGATAGCCTTCGAGTCGTAGAGATTGCCGTTGTGCTCGACGAAGTAGGACAGGGCGCGGCCGAACTTGTAAGTCTCAAGGAACCGATCGCGACCCAACTGGTCGAATTCGGCGATCGCATCGAGGACGGCTTGTCGGGTGATGTCGGTGAGCGCCATGCCGGGAGCATAGGGCGAGGCGCCAACATCAGCCGACGCCCATCCCTGCTGGGCCGCATCCAGGCCGTCGCCAGGCCGTCGCCAGGCCGTCAGAGGCGGACCACCAGTGCCCAGTGAAGACCATCAACGCCTCTTGTGTCCCTATCTGAGCGCCCGAGTTGACCTACTTCGCCGGACCGGCCAACAGCTCGGCGACAGTTAAACGCCAAGTGACGCGCGGACCGGAATCAGGGGTGACCAACTGAGTGACGTTGGACGCGGGCGAACTCCTGACGTCTGCGGACTCGGTGGACCGTGCCGGCAGCTTTAACCCTCTGCTGGCGCAGGTCATGGCGGCTGTTGGTTCCTGCGGGACGCAGACGTCGACCTTTAGGGTCAGCGCCTGGCTTCGGGTCGAGTGGCCCATGCCGCTGCGACGGCGGAGAGCATGAGGCAGGCGAATAGGCAACTCAGCGCGCCGCACAGCAACATGACCCCAGCCCCGATGCCTTCCATGACATCAGCGTAGGCGCTCAGCCGGCCGTGTCCGCAGCGTGCCCGATGCAGCGGTCGACGCCAGTCAGGTTCGGTGGCCTCGACTGGCCGAACGGACACTTTCCGCCTGACGCTGCGGGGCGTCACCTGTCATCCGCTGTGCGGATCAGTCCGCTTGCCAAGCCTGCGCTCTCAGCTTCCCAGCTGACGGTGCTCGTCCGCTCGCTAGCGCTCCTCCAGGTAGCGGCGAACAAGCCGTCTGACGATGGCCTCGCCGACGACAGCGGGCAGGTAGCTGGCTTCCTCGTGCGATTCTCTGTTTTCCCACTCGGGAAGGTCTGCCGGGTCGTCACCTCCGATGCCCAACGACACGTCACTATGCCGGGCGCGGAAGTGGAACCGCTCGCCGTTGGGCAGAGATCCTTCTATCTGCACCGGAGCTGCAGAACAAGTCACCTGTGCCTCCCAGCCTTCGGTCTGCAGGGTGGCGACGACCTGGAGCCAAGATGCTACGTGCTGCTGGTGCTTCCGCCGTCGTTGAGCCTCATCCATGTGGTCATGGTCCCGGATCTACCTCAACCTCCACCCAGGGTGGTGAGCAGCCCGCGACGATCGCAACGGATAGTCACGGACTGCAGAGGATGGTGTAGGAATGCCCTCGTAGCTCAACATTCGTCTCATGTCAGCTCACAAGACCGGGTCGGTTGTCTGGGTGGCAAGGAGTCAGGCCATGGCGCGTCGACGTCGTGCCGCGTCGAAAGGCGTGGAGATCGGTGCAGGTCTAACTGGGAGGTCATTCAGCGACGAAGACCCCGACGCCCGGCAGGGTTTCGGTCATCCCCAATGGGTGAACCGATGAGACGCGTCTCGTACGACGGGTATGTCGCGGCGGTGGCGTTGACCCTCGCCCGCCGGCACCGGCCGGCCTGGTCCTGGCGGCGTTGGGCGGTGGATCTGCCGCTGCGGCGCTGACCTGCCCTGCCGCAGCCGGCACCGCATCCCGATCAACCGTGGTCACTGGCCCGATCAGGACGATCCCCGGTGACGAACCATCAACCGGTCCCGCCGGCCTGGACCTGTGGCGGCTGCGGCACCGACTGGCCCTGTGGGCCGGCTCGCCGGCAGCTACTGGCCGAGTACCGGGACGCCCGGGTGGCCCTCGCGCTCTACCTGGCTACCCAGCTCGTCACCGCCGGCCGGGACCTTGCCGTGCTTCCCGCCGGCCGGCTGCACCACCGCTTCCTCGGCTGGACCCGATGAGCATCCTGCGACGCGGAGTACCACTACAGCGACGGTTCGCACCGGTGGGTCCCGCCGGACCCGGACTACGGCCAGGAGGTGTGGAACGAGGAGGTCCGCCAGCACAAGCACGGCCATCTCAGGAACGAGTACCCGAAGGTACGCCTCCGGCGCCTCGTCTGAGCGTCACCCCGGGGAGGCGGCGCGGTCCCGCGCCGTCAGCTGGTCTCGTCGTACGACCGGCGGGCGGCCTCGATGGCGGGCAGGTGCTGTCCGGCCCAGTCGAGGAGCACGTCGACCGGGTGCCGGAGGGTCTTGCCCAGCGGGGTGATGCGGTACTCGACGGCGACCGGCCGCGACGACAGGACGTGCCGGGCGACGATGCCGTTGCGTTCGAGCCGGCGCAGGGTGGCGCTCAGTGACTTCTGGGACACGGTGGGGATGGCGTGGCGCAGCTCGTTGAACCGGGAGGGCCGTTCGCAGAGCTGGTTGAGCACCTCCATCGACCACTTGTCGAGGACCTGGTCCAGTAGTTCGCGGTGGGGTGGGGTGATCCGGAGGGCTTCCTCCGGCAGGGGTGCGGTTTCCGGCATGACACCTAGTCTCGTTGAAGTTTCTTCGGAGCACCAGGTATCCATGAGATACCAACAAGGGAGGAACTCAGATGGGTGTCCAGCTTTTCTCCGCACCGGGCATGATGCAGCCCGTTCCCTACCACCACGTCGCGGTCGCGTCGGGGTCACGCCACGTCCACGTGGCCGGTCAGATCAGCCGCGACGAGGCCGGCCGGCCGGTCGCCACCGGCGACCTGCGGGGTCAGGTCGCCCAGGCGCTGCGCAACACGGGGTACGGGCTGGGCGGTGCCGGCGCGGGCTTCGCCGACGTCGTGCGCCTGACGTTCTACGTGACGAACTGGTCGCCGGAGCGGATCGGCGACTTCATGGCCGGGGTGGAGGACGTCGCGGGAGAACTCGGCCTGCCGCAGCCGTTGCCCCCGTCGTCGCTCATCGGCGTCGACCACCTCTTCGAGCCCGACGTTCTCGTCGAGGTCGAGGCGACGGCGATCCTGGACTGACCGTCCCGGCCCGGGCAGACGGGTCGTTCACCATGTCGGCGATCCGGCGGTATCCCACCGCAGCGATCCCGCCGGATCGCCGACATCGAGTTGGTCATGTGGGCCGGCCCGGGGCGGTGGGGCGGGGCAGGGGAGGATCAGGCGGGCAGGGGGTGCGGGCCGGACCCGCCCGACGGAGGGGGAGACGCGATGACGCAGGGCCGCTCGCCGGGGTCGTACGCTGCCGACGGCCACGATCTGATCCGGGTGCAGGGCGCGCGGGTGAACAACCTGCGTGACGTCGACGTCGAGATCCCGAAGCGCCGGCTGACCGTGTTCACCGGGGTCTCGGGGTCGGGCAAGAGTTCGCTGGTGTTCGGCACGATCGCCGCCGAGTCCCAGCGGTTGATCAACGAGACCTACAGCGCCTTCGTGCAGGGGTTCATGCCGACGTTGGCCCGGCCCGAGGTGGACGTGCTCGACGGGTTGACCACGGCGATCATCGTGGACCAGGAGCGGATGGGGGCGAACGCCCGCTCCACCGTCGGCACCGCCACCGACGCCACCGCCATGCTGCGCATCCTGTTCAGCCGCCTGGGGCAGCCGCACATCGGCCCGCCCAACGCGTACTCGTTCAACGTTCCCTCGGTGCGGGCCAGCGGCGCGATCACGGTCGAGCGGGGCGCCGGCCGGACGAAGACCGAGAAGGCGACCTTCCACCGGCTCGGCGGGATGTGCCCGCGCTGCGAGGGGATGGGCGCGGTCACCGACATCGACCTGTCGGCGCTCTACGACGACAGCAGGTCACTCAACGAGGGCGCGCTGACCATCCCCGGTTACAGCATGGACGGCTGGTACGGCCGGATCTTCCGGGGCTGCGGCTACTTCGACCCGGACAAGCCGATCCGCCGGTACACGAAGACCGAGCTGCACGACCTGCTGTACCGGGAGCCCACCAGGATCAAGGTCGACGGCATCAACCTGACGTACGCCGGGCTGATCCCGCAGATCCAGAAGTCGTACCTGGCCAAAGACGTCGACACCCTGCAACCGCACATCCGGGCGTTCGTGCAGCGGGCGGTGACCTTCACGACCTGCCCCGACTGCGCCGGCACCCGCCTCGGCCCGGAGGCCCGGTCGTCGAAGATCGGCGGGAAGAACATCGCCGACGTCTGCGCCATGCAGCTCAGCGACCTCGCCGACTGGCTGCGCGGCCTCGCCGAACCCTCGGTGGCCCCGCTGCTGACCGGGCTGCAACGGCTCCTCGACTCGTTCGCGGAGATCGGCCTGGGCTACCTGTCGCTGGACCGCCCGGCGGGCACCCTGTCCGGTGGGGAGGCGCAGCGGACCAAGATGATCCGCCACCTGGGGTCCTCGCTGACCGACGTCACCTACGTCTTCGACGAGCCCACCGTCGGGCTTCACCCGCACGACATCCAGCGGATGAACGGTCTGCTGCTGCGGTTGCGGGACAAGGGCAACACGGTGCTGGTCGTGGAGCACAAGCCGGAGACCATCGCGATCGCCGACCACGTGGTCGACCTCGGCCCGGGTGCCGGCTCGGCCGGTGGCGAGGTGGTCTTCGCCGGCACCGTCGCCGGGCTGCGCGACAGCGGCACCCTGACGGGGCGGCACCTCGACGACCGGGCCGCCGTGAAGCCGACGGTGCGCACCCCGTCGGGCGTGCTCCCGGTACGCGGCGCGGACACCCACAACCTGCGCGACGTCGACGTCGACATCCCGCTGGGCGTGCTGGTGGTGGTCACCGGGGTGGCCGGGTCGGGCAAGAGTTCCCTGATCCACGGCTCGGTGGCGGGGCGTGACGGGGTGGTCGTGGTCGACCAGGGGGCGATCCGTGGGTCGCGGCGCAGCAACCCGGCGACGTACACCGGTCTGCTCGACCCGGTCCGTAAGGCGTTCGCGAAGGCCAACGGGGTGAAACCGGCGCTGTTCAGCGCCAACTCCGAAGGAGCCTGTCCCGGCTGCAACGGCGGCGGGGTCATCTACACCGACCTGGCGATGATGGCCGGGGTCGCCACGGTCTGCGAGGAGTGCGAGGGTCGCCGCTTCCAGGCCGCCGTGCTGGAGTACCGCCTCGGCGGTCGGGACATCAGCGAGGTGCTCGCGATGTCGGTGACCGAGGCGGCGGAGTTCTTCGGTGCGGGCGAGGCACGTATCCCCGCGGCGAGCGCCGTCCTCGGCCGGCTCGTCGACGTGGGGCTCGGCTACCTGCGCCTGGGTCAACCGCTCACCACCCTGTCCGGCGGCGAGCGGCAGCGGCTCAAGCTGGCCACCCGGATGGCCGAGGCCGGCGGGGTGTACGTCCTGGACGAGCCGACCTCCGGGCTGCACCTCGCCGACGTGGCGCAGCTGCTCGGCCTGCTCGACCGGCTGGTCGACGGCGGCACCTCGGTCATCGTCGTGGAGCACCACCAGGCGGTGATGGCGCACGCCGACTGGATCATCGACCTCGGTCCCGGCGCGGGCCACGACGGCGGGCGGGTCGTCTTCGAGGGCACCCCCGCCGACCTGGTCGCCGCCCGCTCCACCCTGACCGGCGAACACCTCGCGGCCTACGTCGCCCGCTGACGCCGCCCTGCCCCCGCCGGAACCACCCCCGGCCGGCTCGCCCTGCGCCCGCCGGGCCGCGTGACCGGGGCCTGCCGGGCCGGGTCGCGGGGACGGTCCGGCGGGGCGGGCGGGGCGCGGACCCGACGGTGCCGGGGGCGGCGGGGAGCAGCCGCCTCCGGCACCGGGGGCGTCAGCAGCATCGACGGACCTGGTCGACGCCGCGACGCCGGTGCGGCGGGCTACCGTCCCCTGGTGAGGAAGCCCTCCAGGGCGAGGGTCGCCGCGCCGAGGCTGACCGGGTTGCCGGCGACGGGGGAGCGGACGATCTCGGTGGCGGCGAGCGGGCGACGCAGCGCGTGCTGGGCGACGACGGTGCGGACCTCGTCGCGCAGCCGGTCGCCGAGCCGGTCGGCGACCCAGCTGCTGAGCACGACGACCTCCGGGTTGATCAGGTTGACCAGGTCGGCGACGGCGACGCCGAGGTAGCGGGCGGTCTCGGCGACCACCTTGGCGGCGGTGGGATCGTCGGCGGCCAGTGCGGCGGCGAGGACGTCGAGGGTGGCGGTCTGGTCCTCGGGGTGCAGCAGTGGGCTGGTCGGAGCCAGGTCGCGCAGGGTCTGCATGATGCCGGGCGCACCGACGTACGCCTCCACGCAGCCCCGGCTGCCACACCGGCACAGCCTCCCGTCGAGGACCAGGGTGGTGTGCCCCCACTCGCCGGCGCTGTTGCTGCCACCCCGGTAGAGGGTGCCGCCGAAGGCGAGGCCCGCGCCGACGCCGGTGCCCAGGTTGATCACGGCGACGTCGTCGCGGCCCCGGGCGGCCCCGGCCCACAGCTCGGCGAGCACCGCCGCGCGCAGCGGGTTGTCCAGGTGCAGCGGCAGTGCCAGGCCGTCGGCGAGCAGGTCCCGCAGCGGTACGTCGTGCCAGTCCCAGTTCGGTGCGAACACCGACACGCCGCCCTCCCGGTCGACCTGCCCGGGGACGCTGACGCCGACGCCGAGCACCCGGGCGTCGGTGCCGGCCAGGACGGCGTCGACACCGCTGACGATGTGCCGGACCACCTGGTGGGGGCGGCGTTCCAGCGGGTGCAGCGGCTCCTCGGCCCCGGCCAGCCGGGTCAGCGTGGTGTCGAAGAGGTCGACGTGCACGTACGTCTCGGCGACGTCGACACCGACGAGCAGTCCGCCGTGCGGGTCGGCGGTGACCAGGCCACGGGGCCGGCCGCCACCGGAGTCCTCCCGGCCGGCTTCGGTGAGCAGCCCGAGGGCGGTGAGTTCGCCGACCAGGGTGGCGACGGTGCCGAGGCTGAGGCCGGTGTCGGCGGCGAGGCGTTGCCGGCTGGTGGTGCCGGCGGCGACGACCTGCTGCACGACGGTGAGGCGGTTGGCGGAGCGGATGTCGCGGGAGGTCCGGGCCATGGCTTATCGCAACACTTACGAAAACCCTTGGCAATAGTGCAGGATGACAGCTGTCGATTCATAGGGAAGAGGTGCGTCGATGGGACGTCTCCGGTACGCCGCTCTGGCGGCGGTGCTCTGCATGCTCGGTGGCCTGCTGGTCGCCGCACCCGCGCGGGCCAACGCCGCCGGGCCGGTCCCGCACTACCTGATGACCGCGTTCACCAACAGCAGCGAATCCAACATGTACGTCTACGACTCGGCCGACGCCACCCGGTTCACCCTCCAGCGGGCCAACGCCTACACCCCGCCGTCCGGGCTGGTCCGCGACCCCAGCGTCATCCGGCACACCGACGGCTACTACTACCTCGTCTACACCACCGGCTGGACCGGCAACACCATCGGCATCGCCCGCAGTAGCGACTACCTGACCTGGACGTTCCAGCGCAACGTCACCATCTCCGTCGCGCCGGCCAACGGCAGCACCTGGGCCCCGGAGTGGTTCGTCGACAGCGACGGCAGCGTGCACATCGTCGTGTCCGTGTCGCAGACCGGCACGGCCGGGCAGTTCCAGCCGTACCGGATCACCGCGACGAACGCGGCGCTGTCGGCGTGGAGCGCCCCGGCGGCACTCGCCGGCATCGGCACCAACCACATCGACAGCTTCATCGTCAAGGTCGGCAACACCTACCACAACTTCATGAAGAACGAGACCACCAAGTACATCGAGCACGCGACCGCCCCCGCGCTGACCGGCCCGTGGAGCTGGGTCGGCACCGGCAACTGGGCCGGTTGGGGCTCCGGCCTGGAAGGCCCCGCCCTGGTCCGGCTGCCCGACAACCGGTGGCGCATCTACTTCGACCAGTACGGCGCCGGCCGCTACTACTCCGCCGACAGCAGCGACCTGTACGGCTTCACCGGCAAGACCGAACTGGCCGGGCTGTCCGGCACGGTGCGCCACTTCACCGTGCTGCGGGAGAGCGTCGGGGACAACTCCGCCCCGCCCACCGGCAACCGCTCGCTGCGCTCGGCGAACTTCCCCGACCGCTACGTCCGCCACCGCGACAACGTCGCCCGCATCGACGTGCTGGGCAGCGGCAGCCCGCTCGCCGACCGGCAGGACGCCACCTTCCAGATCGTCCCCGGGCTGGCCAACGCGTCCTGCTACTCGTTCCGCGCGGTCAACGGCTCCTACCTGCGGCACTGGGACTTCACGATGCGGCTCGCCGGTAACGACGGCAGCGCCGTCTTCGCCGGGGACGCCACCTTCTGCAGCCGCACCGGGCTGGCCGGGGGCGGCAGCTACTCGTTCGAGTCGTGGAACCACCCCGGCCGCTACCTGCGCCACTACGACTACGTGCTGCGGGTCGACCCGTACGCCGCCGGCAGCACCTTCGCCGGGGACGCCTCGTACACCCTCACCACGCCGCTGGCCTGAGCCCTGGCGCGGGGCCGGCCGGTGGGCGCAGCCACGTCCACCGGCCGGCCCCGGCCGTCAGCGGGTGGCCGGTAGGCCGAACGCCGGGAACAGGGTGTCGTCGAGGAACGAGACGAGCTGGGCGATCCGGCCGTCGCGCACCGTCAGCACCGTGATCGACCACGGCAGGTAGGGGCCGGTGTCGCCCGGGCGCAGATAGTTGGCCACCGCCGGTTGCCCGTTGGCCGCCACCGACACGTGTCGCCAGCTGCCACAACTGCCCAACGGCATGGTCCGGGCGAAGTCCAGCACCGCGTCGCGGCCGGCGTACCAGTGCGGCAGCGGTGGCATCGACCAGGTGACGTCCTCGGTGAGCAGGGCGACCAGGGCGTCGGCGTCGCCGTTCTCCAAAGCGGCGGCGTAGCCGGCGGCGACCTCCCGCAGCCGGGCGTCGCCGAGCGTGCGGAGGGTCCGCTGCTGGCTGCGGGCCGGCACCCGCTCGGCGACGACCCGGCGGGCCCGCGCCAACGCCGAGTTGACCGAACCGGCGGAGGTGCCCATCATGGCGGCGATCTCGGCGGCGGTGAAGCCGAGCACGTCGAACAGCAGCAACGCGGCGCGCTGGTTGCCGGGCAGGTGTTGCAGCGCGGCGACGAACGCCAACTCGACGGCCTCCCGCTGCTCGTAGCGGGCGTCGGGGGCGGCCGGGCCGGCGACCAGGGCAGCGTCGGGATACGGGCCGAGCCACCGGACGTGGTCGGCGGCGACGCTGCCCGGCACGGCGTGTTCGCTGGCCGGCCCCAGGTCGACCGGCAACGCCCGACGGCCCCGCCCGGTGGACAGGTCCAGGCAGGTGCGGGTGGCCACGGTGTAGAGCCAGGTCCGCAGCGAACTGCGCCCCTCGAACCGGGGCAGCGCCCGCCAGGCCCGCAGCAGCGCCTCCTGCAACGCGTCGTCGGCGTCGTGCGGGGAACCGAGCATCCGGTAGCAGTGCGCGTGCAGTTCCGGCCGCAGCGGCGCGACGAGCGTGGTGAACGCGGCGTCGTCCCCGCCCCGGGCCCGGGTCAGCGTCGCCTCATGGTCGTCGGCCGTGATGTCGGCGAGAATCATGCTCACGACCGACGATTCTGCCCCACGCCGGGAGTCTGCACCGTGTAAGAGCCGCACGTCACGACCCGGAGGACCCGATCATGAGCAGTCCCACCACCATCCCGGTGACCACCGCCACCCTGGCCGTCCCCGACGGGACCCTGCACTTCGAGGTACGCGGCCAGGGCCCCCTGGTGGCGCTGGTCGCCGCCCCGATGGACGCCCGGGCGTTCGCCCCGCTGGCCGACCTGCTGGCCGCCGACCACACCGTGCTCACCACCGACCCGCGCGGCATCCGCCGCAGTCGGCTGCACGACCCGGAGCAGGACTCCACGCCCGAACTACGCGCCGACGACCTGGCCCGGCTGCTGGCCCACCTCGACGCCGGTCCGGCGGCGGTGCTCGGCTCCAGCGGCGGCGCGGTCACCGTGCTGGCGCTCGCCCACGCCCACCCGCAGGCGGCGCACACCGTGATCGCCCACGAACCGCCGCTGCTGCTCCTACTCGACGACCGGGAGGAACTCCTCGCCCGGGAGGACGACATGGTCGCCACCTACCGGCGCGGGGACCGGCTGGGCGCATGGCGGAAGTTCCTCGCCAACGCCAACATCGCCATGCCGGAGGAGATGATCCAGGGCATGTTCGGCCGCGACCCCGACCCGCAGGACGCCGCCGACGAGCGCTACCAGTACCTGCACACGCTGCAAGGCACGACCCGCTACCAGCCGGACGTCGCCGCGCTGCGCGACGGACCCACCCGGGTGCTGGTCGGCCTCGGCGAGGAGTCGGCCGGGGAACTGTGCGACCGTAGTTCCCGGGCGTTGGCCGCCGCCCTGGGGGTGCCACCCACGATGTTCCCCGGTGGGCACATCGGCTTCACCGACGACCCCGCGGGCTTCGCCGCCCGGCTGCGCGAGGTGATCGCCTCGTGACGGTGGGGCGTCCGTGGGTCGACGGGCGGCCGGGGTGACCCGCGTGCCGTAGGACCGGCCGGGGCGGCGGCGACCGATGCACGACAGTCGCGCGGGCGGTGGGCGTCGCGGTCCTAGAGTGCCGCGCATGAAGCTGATCGTGCGACTCGCCGGCGGGTTCGCCGTCCTCCTGGCGGCGTTGGCGGCGGGGCCGGGGGCGGCCTGCGCCGCGCCGGCCGGCGAGGGTCTCGGGCTGGACCTGCGGACCACCGCCCCGCGATACGCCCCGGGCGAGGCGATCCGGTTGACGCTCACGGTCACCAACGCCACCGGCGCGGCCTGCGGCCTGGCCACCGTGGCCGACGGCACCGTGCAGGTGACCTCGGTCCGCCGCGACGGTCAGGAACTGGTGCCGGCGTTGGGCCGCAGCTTCTACGGCGACGGCATCGGGGCCGCCGCCACCGCCGGCACGACGACCGTGGAACCCGGTGCGAGCGTGACCGTGCCGCTGGCCGGCACCCGGATGCACGACGGCACCGACGCCGGTGCCGTCGTGCTGCGGTCGGTGGCGGCGACCCCGGACGGCGGCGGGTTGGACACCCTCTGGCCGGTCGGGGCACCCGGGGTCTACGAGGTGACGGCGAACTGGACGGCGCTGCCGGTGACCGGTCTCGACACCCCGTGCACGGGCGCGACGGCGCTGCGGACCACCAGCTTCACCGTCGCCGACGGCCCGGCCGGCCGGGGGTGGTGGCCCTGGCTGCTCGGCGGGGCGGTGCTGCTGCTGGTCGTCGTGGGCGGGCTGGCCGTCCTGCTCCTGCGGCGTGGTCGCCGTCGCCCGGCGCTCGTCGTGGCGCTGCTGCTCGTCGGCGTCGGGACCGCCGTCGGGGGCACCGGTGGGCCGGCCCGGGCCGACTACCAGGTCGACCCGAGCGCCGGGGTGCCGGTCAGCGGCGTCGACTTCCAGGCGGCGGTCGACGGCTGCCTCCAGGGGTTCGCGGCGGCCGGCGGTGACCCGGCGGGCATCCTGCCCCGGCTCAAGGACACCAAGACCCCCCGGGTGCGGATCATCCCCACCCCCGGCGGGTCGGGGTCCTTCGAGACCCCGGACAGCAAGGACGGCAAGGGGTCGTCCACGGTGACCTGGAACCCGACCTCGGTCGACCCGTACGGCGACGGGATCGCCCGGGACCCGTGCGCGGCGCTCTACCACGAGCTGAACCACTCCGACGACATCTCCCGCGACGCGGTGCCACAGGGCGACTGCGGTGGCACCGGGATCAAGACCGCCGAGGTCAAGGCGACCCTGGCGGAGAACAGGTACCGGGCGGCCAAGGGTCTGCCGGCGCGCACCGAGTACGACGGCAAGACCCTGCCGAAGAGCCTCGACGAGTGCAGGAAGCCCGCGAAGAAGACCCCACCGCCGAAGGGCCCGGTCAAGCTCTGCGAGGACGGGGGCGACTGCGGCGGCACCAACGGCGACCCGCACCTGGTCACCTTCGACCGGCACTACTACGACTTCCAGGCCGTCGGCGAATTCGTGCTGGTCGGCTCCACCTCGGGTGACCCGCTGGCGGTGCAGGTCCGGCAGACGCCGATGGGCGACTCGCGGACGGTGTCGGTCAACACCGCCGTCGCCGTCCGGATCGGCGCCCACCGGGTCGCCCTCACCCTGGTCGACGGCGACACCGAGGTACGCGTCGACGGTGCCGTCCGCGTCCCGCCGCCAGGGGAGACGGCCCTGCCCGGCGGTGGCACGCTCACCCGCCGGGACTCCGACACCGGTGCCGCCGACGGCTACGACCTGGGTTGGCCCGACGGCTCCGCCGCCGCCGTCGACCAGATCGGCCCCTACGGCTACCGGGTGCTGACGAAGCTGGCGGCGAGCCGGGCGGGGAAGGTACGGGGACTGCTCGGCGACTTCGACGGCGACCCGACCGACGACATCGCCGCGCCGTCCGGTGCCGCCCTGCCCCAACCCGCGCCGTTCGCGAAGCTCTACCCGTCGTACGCGGACAGTTGGCGGGTCACCCGGGACAGTTCCCTGTTCAGCTACCCCGACGGCCAGGACACCGGGTCGTTCACCGATCGGGGCTTCCCGGAGCGGGCGGTGACCCTCGACGACCTCGACCCGGCCCGGCGGGCCGCCGCCGAGCAGGTGTGCCGGTGGGCCGGGATCACCGACCCCTGGCAACTCGCCGAGTGCGTCTTCGACGTGGCCGTGACCGGCCGTCCCGAGTTCGCGGTCAGCGGCGTCGGCACCGAGCGGATCGCCCCGCCGGCCGACGCGCCGATCGCCGCGACACCGATCGCCACCGGCGCGCTGACCCCGGGTGGCGACCCGCTGACCTTCCGCGGCCGGGCCGGCGACGCCGTGTTCGTCGACGTCAGCGCGCCCGGCCTGGCGGACCGCTGCTCCCCGTACCGGCTGCTCGACCCGACCGGGACGGAGCTGGCCAGCGGCTGCAACATCGACGGACGCGGCCTCGTCGACCGCACCGAACTCACCCGCGACGGCAACTACACGGTGGTGGTCGACGCCGCCGCCGGGGGCACCGGTCGGGCGGCCGTGCGGGTCTACGCGGCCCGGGACGTCACCGGCACCCTGCGACCGGACGGGCCGGCGGTCCCGGTGACGATCGCCGGGCCGGGCGGCCGGGCCCGGTACCGGTTCACCGGCGTCGCCGGCCAGCGGGTCTTCGTCGAGGTGCCGGAGAGCACCCTGCCGGACCAGTGTTCCCCGTTGGAGCTGCGCGATCCCGACGGACAGCGGCTCAGCAGCGGCTGTGTCGTCAACGGCACCGGCGACATCGACGGCACGGTGCTGCCCGCCGACGGCACGTACACCGTGCTGGTGGACCCGGTGGACCGCACCGTCGGCACGGTGGCGCTGCGGCTGTTCGTCACCGGGGACCGGTTCGACCCGATCGCGCTCGACGGACCGCCGGTCGTCGCCACCGTCGACCGGCCCGGCGCGGTGCTCGGCTACCGGTTCACCGGCACGGCCGGCACGTCGGTGACCGTGACGGCCACCGACGCCACCCTGCCGGACCAGTGCTCGCCGCTGGAACTGCGCGGCCCCGACGGGGTGCCGGTGGGCACCGGCTGCGTGGTCAACGGTGCCGGTGGCATCGACGCGACCGTCCTGCCGGCCACCGGTGTCTACACCGTCGTGGTGGATCCGTCCGGGGCGGCCACCGGCACCGTCACCCTCACCCTGCGGCAGTGACCCGGTGCGGGGCGGGCTGCGCAGTGGTGCGGGGTCAGGTGGTGCCCCCTGGGCCGGGCCGCTCCGACCCTGGTGGTGACTCGGGCCCGACGGCTCCGGCCAGGTGGTGACCCTCCGGGCTGGACGGCTCCGGTCGGGGGGCTTGAAATCCTATCGCTTTGATAGGAAAATCGGATCCATGCTTCCCGTCCGGCTGTTCCGGCCGTTCACCTCCCGTCGGGTCGTCGACCTGATGCGGGTCGCCGCGCAACGCTGTCCCGGAATGCCCGACGCGGCCTGACCGGCGTGCCGCCGCCCCGTCCGTCGCCGCCGGGGGGAGAACCGGCTGCCGGTCGCCGTCGAGCAGCTCCCAGTCGAGCAGCCGTCAGTCGAGCAGCTCCCGAGCAACTCCCGGACGAGCGGTGCGCGACCCGGCCGACGTGCGACGGCGGGTCGAGGAGACGCCCGAGGGCACCGGCCGTCCGCCGGGCCGCCGTGACCCCGCCGATGCCCGCGTAGGAGGCACCCAGATGACCGAGCCCGACCATCGTCCCCCGCCGGTCGACGCCGACGCCGACGCCCTGCGTGCGCTGCTGCGCCATCAGGCCAGCACCGTCGTGGTGGTCACCGCGCCCGGCACCCCGGCGGTCGGCTTCACCGCCACCTCGTTCACCTCGGTGTCGCTGGCCCCGCCGATCGTCTCGTTCTGCCTGGACCTCGGCGCGTCGAGCTGGCCCACGGTGGCCCGGACCCGGCACGTGGCGGTGCACCTGCTCGGCCACCACCAGCAGGAACTGGCCCGCACCTTCGCCACCAGCGGCATCGACCGGTTCGCCGCGCCGACCCGGTGGCAGGCTGGGCCGGAGGGTGCGCCGATCCTCGACGACACCCTGGCCTGGCTGTTGTGCCGGGTGGTCGAGCGGGTGACCGTCGGCGACCACGCGATCGTGCTCGCCGAGCCGGAGCTGATCCAGCACGCCGACGTGGGTACGCCGCTGCTCTACCACCGGGGCCGCTACGCCGGCCTGGCCGGTGCGCCGGACGGCGTGCCCCGCCGCCCCGCCGCCTGACGGCCGCCACCCGGAGCGGCCTGCCGGGGGTCGCCGCCGGTCGGCGGGAGTGCCGGGTCGGGTGTCGGGTCAGGTCATCGTGCTGAGCAGCCCGACCTCCGGGCTCAGCGCGCCGTCCTGGCCCAGCGACCGGAAGTCGGCCTCGACGGCGGCCCGCTCCAGCCGGCCCGCCCGCACCGCGTGGTAGCGCACGACCGACCAGAGGAAGACGTCGAGGGTGTCGAAGCGGGTGCCGCCCTCGACGACCTCCTCTTCGTGGAACCAGAGGCCGACCTGCCCGGTGGCGAGGACCACGTGCAGGTTGCCGCCACCGTCGGCGCCGATCGAGTAGACGTCGTCGTCGGTGAGCGTCGGCCGGTAGTCGGCGTCGAGGAGTTGGCAGTCGTTGGCGGCGAAGTCGAAGCCGTAGGACCAGTCGTAGATGTCGAGGAACTGGGGCAGCCGCCCGGACCGCACGCGGCGGTCGAACGCCGCCAACGCCGTGGCGGCCGGGGGCGGGAGGCGGTCGAGCAGCGACGTCACCGGGCGGGTCCCGGCGGGAACGGTGACGGGCGGGCGGTCGGCGAACCATCGGGCGAGATCGGCGTCGAGGTCCCGCTCGACGTAGCCGGTCAGATCGTCAGGGGTGAGGGTCACCGGCGGATGCTAACCGCCGCCCCCGACAGGCCCGCCGCGCCGGTCGACGGCGGGTCCGCCGCGCCGGTCGGCGGTCAGCGGGGACCCGACGGCAGGCGTCGGGTTCGTCCACCGCTGCGGCTTTCACCGAGGTCGGGCTATATTGACACAAGTCACTTACTGCTCTGGAGGTGCCCGACGTGAGAGTCCGTTCGATGGTGGCGGCAGCGGTCGCGGCGGGGCTGGCGGCCACCGGCGTCGGCACCGCCACGCTCGCCGGGGCCGCGCCGGCCGACCCGGCCCCGGCCGCCGCGACCCTGGCCGTCGGCGACTTCGACTTCACCCGCCCCCAGGTGGTCGCCACCGGCCTGACGGTGCCCTGGGGGATGGACTTCCTGCCCGACGGCAGCGCCCTGACCGCGCTGCGCAACTCCGGCCAGGTGGTACGGGTCCGACCCGGTCAGGCCCCGGAACAGGTGGCCCAGATCTCCGGCGTGAACGCCAGCGGCGAGGGCGGCCTGCTCGGCCTCGCGGTCTCCCCGGGGTACGCCCAGGACGGCTACGTCTACGTCTACCTCACCACCACCACCGACAACCGGATCGTCCGGTTCCGGCTCAGCGCCCCGCAGAACCAGGAGCCGGTCCTCACCGGACTGGCCCGCTCCACCATCCACAACGGCGGGCGGATCGCCTTCGGCCCGGACGGGATGCTCTACGCCGGGGTCGGTGACGCGGGGCAGACGGCCAACGCGCAGAACCCGCAGAGCCGCAACGGCAAGATCCTCCGGATGCGTCCGGACGGGTCCGCGCCGTCGGACAACCCGACGGCCGGCTCCCTGGTCTACAGCCTCGGGCACCGCAACGTGCAGGGCCTGACCTGGGACGCGCAGGGGCGGCTCTACGCCGCCGAGTTCGGGCAGAACACCTGGGACGAGGTCAACCTCATCGTGGCCGGCGGCAACTACGGCTGGCCCACGGTCGAGGGGCGGGCCAACGACCCACGGTTCCGGGACCCGCTGCTGGTCTGGACGACCGCCGAGGCGTCCCCGAGTGGCGCGGCGGTCGCCGGCAACCGGCTCTTCGTCGCCGCCCTGCGCGGCACCCGGCTGTGGACCGTGCCGCTCACCGGCACCGGCGGGGTCGGCACCCCGGCCGCCGAGCTGACCGGCGCGTACGGTCGCCTGCGTACCGTGGAGTACGGGCCGGACGGCTGGCTCTGGGTCACCACCAGCAACCGGGACGGGCGTGGCACCCCGGCGTCGACCGACGACCGCATCCTGCGCTTCCCGCCGAAGGACACCACCCCGCCCCCCACCAGCCAGCCACCCACCACCCCACCCCCGACGACGCCTCCGCCGACCACACCCCCGCCCACGACGACGCCGCCTCCGCCCACGACGCCGGGCACCCCGCCGCCCGTCTCCTGCCGGGTCGTCTGGCAGCCCAACCAGTGGAGCGGCGGGTTCACCGCCGAGGTGGCCATCACCAACCTGGGTTTCCCGGTCACCAGTTGGACGTTGACCTGGTCCTTCGCCGCCGACCAGCGGATCACCAACGCCTGGAACGCGCAGGTCACCCAGTCCGGGTCCGCGGTCACCGCGCGTAACGCCGCCTGGAACGGCACCGTACCGCAGAGCGGCACGGTCAGCTTCGGCGTCCAGGGCACCTCCGGCGCGAGCAACCCACGCCCGGCCGCGTTCCAGTTCAACGGGGGAGTCTGCCTGGTCCAGTGAGCCACGACGGGGCCGGTCCGGGGCACCCCGGGCCGGCCGCCGTCCGCCGTGCCAGCCGGCGCGTCCGGGTGACACGGTCGCGTCGTCGCCGACACCCCGGCGTCGGTCGAACCGGGGCAATGTGCCGGATTCGCCGACGCCGGCCGTCGTTCCGGTGGAGCCTGCGAGGGACGCTATCGCGCACGGTGCGGCGGAACGGGGTGGTCTTGAACCGAAGGTTCGTCGGGCTGCTGCTGGTGACCAGCCTGGTGCCGATGATCGAGGCCACCGTGCTGGTCGCCCTCGGATTCCGGGCCGCCCAGGGCATCCCCCCGCAGCTCACCGCCCTGTGGCCGTACGACACCTACCACGACCTGCGGTGGCTCTACGTCTACCACCGGTCGTGGTGGGAGTTCGCGCTCTGGCTGACCTACGTGCTGGTCGCCCGGGGCCTGTTCACCACCGGCCTGGTGCTGCTGGCCTGGCCGGCCGGGGTGCCCCGGCCGGCACTGGGCTGGCTGCTGCGCCGCAACGTCGTGCTCGGCGTGCTGGTCGGCGGGTTCGTCGCGCCCTGGGCGGCGATCTCGGTGGCGGCGTCGGTGGTCGCCCTGTCCTGGGTGCTGCTGGCGTCGCTGCTGCCGATGTTCCTGCTCGCGCCGTTCCTGCAACGGGTGGCCGTGGTGGAGCACTGGTGGCGTGGACTGCCGTCGATCTCGCTGGTCGGCTGGTCACTGCTGAACTTCGTGGTACTCACCGTGGCCGGCGCGCTGTGCTGGGTGGTGCCCGGCTGGTGGACGGTGCCCGTGGCCGGGGTGGCGGGGGCGCTCAACGGGGTGCTGTGGAACCGGACCGTACGGGCGGCGCTGCTGCCCTCACGGGTGCGTTGGGCCCGGGTGCCGGTGACCCCGCTGGCGGCGCTGCTGGCCGTCGCCGTGCCGCTGGTCATCCCGCCGGTGACCGAGCTGGTCCCGGGAAACGAGCAGTGGATCAGGACGGCGGTGCTGGAACGACCGCTGCCCGCCGCGGTCACCCACGCGGTGATCGTGCTCACCGGCTACGGCTCGGACTACGGCGGTGAGCAGCCGTCCGACCCCCGGGTGCAGCGCTTCTCCTACCGGGGGCTCGACCCCGACGGGAAGCCGCTCGCGTACCGGTCGGCGGACACCACCCGGTCGATGGCGGACAGCGTGGCGCTGCTCACCCGGCAGGTGGAGCTGCTGCACCGGCGCACCGGGCGGCGGGTGGCGCTGATCGGGGAGAGCGAGGGTGCGATGGTGGCCCGCACCTATCTCGCCCGGCGACACGACACGACGGTCGACATCCTCGTCATGTTCAGCCCGTTGATCTACGCCGGCCGGGCCTACTACCCGCCCCCGCACCACGACGAGGGCTGGGGGGTGGTCACCGGCTGGCAACTGCGGGCCATCTTCGGGCTCGCCGACGTCGGCGGCGGCCCCGACGAGCCGTTCATCCGGTCGTTGCTCGACGACGCGCCGTTCTACCGCAACCAGTTGATGTGTCCCGTGCCAGGGGTCCGGATGGTCGCCTTCCTGCCCACCGCGACGGCCACCGAAGCGCCACCGGGGGAGTACAGCCGGATTCCGGTCTACCAGATCCCCGGCGTGCACGGTGGCCTGCTGGACCGCAGGCTGCTCCAGGACCGGTTGATCGACTTCCTGACCGGCAAGCCGATCGCCCACACCCGGGCCGAGTACCCGCTGATGCAGAGCTTCGCCGCCGCCTGGCAGGCGCCGCCGCTGCCGATCGCGGCGAACCCGGCCTGGGCGGGCAACCGGCAACCCGACCCGGCGTTCACCGGGAAGGTGTGCCTGCCGGCCCGCTGAGCGCCAGGCCGCCACCGTCACCCCGCGAGCAGTTGGACGACCACCAGCACGGCGACCAGGTCCGGGCCGCGCAGCACCTGACGGACCAGGTCCACGGGCACCATCGCGAACGGCGTGTTGACCACCGCCCCGCCGTACCGCATGGGTGGGCGGGTGCCGGCCCAGAAGGCCGCCGTCACGACCCCGAGCAGCAGCACCGCGTCGAGCGGGACGGGCGCCGGCCGCAGGGCGGGCAGGGTGGCCAGATACCAGAGGGTGGCGCCGACGCCCGGCACGACGAGATGCGTCAGCCGCAACAGGGCGTCGTTGCCGCCGAGGGACCGTCGCAGGCCCGGTGCGCGGCTGATCGCGCGGAGCCCGCCGGTGAGCCCGCCCGTCGCCAGGTACGCCAGCACCAGGTGCGCGGGACCTGCGATCGACGGCAGCGCCACCGCGACGGCGTACATGGTCAGCAGCGCCCCGGCCCAGCCGACGATGGCACCCCGGCGGCGCGACAACCGGCGTACCTCCGCCTGGAGCAGCACCCGCAACCGACCACCGGCACGGAAGGGCCGCCCGCGCACCAGGCCGATCCCGCGCCACCGGCGGCTCTCCACCAGCGCGGCGAGCAGCGACGGATCCAGCAGCACGGCGGCGGTGGTGGCGGCGTTGGCGAACTGCGCGCCCGTGGTCAGCGCCGCCCGGTCCACCCCGGGCAGCCGCCGGTACGCACGGACGGTGGACGCCACCGCGACCGGCAGCAGCACCAGGCCGACGCCGGCGGTGAGCGGCACCGGCGGCAGCGGGAGGGACCACCCGGCGGCGTGCCCGAGCACCACCAGCACCGCGATCGTCGCCCCGACGGCGGACAGACCGACGCCGAGCCGTCCCGCCCAGCGGGGTGTGGGGCGGACGCTCTGGGCGACGACGGCCCACGCGGTCGCGGTGGCCCCGCAGGTGAGGCCGGCCAACGCCGCCCAGCCCAGGTCGACGGGGCGGTCGAGGCCACCGGCGTACGCGGCTGCCACCGCCAGCAGCCCGACACCGATGGTGCCGCCGCCGACCAGGCCACCGAACCGGGGGAGCAGCCACGCCCGGCGGTCCACCGGTGAGCTGACCAGCCAGGTCTGCGCGGCCGGGGTGACCAGCAGCGGCCCGGTCAGCCGCAGGCCCCACCAGACGAGCCCGGCCCCCGCCGTCACGGCGGCGACGGCGATCCAGTACCTGTCGCCCGGGTCGGTCCGGGTCACCTGCGGGGCCGTCAGGTGGTCGCGGATCGCGGCGACCGCGAACCAGCCGTACAGGGCGACGAACAGGACCACGACGTAGGCGTCGGTGAGCACCTCGCCGAGCGAGCCGGGATGGTGGCGGCGGCGGGCCCGTCGCAGCCCGGTCCGCAGCTGCCGGGGCGTGGGCCCGACCACCGGTGGTGGGGAGGTCCTGGTCGACGTCACCTCAGCCGCCGATCTCGATCCGCCGGTCGGCGACCGCGTCGATCAGTTCGGTGTCGTGCGACGCCATCAGCACCGCCGTGCCGGCTGCCTTCTCCCGCAGCAGCCGCTGTGCCAGCCAGGCCCGGCCCCGGACGTCGAGGCGCTGCTCCGGTTCGTCCAGGACGAGCAACCGGCGCGGGCGCACGAAGCAGGAGGCGAGGGCGAGGCGGCGGCGCTGGCCGCTGGACAGGGTCGCCGGAAGCTGGTCGCGGGCCGGTTCGAGAGCCAGCTCGGTGAGCACCTCCTCGACCGGGTCGGCGGTGCCGCCGTGGGCGTAGGCGAGCAGTTCGAGGTGTTCGACGACGGACAGGTCGGGAAAGAAGTCGATGTCGTCGAGGGCGGCGGCGACCGCCGCGCGGACCCGGGGGTCGGTCTCGTCGCAGCGTCGGCCGTCGAGCAGGACCTCGCCCTCGTCGGGGCGGTCCGCCCCGACGACGCAGCGCAGCAGGGTGGTCTTGCCGGAGCCGTTGGGCCCGACGACGACGGCGACCTGCCCCGCGTCGAGCTGGAAGCGCACGTCGTCGAGGACGACCAGCGCGCCGAACCGGCGGGTCAGCCCGCGTACGGCAAGTGTGCTCACAACCAGCCACTGTCGCACGCGGGCCGGTGTGGCCGTCGACCCGGTCCCGCCGCAGCGGTCAGCCCTTGACTGCGCCGATCAGCACACCCTTGATGAAGTGCCGCTGGATGAACGGGTAGACCGCGACGATCGGGGCGACGGTGAGCACGACCACCGCCATCTTGATCGCCTCGGTCGGTGGCATGGACACCCCGGTGCTGCCGCCGGAGGTGTGCGGGGCCTGGCCGGCCAGCAGGTAGCTCTGCAACACCCGCTGGATCGGGTACATGTCGTTGCGGTCGATGAACAGCAGCGCGTCGAACCAGACGTTCCAGTAGCTCACCGCGTAGAACAGCCCCACCACGGCGATGACCGCCCGGGACAGCGGCAGCACGATCCGCACCAGGGTACGGAAGTGGCTCGCCCCGTCGACCCGGGCGCTGTCCAGCAGTTCCTGCGGGATGGCCTGGAAGAAGCCGCGCACCACCACCAGGTTGAACACGCTGATCGCCGGCGGCAGGATCAGCGCCCAGATGGTGTCCTTGAGGCCCAGCCCGGTCACCACCAGGTATTTCGGCACCAACGGCGGGTACACCAGGAACGGGACCAGGAAGTAGATCAGCAGCCAGCGGTAGCCCACCGAACGCGGCTGGGACAACCCGTACGCGGCGAGAACGGTCACGGTCAACGCCAGCGCGCTGCCGATGACGGTGACCAGCGTGCTGATCCACAGCGCCCGGGTGACCGCCCCACCGGCGAAGATCGTCTCGTAGGCCGCGGTGTCGATGCCCCGGGGGATGACGACGATGCCGCCGGCCTCGGCGAGGGTCTCCCGGGAGGACAGGCTGGTCACCAGGATCACCCAGAGTGGGAAGAGCACACTGAGCACGAGCAGACCCAGGAAGGCGGCCTTGAACCCCTGGCCGATCCGGGTCGGCGGCTCCTCCCACACCGGCCGGCGGTCGCGTCCGGTGCGGGCCCGCAGTGCGACGGTCTCGGTCATTTCGAGTAGATCCCCCGTTCGCCGAGCAGGTGGGCGACCCGGTTGGCGGCCAGGATCAGGCCCAGCCCGATCGCGGCCTTGAACAGGCCGGCCGCCGCGCCGTAGCCGTAGTTCCCGGTGGCGATGGAGAAGTGGTAGACGAACGTGTCGAGCACCTCGGCGGCCTGCCGGCCCACCGCCTCACGTTGCAGCAGGAACTGTTCGAAGCCGACCGAGAGCGCGTCACCCAGCCGCAGGATGAGCAGCAGCACGATCACCGGTCGCAGGCCGGGCAGGGTGATGTGCCACAGCCGGCGCCACCGGCCGGCGCCGTCGGCCGCCGCCGCCTCGTAGAGGCTGGTGTCGATGGTGGACAGTGCGGCGAGGAAGACGATGGTGCCCCAGCCGACGTCCTTCCAGACCGCCTCGGCGGTGACCAGGATGATGAAGGTGTCCGGGTTGGTCATCACGTTCCACGGCTGCATCCCGGCGTCGCGCATGGTCTGCGCCAGCAGGCCGGCGCCGCCGAGCATGGCGACGAAGAAGCTGACCACGAGCACCCAGCTGAAGAAGTGCGGCAGATAGACGACGGTCTGCACGAAGGTGCGCCACCGGCTGGAGAGCAGGTTGTGCAGCATGATCGCCAGGAAGATCGGCAGTGGGAAGAAGAAGACCAGTTGGAACGCGGTGATCGCCAGGGTGTTGCGGAACGCCTCCCAGAAGGCCGAGTCCTCGAACAACAGCTGGAACTGCCCGAAGCCGATCCAGTTGCTGCGCGCGAACGCCTGCAACGGGTTGTCCCCCAGGTAGGGGTTGTAGTCCTGGAAGGCGATGACGTTGCCCAGGATCGGCAGGTAGCTGAAGACCAGCAGGACGAGGAAGCCGGGCGTCACCATGGCCAGCAGTTGCCAGTCCCGGGCGAGCCGGGTGCGCAGTGGCACCCGCCGCCGACGGGCGGGACGGCGTTCTCGCCCGGCCCGGGTGGGCCCGTCGGGCCGGGTCCGGTCGGACCCGGCCGCGACGGTGGTGTCGCGAGTGGTCATCGCCCGGCCTTGGGCAGCGACTTGGCGAGCAGTTCCCGCGCTTCCTCGCCCCCGTTGGCCTTCCACTCCTGCACGATGGCGTCGATGTCGGAGAGTGGCCGGCGGCCCCGCAGCATGTCGGTGATCTTGTCCTCGGTGGGCACCTGGTTGGCCTTGTACGCGGCCGGCATCTCCAGCTTCACCCCGTCCCAGGGGTCCTTCTCCAGGTACTTGACCATGTTGTTGGAGTAGGTCAGGAGGTCCGGCACGTAGTTCGGGGTCTCCGGGTACGGGCCGATGGTGGGGTTGCGTCCGCTGATGAAGAAGTACTGGTTGGCGATCTCCTTGAACGCCAGGTCGGTCTTGACCGGCCCGTTCGGCGTGCTGTTGTGGTGCTTGCCCGCCACCCCGTAGTCACGCAGCTGGGCCTCCTGCGTGCCCAGCGGCGCGGAGCACCAGTTCATGATCCGCAGCAGCTCCTCGACCCGTTCCTTGCCGACGCCCTTCTTGACGAAGGTGAAGGAGATCGGCTCGTCGTCGCCCCAGACCAGGGGGTCGCCACCGGTGGCCGAGAAGACCGGCACCGGCTGGATGTTCAGCTTCGGGTTGACCTTCTGGTGTTCGGCCTGGGCGCCCTGCCAGAAGCCCACGCCGTTGCGGGTGAAGACGATCGCGCCGTTCTTGGCGAACAACTGGGCGCTGTCCGCGCCTCTGGTGGCGATGATCTCGGGGTGGACCAGACCGTCCTTGTAGATCTTGGCCATCACCTCGACGGCCTGCCGGTACTCCGGGGTCTCGTACTTGAACTCCGGGGTCCCGTCGGCCTTCAGCCGCCAGCCCTGCTTGGCGGACGGCACCTTGTGGTACATCTGGATCATGTCGAAGACGTTGTCGAACGCCCACACCTTCTTGGCCGGGTCGGTGACCTGCTTGGCCACGGTGAGCAGGTCGTCGAGCGACGCCGGCACCGCCAGTCCGCGCGCGTCGAGCAGGTCCTTGCGGGTGAACAACGCCCAGGGGAACGGCCCGTCGGTCGGGTTGGGCACGGCCATCAGCCGCTCGTTCCACAGCGAGTTGCGCCAGGCACCGGTGGGGAACGAGGCCAGCATCGGGTACGCGTTGGCCGCGTCGCCCTTGAGGTGGTCGGTGAGGTCCTCGAAGAGCACCTTGATCGCCTCGGCGAAGCGCGGGATCTTCTCCACTTCCCATTGGGGTACGCAGAGCAGATCCGGGACGTCCCGGGCGCCGAGCATCGCGTTGAGCTTGTCGGCGTAGGTGTTGCCGTCCTGGATGGTGAAGTTGACCGGGGTGCCCAGCTCGGCGTTCACCGCCTGCAGGTAGGCACTCTGCGCCGCACCGGGCGGGGCCGGACCCCAGGCGGGGGTCATCGCGGTGATCTCCTTGCCGCTGGTGCCGGGCCGCTCGGTGATCGCGTCGACCAGCGAGGTCGGGTACTTCGTGTAGCCGTCGGGCACCGGGCGGGTGCCGATGATGTCGGGCTTGATGCTCTGGGCCAGGTCTTTGTGCGTCGGCAGCAGATCGGCGTAGGCGTCCAGGTTCTGCGCGGCGCCGGAGCCGGCCGGCTTCTCGGAGCACCCGGCGAGCAGGGGTCCGCCGGCGACGGCGGCCGTGCCGAGGCCGACCAGGCCGAGGAAGTGTCGGCGCGAGGCAGTCGAGCCGGGTTGCTGGGGTGTCATCGGTCCCCCTTCGAGAAGGGCTGGGTAGCGGGTTCGCAGGTCGGGGTGGAGCAGGTGGAGGCGAAGCTAGTTGGTCTGGATGTTAAACAAACTAATGGACGGCGGGAGATTCCGACAAGAGGCATCGACACCCGCCGTGTCGGTACCGGCGGCGCGTCGGGTCGCCGTGACGTCGGCGTGCCCGCCGGGCCGAACCCCACCCGGAGACGACGAGCGGCCCCCGCACCCGCTGCGTAGGCTGCCCGGATGAGCGCACCGTCCCGGATCCTGGTCTACGGGGTGTACGGCGCGGGCAAGTCCACCCTCGCGGCGGCGCTGGCCGACCGGTTGCGGTTGCCGTGGCACCCGGTCGACGACCTGCTGTGGCAACCCGGCTGGGTCGAGGTGCCGGTCGCCGAGCAGCGCAACCGCATCACGCAGGTCTGCCGGGGCGACCGGTGGATCCTCGACGGGGCCTACCACGGGTGGCGGGACGTGCCGCTGGCCCGCGCCGACCTGGTCGTCGCCCTGGACTACCCCCGCTGGCGTTCGTTCGGCCGGCTGCTGCGTCGTACCCTCGGCCGGCTGGTGACGGGGGAGGAGATCTGCAACGGCAACCGCGAGTCACTGCGCAGCGTGCTGTCCCGGGACTCGATCCTGGTATGGCACGTCAGCGCCTTCGGCCGGGCGCGGCGACGGATGCGCGCCTGGCAGGCCGACCCCTCGGGACCACCGGTGCTGCTGTTCCGTTCCCCGACCGAGCTGGACCGCTGGCTGGCCACACTGCCCCGACGGTGAGCGGCCGGGACAGGTGAGCGGCCGGGACGCCGCCGCGCCCCGGACCGTCGTCACTTGGGCGCGGGCCCGTTGTCCACGAACCGGAACACCGTGTCCAGGGGAGCGTCGCCGAGCTCCTCCAGGATCAGCCCGCGCTGGTTGGAGTACCGGAGGTACGCGGAGCTGTTGCTGAGGGCGTAGGTCCGCTGGCCGCCGCCCGAGCTGTGCACCACGATCGAGAACAGCTGCCTCGGTTCGTCCGGCGAGCAGGCGGCCGCCACGACGGTGAGCGGCTCCGACCCCGCCGACCGGACCTGCCAGCAGTCCCGGTCACCCTCGGCGTTCGGTTCGGCGGTACGGACCAGATAGGTGCCGGACCCCTGGGGCACGAACACGAACAGGCTGCGCCCCTCGTCGCCGTCGACCTCGCCGAGACTGCCGTCGTCGAGCAGGGACACCACGGACTCCATCGCGGCGGACCGCAGGACGACGTAGCGGCGCTGTCCGAGCCGTAGCGGGTCGGTGGACGCCGAACTCTTCGACCCGCTGGGGGTGGCGCTGGGCGTGCCCCTGGGGGTGGCCCGGGGCGACCCGGACGTCGGATCCCCGGTGGTCGAGGTGTCCGGGGTCGGCCCGGTGGACGGGGTGGCCCCCGGCGTCGGGCCCGACGTCGTACCGCTCGGGCCGGCGGGCAGGGTGGTGCGCCCAGTGCCGGCGAGGTGGACCACGGTGGCACCGGCACCCACCGCCCCCAGCAGGGCGATGCCCAGCGCGGCGGTCGCGATGTGTCGACGCCGACGCCGGCTGTCACCGCGCCGACGGACCTCGGCGACGGTGGCGAGCCGACCGGTCTGTCCGGCCTGTCGGGCCAGCCCGCGCAGGGCCTCGTCGAGCATGTCGTCAGGCCCCATTGCTCCTCCCGGCCGTCGTCTGATGTCCGTCATCGCTCAGGTACCTGGCCAGGGCCTGACGGCCCCGGGCCAACCGGGTCTTGACGGTGTTCGGATTCGCCCGGGTCTCCGCGGCGATCTCGGCCACGCTGAGGCCGACCAGATGATGCAGCACGATGGCCCGGCGCTGCTCGGAGGGGATGTGCCGTAACGCGTCGACCAACACCACGTGGTCGACGGAGACCGGTTCCACCTGCTGCCCGGTCGCCTCCCGCCGGTGCGCCGTGACCCGGTTCACCGCCTTGCGCCACGCGCTCACCGCCACCCGGTAGGCGACCTTGCGTACCCAGGCCTCCGGGCTGTCGCACTCCCGCACCGTCGCCCACCGGCTCCAGGCCCGGGCGTACGCCTCGGCCACCGCGTCCTCGGCCTCGGTACGGCTGCCGAGCATCGCGTACACCTGCCCCAGCACCCGTTGCGCCGACGAGGCGTAGAAGGCGTCGAACTCCTCGGCGTCACGCATCGATCACGCTCTCCACCCGGCCGGTCGCATCCGATCCCGCCACGCCCAGGACCCACCCTGCCCAGGTCGGATCGGACGGGGCGGCCCACCCGTCCGATCCGACCGGTCTGCCGTCAGCGGGCGGCGGGCGCCGGTCCGTTGTCGTTGAACCGGAAGCTGCTCGTCGGCGGGGCGTCACCCAGCTCCTCGAGGATGAGGCCGGAGCGTGCGGAGTCCCGCAGGAACGCCCCGGCGTTGCTGATCAGGTAGGACGGCGTGGTGCCGGTCGCGGCGAAGATCTCGAACTGCTGGCGGGGATCATCGGCGTTGCACGTGGCGGCCCGAACCTCCAACGGTTTGCTGTTGCCGGGATTATGCACCCGCCAGCAGAGCGGGCCGGCACTGGCCCGGGAGTACGACTTGACGAGGTACTTCTGCCCACCCAGCGGGGTCGGCACGAACAGCTGCCGGCCCTGGTCGTCGTCGACCTCGGCCAGCCGCCCGGAGTCGGTCAGCGACAGGCCGCTCTCGAACGCGCCGACCCGGACGATCGTGTACTGCCGGGTGCCGGTGAACCCGCGTGGGGCCCTGGTCGCCGTCGGCGGCGTGGCCGACAACCCCACCGGTACGCTGTCCGCCACGGCCGTGGTGTCCCGTTGCGCCGGGGCCGCCTGCCCACCGTCGGCCCCGGGCCGGGTGTCCACCGCACAGGCCGCCAGCGCCCCGGTCAGCGCCAGCAACCCGGCACCCGCGAGCCATCGTTTCATCACCATTGTCCGCTCCTCCACCTGGGGACGTGGTCGGCAGGTCCGTCGTCGCACCGGCCCGGTGTCGACGTCCCGCCCGACTCACCCTTCAGGACGCTCCACACCGTCGCCCGGTTTCAGTCCCACCCCACGATCTTTTCCGGCACCACCGGTGACGGCCCGGCGAGAGTCCGTGACGATGGCCCACCCGTCCGGTCGAGCCGCCGGATCGCGGGTACCGTCGTCGGGTGCCCGAGCTGATCGCACCCGCCGTCCAGCTGTACGACGCCTGGCGGGAAGCGCACGCGGAGTGGGGGCCGGGGTGGCACGAGGACGGCTTCGGCCTGCGCCCCGGCGACGAGGTGGACTCGTCATCCGGGTTCGCCGCCTGGGTGGCGCGGTTGACGCCACCGCCGGGCCCGTCGGGGTCGCCCGACCCCGGTGATGATCGCGGCACGTACCGTTGGATCGTCGAGGACCAGCGGGTGCTCGGCGCGATCGCCCTGCGCCACGACCGCGACGAACACGCGCGGTGGGCCGGCCACCTCGGGTTCGGCATCCGGCCGTCCGCGCGACGCCGAGGGCTGGCCAGTTGGGCCCTGGGCCGGATGCTCGACGAGGCGCGTGCGCTCGGGCGGGAGCGGCTGCTGGTCGTCTGCGCCACCGGCAACGTCGCCTCGGCCCGGACGATCGAGCGGTGCGGCGGCGTCTTCGAGGGCGTCGGGGAGACCCGGCTCGGTTCCACCCGCCGCTACCGTTTCACGCTGCGTGGGTAGGACGGGCAGCCCACGGAGCGACACGCGGTGCGGGTGGCCCATGGGCGGGTGCGCGGCCGACGGGTTTGGGATGCTGTGCCGGTCCGACAAGCGACATCTTCCGACTCGAAGGGACCTTTCCGATGGCAAAGGTCATCTCCACACTCTTCATCTCGGCCGACGGCGTGGCCGAGATCGACCCCGACTGGCACTTCCCGTACTTCGACGACAACATGGGCCGGGCCGTCAACGAGGACTACGACGCCGCCGACGTGCTCCTCCTCGGCCGGGAGACCTACGACAGCTTCGCCGGGGCGTGGCCCGACCGGGAGACGGCGGGCGGCGACGACGCGCCGTTCGCCAAGCAGCTCGGCGACCTGCGCAAGGTGGTCGTCTCCCGGCAGCCCCGGGAGTTCCCCTGGCGCAACTCCGAGCTGCTCGACGGCGATCTCCTCGAGGTCGTCACCGCACTCAGGAACGACACCACCATCGGTGGCGTCCTCATCCCCGGGTCGATCTCCGTCGTGCAGCAGCTGCTCGCCGCCGGACTGGTCGACGAGCTGCGGCTGCTGGTGCACCCGGTGGCGGCACGCAAGGGCCGCAAACTGTTCGACGACGGGGACGCGCCGTACCACCTGCGGGTGGCCACGACGGAGGTGTTCCCGACCGGGGTGATCCGGGTGGTCTACGCGCCGGTCGAGACGCCAGCCACCGTCGGCGACGACGCCGTCGAGGAGTAACCGCCGGCGGCAGAACAGCCGCCCGGCCCGCGCGGGCCGTCCCGTCGTCGAGCCACCGGCGTCGCGGGGGTGTCCGGCCGGCGGTCCGCGCGGCGACCCGGCCGGTGTTCCGGCTAGCGGGTTGAGCCGGGCGTGCGCCGATCCAGCTCGGCGGCGGTGACGGCCCCCCGGGCCCGCAACCAGACGACCAGCTCGGTGGCACCGCGCCGGACGGCCGCGTCCAGGGCGGTGCGGTGCTCCCACGGTGCCACCCAGTTGAGCTGGGCGCCCCGCTCCCACAGGTACCCGGCGCAGGACTGCCGGCCGCCGTGGCAGGCACCCCAGAACGCCACGTCGATCTCGTCCGCCGACGGCGGCACGACGTCGGTGCAGGCCCGCTCCACGCGGTCGAGCAGGCCGAGCGTGGCCGCGTCGGTGAGGGTGGTGCGGGCCCCCCGGACGACGAGCCGGTACGCCGCCCGCCACTGGGCGAAGGCCCGCGCGTCGGCGAGCGGCGTACCGCCGGCGATCACGCCCCCGGCAGCCTCGATGTCGGCACCCGCGTCCAGCAGCGCGTCGACGACGTCCACGTCGTCGCAGCTGGCCGCCCAGTGCAGCGGGGTCTCCCGGTGCGGTCCGACGAACCGGGCGTCGACGTCGCCGCCGGCGGCGACCAGGGCGGCCACGGTGGCCGCTCCGTGCGGAAACCGGCCCGGCCAGTCGGTGACGACGTGCAGCAACGTGCGGGACATCGCACTCGCACCGGGGGCCCCGCCGACGTGGTCGACCAGGCGCGCGGTGGCCAGCCCCGGGTGTGCGGTGAGCAGCCGCCGCAGCGTGGTCAGGTCGCCGCTGCGGATCGCCCCGGTCACCGTGGCCGCCAGCGGGTTGTCGACCGCGAGCAGCAGGAGGTCACCCGTCACCTGGGCGACCCTACCCGCCGTCGGGGAGCACCCGGTCCAACGGTCGGGGGACGTGGTCCAGATCGAGGGCGTGCACCAGTGCGGCGGCGTACCTCGCCTTACGGCCGCTGGTGGTGCCCAGGAACCGGCGTAGCTGCCGCTGCACGGACCGACCGCGCTGGGCGGGCTGGTTCTGGAAGACCCGGAATCTGGGCAGGTCACCCTCGGTGTCGAGGACGTCCTCGACACCGGAGGGACCCAGCGCGCGGATCAGCTCGTCCTCCAGATCGGCGACGCAGACCGGGAAGCCGAGAGCCTCCATCGTGGTCCGGCTCAGGTCGACGCCGAGGCCGACCTGCTCCAGAGCGCGCCGGAACCACCCCTCCTCGGCCTCGTCGCAGAGACCCCGGACGGCCAGGCCGAGACCCGGCGGGCCGAGCAGCCGCAGGAACCGGCCGGCGCTCATCGCGCCCCCCATCGGCAGCACACAGACGCCCTCGTCGGTCAGGTCGCGGTCACGCCGCACGGCCAACGCCTCGACCGCGCTCCGGTCGCTGACCCCCTCGACGAGCACGACCGTGGCCACCCCGGCACCGGCCAGGCGGCGGGCGATCACCGCGGCCCCCGCCGCGTCCGCGCCGCCGGCCGCCCAGGCTCCGACGGCGGCGCGGAAACGGTCGGGCTCTCGCACGGGTGGCAGTCTCGCAACCACCGGCCGGGGCCGCCACCGGGATTCGACGGCGGTCGGCGGCCTGGCGGCACACCTCGACCGGGCGGTGGACCGGGCACCGGAAAGCGGCGGGGCCGTGGCGGCGGAGCAGTGGTGGGCGAGCCCTCGGCCGCGTGGTTCCCGGAACGTGTCCGGGCGACCGGCGACCTGCTGATCACCCGGTCGGCCCGCGCTCCGAACCCGGTCCGACCCGCGGCGCGGTGAACTGGAGCCGCCACCGGGAGCCGTGCCGGCTGAGCCGCACCACCGCCAGCGGGGCGACGTCCAGGCTGGGCAACACGGCCGTCGGAAGCTGCAACGCGTGCACGATCGCCACCCGGACCACCATCGGATGGGTCACCGCGGCGATCCGGACACCCGGGGCGAGCTGACCGTCGAGCCAGCCCCCGACCCGGTCGCGCAGTGCGGCGAGGGACTCCCCGCCGTGCGGTGCCACCTCGGGGCTCTCCCACCACTGCCGCAACGCCTCGGGCTCCCGCGCCCCCACGTCCGCCAGGCTCCGCCCGGCCCAGGCGGCGTAGTCGCAGTCCGCCAACGCGGCCTCGACCGTGGGACGCAGCCCGAGGGCGTACGCGGTCTGTGTCGCTGCCGCCGCCGGGCTGGTCAGGCAGAGGTCCACCCGGCCCAGGGGAGTGCGCCGGTCAGGGCCGACGAGGGCGAGAGCGGCCTGCCGGCCGCCCTCGTCCAGGTCGTCGTCACCCGCGCCGAACACCCCGCGCCGCAGGGCGCCGGTGTGCGCGTGGGCGACCAGCCGCAGGCTGGTCGCGCTCACGGGTGAGCCGGTGTGCCCTGACCGATCGCCGGCTCACCGGGGCGGTCGCCTGCGTGCCGCTCGCCTGCGTGCCGCTCGCTTCTCGGCCGTCCGCCGCCCCGACTCATCAGGGCGCTGAACAACAGGCCGATCGCGGTCCAGAGCACCACCTGGGTGCCGAGCGAGGCCAACCGGAAGTTCCACAGCAGGGTCGCCGGGAAGTCGTCCGGAACCTCCTGGAACGACGGCAGGACCACATAGCCGACGACGGCGACCAGGAGGAATCCGCCGACGCCCGCCCCGAACCGTTGCCAGACCGGCGCGTCGGCGCGCACCGACCGGTAGCCGAGGGTGCCCGCCCAGACCGCCACCAGGCCGAGGACCACCAGCGCCAGATAGGCGACGGTGCGCTGGTCGATGGTGTCGGGATCACCGACCGCCGGTGGATTGGCCGGGTACTTCCCGAACGGCACGAGCACCGCGCCGACCAGGGTGCCACCGGCGAGCAGCAGCACCGACCGGCCGTCGTCCGTGCTGCGCAGGCGACGGCGCAGCAGCACGTACGCCGTCGCCAACAGGCCGCCCATCGCGGTCCCGAACAGCCCGGTGGCCAGGAACAGGCCGGCCCGCTGCCCGCCCCGACCGACCAGGTCGTCCGCGTGGTGGTCGTCGGCCACCGGCCCGGTGTGGGTGGCCGACTCCTCGATCGCGATGGCCGCCTCGATGCGCGGCTCACCGACGAGATAGCCGAACGCCCCCGCGAGCAGGCCGGCGACGAGACCGGCGAGCAGACCGCGGAGCAGGACGGTGGCGAACGTGGGTGGACTGTGGGGTGTGGTCAGTGGCACGGGACACCGAGCAGGTGCCGCCCGTCGTGCATGAGTTCGTGCAGGTACATGCCGCTGCGCGAGATCGCGCCCTGATCGAAGGCGACCAGGTAGGTGAGCAGGAGGAGTACGCCGACGACGACCAGGGCCGTCCCCCACACGCGGGCCGACCCGACGGGCTGCACCAGCGACTGGGTGGGAGTGGAACTCGACATGGGACACGAACCTTCCCGGGGATGACGCGTCCCCATCGCAAGGCTGCGGACGACCGAGCGTCCTGGCTCGTGGCACCGTCATCGACGGAACCGCTCACAGTGGCGCGACCGCGCCGGAATCTCACCGGCTTACCTCGCGACGCCGCAGATAGTAGGTCGACCGTAACGGCGCGACCCCCGACTGGTCAATCGTCACCCTGACGAATGTGAGCCACCCCGGGCGGAAGCCCGACGGGTCGACGGTCCCGGCCGGCCGTCGCGCGACAACCGGCCGGGACCGGTCATCGACCGGCGGGTGCGGGTGACGTGGGGGTGGTGGTGCGCCGACGCCGTCGCGAGGTCGCGCCCAGGACGACGTCGACGATGAGGAAGGCCAGGAGGGTGAGCCCGAACAGGGGCAGCGCCCAGCCGATCGCCGCCGTCGACGGCACGCCGACGAGCAGGACCCACCGCGGTACGGCCCGCACGCCGCCCCGGGCCGGTGGGGTGCCGACGAGCGCGCGCCGGTCGGTGCGGGTGGGTCGCCGTTGCCACCACATGCGGTAGCCCCACACGATGACGCAGAGCAGCCCGAGCGCCAGCGCGGCGAGCAGGAGCTGGTTGACCGGGCCGAAGAGCACGCCCATGTGGGCCTGGATGCCGAGACCACTGAGCTGGGCCAGCAGCGGCCAGTCGGCGAAGTCGCTGCGGGCGGTGACGGTGGCCGTGGCGGGGTCGACGGCGACCCGGTCCTTCGCGACCGGCCAGGTGTTGTCGACCTGGGTGACCGTCCAGGCCGAGCCCGGCTCCGCAGCCGGGGCGATCTCGACCGGGCCGGCCAGCCCGGCCGTCCGGGCGGCGGTCAGCACCCGGTCGAAGGCGGCCGACTCGACCACCCCGCCCGCCCCGGACGCACCGTGGTGACCACCGCCGTCGGTGTCGGCCGGGTCGCTCGGCGTCGCGGTGAGGGCGGTGGACAGCAGCGGGGCGCGGGCGTCGAGGGAGTCGAGGCCGGCGCCGAAGTTCGCTCCGGCGTACCGGGACCAGGTCAACCCGGTCGCCGAGAGGAACAACAGGCCGACGGTGAGCCAGATCCCGAGGGTGGCATGCCAGCCCCGGGTCCGGCGGACCCCCCGGGCGGCGGACAGGTCCGGCACGAGCAGGTGCCGCACGGTGGCCCGGGAGGCCCGGCGGCGTCGCCACCACAGCACGACCCCTCCCAGCGCGATGATCCACAGCCAACTCGCGGCCAGCTCCGAGTAGTGCCGGCCGACCGCCCCGAGGTGCAGGTTGCGGTGCAGGTCGTCCAGCCAGGTGGTGGCCGGGGTGGACCCGAACCAGGTGGTCAGCTGCCCCTGCACCCGTGCCGTGTACGGGTCGACGTACACGGTGTGCTGCTTCTCCCCGTACTCCGGGGCCGCGAACACCACCCTCGTGGCCTGGTCACCCGTTCCCGGCTGCACCGAGGCGACACTGCCTTCGGGGTGTGCGTTGCGGGCCGCCCCGACCTGGTCGGCCACCGGCAGTGGCCGCTCACCCACCTCGGCCACTGTCGTCCGGTCGCCGTAGAGCACCCCGTCCACCTGCGGCGCGACGGTGTACGCCAACCCGGTCAGCGCGGCGACCACCAGGAACGGCGCGACCAGCACACCCGCGTAGAAGTGCAGCCGCAGCAGCAACGCGCCGAACGGTGAACCACCCCGGGTGGACCGGACGGGCGGGTCGGCGGGTGGGGCGGGTTCCGGCCTCGACGGGCCGGGCAACTCAGTGACAGACATACTCATCCGATCGAGATCGTCGGGAGGTACCGATGGTCGTCCCGTGCCTACGGGCGGATCAGCCCGCGTTCGTGGTGCCGGCGTCGCGCCGGCCCGCCCTCAGCGGCGTGTCGACCGGCGTCGTCGCCACCGGAGCGCGCCCGCCGCCACCGCCAGGGCGGCCACCGCGCCGCCGGCCACGCCCAGGACCGTGCCCCGACCGTCGTCGTCCCCGGCCGGGGCCGCGGCGGTGGCCGGGGCGGCCGACGCGGCCGACGCGGTGCTGGGGGCGACGGTGGGCGCGGCGGGGTCGGCCACGGTGAACGGGTACGACCCCTGCACCGGGTGCCCGTCGGCGGACACCACCCGGTACGCGACGGTGTACGTCCCGTTGGGCAGGGTGTCCGTCACGTGGACGGTGCTCTTCGTCCCGTCGACCACCGGATCGCCGGTGGGGACGCGTCGTTTCGTCCCGTCGGTGAGCACGATGGTGGTGAAGGCCGGGTCCAGCCGGGCCAGGAACTCGAGCGTGATCTCGGTGGGTGCGCGGGACAGGGTCGCCTCCCGAGCCGGTGAGGCCGAGGTGAGGCTGTTGTGTGCCCAGGCCGGCGTTGCGGCGACGAGGAGCACCAGCACGGCGGCCAGCAGCGCGGCGGCGAGCCGGCAGGTCGAGGTGATCATGACGCTCTACCGGGCCGGCTCATCCGAGCACCTGCTGACCGATCCAGCCGTCGGGCGGGCAGCCGGGCGGGACGGCGAACACGGCGGAGCCGATCGGGGTGGTCCATTCGTTGAGCAGGTCCCGGTCGGCGAGTCGTCGTTGGATCGGCAGGAACTGGGCGGTGATGTCGGCCTGGTAGGCGGCGAAGATCAGTCCACTGTCGGCGTGCCCCTGCGGGGTGGGTGTGCCGTCGTAGTTGTAGGGCCGGCGCAGGATCTTCAGCCGGTCGTCGGTGACGTGGGCCCGGGTGAGGTGGGAGAAGTCCGGGATGACGGTGAGGCCGTCGTCGCCGGTGGCGGCGAAGTCGGGTTCGTCGTGTTCGGCGGTGCCGGTGAGCGGGGCGCCGGTGTCGAGGCGGCGGCCGATGGCGAGTTCCCGGTCGGTGCGGCCGAGCAGGTCCCAGGTCTCCAGGTTCATGCTGATCCGGCGGACCACGAGGGTCGTGCTGTCCTTGAGCCAGGCCGGGCCGTCGGGCACCCACACGGCGGTGTCCGACGGCGGGCCGGGGCGGGGGTTGGCGGTGCCGTCGAGCTGACCGAACAGGTTGCGTTGGGTGTGGCCGGCCGGCTCGACACCGGGGCTGCGCCGGAAGCCCTGCTGCACCCAACGGACGGTGGCGAAGGGCCGGCTGTCCTTGATCAGCACCCGTTGGGCGTGGGCGACGGTGACCGCGTCGTCGGCGCAGATCTGCACCAGTAGGTCCCCACCGGACCAGGCCGGCTGGAGCCGGTCGACACGGAACGCCGGCAGGTCCACCACGGACGGCGGCCGGCGGTCGTCGACGCCCGCGGCCCGGTAGAGGCCGGGGCCGAAACCGAAGGTCACGGTGAGCCGGGCGGGCAGCAACCCGAGTTCCGCCTCGGTGTCGGCCAGCGCCGGCCGGCCCTGGGTGAGCCGGGCGGCGTCGTCGCTGAGCAGCCGCAGCAACCGGCCCAGCGCCGCCCGGTCGGTGCCCGGCCGCAGGGTGAACGCGACGAACGCACCGTGCGCCTGTGGCTCGGTGGTGACCCCGGCCTGCCGGGGACCGTGGAACGGCTCGACCAGCGCACCGACGGCCGCCACCGGGCTCGGCGCGGCCACCGCAGGCGGGCCACCGGCCTGGTCACCGGTAGCGGCGGCGACCACCGCCGCGCCGGCCACCGCGCCACCCGCGGCCACCGCCCCACCGGCGAGCAGACCCCGCCGGCTCACCGCCCGGGCGGGCGAGGTCGTGGTCACGACGCCGGACTCGTCGTCGGCTGCCCGCTCATGCTCGGCTGCCCGCTCATGCTCGGCTGCCCGCTCATGCTCGGCTGCCCGCTCATGCTCGGCATGGGAGCGCCGTGGCCGGGGGCGTAGCTCTCCTGCGCGCCGGTGAACGGCTTCGCCACGGCGGTGAACTGCTGGGTCCGACCATCGCCGAAGGTGAGGGTCACGGTGAGGGCGTCACCGGCCTGCACCGGCTGACGCAGGTCCATCAGCATCAGGTGATCACCGCCGGGCTCCAGGACATGGGTGCCCTTCGCCTTGATCACGATGCCACCCTCCTTCTGCCGCATGACCATCTTTCCGTCCTTCATGGTCATCTCGTGCAGCTCCATCGGCGACACCGACGTCGTGGCACCGGTCAGCGTCACGTCGGCGTCGCCGCCGTTGACCAGGGTCGCGAAGGCCGCCGTCATGCCCTTGTCGGCCGCCTTCACCCACGGGTCACGAATGTCGACCACCCCCGTGACCGCGCTCGCCGGGGCCGAAGCGCTCGACTGCGGAGCTGCGGCCCGATCGGCCGGGCCGCAGCCGGCGGTGCCGAGCGCCAGCAGCGCTGCGGCGGTGGTGGCGAGGACGACCGACGGGCGTCGATACGAGCCGAGTGGACGGGTGGGGCGCATGGGTTCTTCCTCCGTTGTGCCGGTGCTCTGTCCCGTTGGTCGGTCACCGGGCCCTGGAAGTTCCGGCCGGTCGGCATCGACGTTTCGTGGCCGGTCAGGCCGCCGACCGGTCGCGGATCCGCGCCGAACCGACGTGCGGCGGCACCAGGCGCAGGGGCGGCGTGGCGGTCGGTACGTCGTGCGCGGCCAGCCGCCACGCGGGACGGTCGCGCTGGTCGCGGCCCGCCGGCCCGTCGGGTCGCAGCCGGGGTCGGGACAGGGCGACCACGATCAGGTAACCGGTGAGCAGGAAACCGTGACTGACCAGCCGGGCCGGCTCCACCCGCCCGGTGACCAGGTCGTTGGCCGAGAGCAGCACCAGTGCCCCGACGAAGGCGCTCAGGGTCGGCAGGAGCCCGCTGGTCGGGGTGCGCCGGGCCGCGACGAACAGGAAACCCGCGCCGACGGCGATGTTCCAGGCGGCGGACTCGTGCCACAGGTGCCCGGAGGTCAGCGTGTCGAGCGCGCCGTGGGCGTGACCGGCAGCCGGGCCCCGCCCGACCTGGGCCAGTCCCAGCACCAGTTGCAGTGCGCCGATGAGGGCCAGCCCGGTGCGCAGGGCGAACACGAGCCGGTCGCGGAGCCGGCGGGGTGCGGGGAGCGCGGCCAGGACGGCGTCGGTGAGATCGGGGCCGGGCACCACCCGACGCCGCCGGCCGTGGGCGGGGGCGGAGAGGACCAGTCGGGACCGTCTGGTCACCGTCGCGGCCTGGTCACACCAGTCCCGGCAGCCCGTGCATCCGTCCAGGTGGGCGTCGACCGCGATCCGCTCGGCGGGGGTCTCCTCGCCGTCCAGCTGCGCCGACAGGATCTCACGCCACTGCTCACACCCCATGTACCGGTAGTCGGACCGGGGGGCCTGCTGGTTCCCGTGGACCGTGGTCGCGACCCAGGTCAGCGGTCAGCCGGCGGCGCTTCCGGGCCGGCGGCGGATCGAGCGGGGGTTGCCCTCGACCAGCACGACGAGATCCTCCCGGGCCCGGGCGACCCGGGACCGGATCGTGCCGACCGGACAGCCGCACACCTCGGCCGCCTCGGCGTAGGACAGACCGAGGACCTGGGTGGCGACGAACGCCTCCCGACGGTCGGCGGGCAGGGCCAACAGCAGGTCGTTGAGGACCACCTCGCCGTCGAAGCCGCTGCCCCGGGTGTCCGGGGTGTCGTGCCACTCGGACAACGGCACGGTGCGCGGGCGCGACGTGGCGGCCCGTACGTGGTCGACGGCGGTGCGCCGGGCGATGCCGAGCAGCCAGGTCCGGGCCGACGACCGGGCGGCGAACGACGGCAGCGACCGCATCGCCCGCAGGTACGTCTCCTGGGTGAGGTCGTCGGCCTCGGCCGGACTGATCAGGTGGGCGACGAACCGTCGTACGTGCTGCTGGGTGGCCCGGATGAACCGGGCTGCTGCCTCCCGGTCACCCCGACCCGCGGCCAGCGCCCACGCGGTGACCTCCGCGTCGTCGTCGCTCACCTGCTACCTCCGTGTCCGGTCGCGCACGCCCGCCAACCGTAACGACGGGGTGTAGTAGGTCTCGGGTGAGCGTACGGCACACCCGGCGTCACCTTCGCCCACTGGTACGGACGGAAGCCGGCAACGGATCACCTCGTCCTTACCCGGTGGCGCGGTCCCGCGTCGGGCGGTGCCGTCGCCGCGGCGAGTTTTGATCATCCGGGGTCGGGATTGGGACGTCCTGGCCAAAACTTTTGCCATCTGCGTAAAAAGTTGGTGAACTCTTGATCGAAGTCCACTCTTCGTGAGGATGATCCGATGCGCTGTCCCCCTCCAGCCACCGGGCCCACCGGGCGTGCCCTCGCGGGCCTCCTCGCGTTCGTGCTCGCCTCGGCGGTCGTCCTGCTCCCCACCGCCCGGCCGGCCCAGGCACACGGCACGCTGGCGATGTCCACCCCGGCGGCCGACGCCACGGTGAGCGAGGCGCTGACGGAGGTGGAGCTGTACTTCACCGAGCAGGTCGCCGCCAACGCCTACTTCACCGTCACCGGCCCCGGGGGTGGTCGGGTCGACAACGGCTGGCGGCAGGGCTCACCCCGGCCCCTGGACAAGCCGGTCCGGGAGTACCTGCTGGTCGACGGCAAGTTCGAGCCGAAGGAGTACAGCACGGGTTTCCCGGCGGTGGTGACCCTGGCCCACCTGCCGGCGGCGGGGCAGTACGCGGTGAGCTACCTGTCGGTGGCCTCGGACGGCGAGCCGGTGCGGGGCACCATGAGTTTCCGGTACACCGGGCGGGCGACGGCCGCCCCGCAGGGCTGGCGGCCACCGGTCGACCAGCCGGACCCGGCGTTGGTGGCCGCCGCCGAGCAGCACGCCACCTCCGGCCACACCGGCGGCGCGGCTCCGGGCGGGCCGGCCTCCGCGGTCCCGCCGGCCCCCTCGACGGCCGCGACCGCCGTGGCCCCGCCGGCCGCCGCCACCCCCGGCAGCGACGAGAACGACCTCGGGTGGCTGGCCTGGGCCGGCGGTGCGGTGCTGGTCGTGGCGGCGGTCGGCTTCGCGGCCTGGCGGCGTCGCCCGGTCCCGGCCGCCCGGCCCGCCGGCCGCGCCGGTGGCCGGCCCCGCAGCCGGGGGTCGGTCGCCCGGTCCGCCGCCGGGGCCCGCCCGACCCGGTCGACGACGGCGCGCGGTCGCCGGGGGGCGAACCGTCCCGCCGCCCCGCGCGCGGGGGTCACCGAGCCGGTGCCGGCACCCACCGCCACCGAGGTGGCACCGACCAAGGCCGCCCCCGCCACCAAGGCCGCATCAGGCGTCAAGGCGGCAGCAGGCACCAGGGGAGCCGCAGCCAGCACGGTCGCGCCCGCCACCGGGGCGGTACCCACCACGGCCGAGGCGGGACCCGCCGTGGCCGGGACGGCAGCGGAACGGGGCACCCGGCTGGGCAACACCGGCCTCGCGCTGCTCGTCGGAGGGCTGGTGGTCGCACTGCTGGCCGGGTTCGGGCTCGGCCGGCTCGGCTCCGGCACCCGGCCCGCCGACCGCAGCGCGACAGCGCCGCCGGTCACCGGGGCGGCGCTGTCGGCGGGGGACGGGCACCAGCACGGACCCGGCACCGGAGCGCACACCCATCCCGGTGACGGCGCGACACAGGCGCAGGTGACCGGGTTGTCGGTGAACTCCGGCGGCTACACCGTGCAGCCGCAGGCCAGGACCCAACCAGCGGGGGTACGCACGGACTACCGGTTCCGGATCGTCGGTGCCGACGGTCAGCCGGCGACCCGCTTCGCGGTCGTCCACGACAAGCAACTGCACCTGGTCGTGGTGGGCCGCGACCTGAGCGGCTACCAGCACCTGCATCCCACCATGGCGGCGGACGGCACCTGGACGGTCCCGCTGACGCTGGCCCGACCCGGCGGCTACCGCATCTACGCCGACTTCTCGGTGACCGGCGTCGACGGCAAAACGGTGCCGCTGGTGCTGGGCGTCGACCACCAGGTGCCCGGCGCGCACACTCCGGCCCCGCTGCCGCCCGCCGCGCAGCAGTCGACGGCCGGCCCGTTCACGGTGACCATGACCGGTACGCCGACGGTGGGCGTGACGGTGCCGCTGTCCTTCCGGCCCGACGGGGTCGAGCCGTCCCGACTGGAGCGCTACCTGGGGGCGTACGGGCACCTGGTCGTGGTGCGGGAGGGTGACCTGGGCTACGTGCACGTCCACCCCGAGCCGGAGCTGGTGGACGGGACGGTCCGGTTCTGGCTGACCGCCCCGAGCACCGGCCGGTACCGCGCGTTCTTCGACTTCCAGGTCGACGGTCAGGTGCACACCGCGCAGTACACCCTCGACCTGGGCTGAGCGCCGGCCCCGGCGACCGGTCCCCGGGATTGCCGACCCGGCGGGTTGTCCCGGCAGCCGGGCCCACAGGCGTCAGCCGGCCGGGCTGTCCGGCGGGGGCCGGCAGCCCGGCGGGGGTGAACCGGTGGGCCCGGCCGGGGCGAATCGGAGGGCCCGTACCCGGGGTGTCGGTGGCAGCGGCCATGATGGGCCGGTGAAGATCCTGTCCATCCAGTCCTCGGTCGCCTACGGTCACGTCGGCAACTCGGCGGCCGTGTTCCCCCTCCAGCGCCTCGGGCACGAGGTCTGGCCGGTGCTCACCGTGCACTTCTCCAACCACACCGGCTACGGTGCGTGGCGCGGGCCGCTGCTGGCCCCGGCCGACGTGGCGGAGGTGATCGAGGGCATCGCCGACCGTGGGGTGCTCGGCACCGCCGACGCGGTGCTGTCGGGCTACCAGGGCGACCCGGCGATGGGCGCGGTGATCCTCGACGCGGCCGACCGGGTCCGGGCCGCCAACCCGGACGCGGTGTACTGCTGCGACCCGGTGATGGGCGACACCGGCCGCGGGATGTTCGTCCGGCCGGGCATCCCGGAGTACCTGCGCGACGTGGTGGTCCCGCGGGCCGACATCATCACCCCGAACCACTTCGAGTTGGACTTCCTCGCCGGCCGGACGACCACCTCGCTGACCGCCGTGCTGGACGCCGTCGACGTGGTCCGCGCCACCGGCCCCCGCGACGTCCTGGTCACCAGCGTGCTGCACGACGACGTGCCGGCCGGCTCGCTGGAGGTCGTGGCGGTCTCGGACGAGGGTGCCTGGGCGGTGACCACGCCGCTGCTGCCGATCAGCCCCAACGGCGGCGGCGACGTCACCGCCGCGCTCTACCTGGCCCACCTGCGCACCACGGGCTCACCGGCGATCGCCCTGGAACGGACCATCGCCTCGGTCTTCACCGTGCTGGAGCGCACCCTCGCGGCGGGCACCCGGGAGATCCAGCTGGTCGCGGCCCAGGACGCCATCGCCGACCCGCCGACCAGGTTCGTCGCGCGCCGGCTGCGCTGACCCCGGTACGGGCTGCGACCCCGTACCGGCCCCAGCCGGCGCGACGGTCAGGGCGACGTGGAGAACGCCGCGACGAGGCCGAAGCCACCGCAGCAGAGCACCCCCAGCACGGCCAGCGTGACGAGCAGGATGCTGTAGTTCGACCACATGCCGAACTTCGTCACGTCGGTGCCCTGCCCGTCGTGGACCCGGTTGCGCCAGCCGCCGAAGCGGAACGACAACGGGTACACCACCCCCGGCTGGGTGACCAGCGCGGTGGTGATGACGGGGATGCCCATGAAGTCGGTGTAGCGGACGTCGTGCGGCCCGGCCGGGACGGCCACGTACCAGGTGCCCTCGCCCGGGATCGCCACCAACCGGCCGTCGACCTTGAACCGGCTCGTGGAGGGGGCGGGCACCAGGTACGGCCCCCGGTTGACCGAGACGGTCAGCACCGCGTGCCCCGGGGGCGGCGGGATCGGGTGGGGGTAGGCGATCATCGGCGTGACGCCGCCGGGCGCGGCCGGGTACGACGGCTGAGGGGGATACGACACCGCCACATCCTGGCACGGCCCCCGGACCACGTCCGCGCGGGCGGCGTACCACCGGTGGAAGTGGGATGGTCCGGCGGCCCGTCCGTCCCGGCGCGCAGGCCGATCGCTCTCCGGTTGAACCGTCGGCACCCCGGTTCGTAGAAGGGGACCGGGACGGGAGGATGTCGGTGGGACCAAGGGTGTGGAGAGCGATGGTGGGGATGCGGCGAGCCTTTGTCACGGTGCTGCTGGTCGGGATCGTGCTGGTCGTTCCGGCGGGGCCGGTACGTGCGGTGCCCGCCGAGACCGGCCGGTACTACGTGGTCGGGCCACCCGTCGACGGTCAGCGGGAGTACCTCTACGCCATCGCGCTGCGTACCCTCGGCAACGGTAACCGGTTCCGGGAGATCGTCGAGCTGAACGCGGGGCGGGCCCAACCGGACGGCGAGACGTTCACCGACGGTGTGGTCCTGCGCCCCGGTTGGCAGCTCGTGTTGCCCCGGGACGCGAAGGGCCAGGGGGTACGGATCGGACGACTGCCGCAGCTCGGCCCGTCCGCCCCGCGTCCGCCGGCTCCGAGCGCCCCGGCCACGACCCCGGCGCGTCCCAGCCCGACCCCACGGGCGACGACGTCCGCTGCGCCCCGGCCCGCCACCACCCCGGCGCAGGCGGGCACCCGGGCGGTCGCCCGACCCCCCGACGGCCCGGCGGCGGCCGGCCCGCTGAGCCCGCTGCTGATCCGGGGTACCGCCGGGCTGCTGGCGGTCTTCTTCGCGGCGGTGGCGGTGATGCTGCTGCGGCGGGGCGGGAGCCGCCGGGTGGTGCTGGAGGACGACGGGCCGTGGCCGCCGCAGCGGCACCACACCCCGACCCCCGCCGAACTCGCGGCCGGCCCGGCGGTCGGCGACGTGGACACCCCACCACCGCCTCCGACCAGTGGGCCGGCCCCGGCTACGGCACCCCGGGCGGCTCCGGTGGCCGCAGCGCCCCGGCCAGCTCCGGTGGCCGTGGCGCCCCGACCGACCCCGCCGCTGCCACCGCCGGTCACCCGGCCGATCCCACCGCCGCCCGTCACCCGGCCGGCCCCACCATCCCCGGTCGCCGGGCCGCTCCCGCCGGCACCGCCCTTCGCCCCCCAGCCGCCCCCCGCCCCCCAGCCGTCACCGCTCCCACCGGCACCGTCATCCCCGGCCCCGCCGGTACCGTCACCAGCGTCCCCACCGACCCTGGCGGTCCCGGCACCGTCATCCCCGGCCCCGGCCCCGCCAGCACCGTCACTAGCGTCCCCACCGACCCTGGCGGTCCCGGCACCGTCACCGGCCACCGCGTCACCGACACCGTCGCTGCCGATCCAGCCACCGATCCCGGCGTCACCGGCCCCGGCGTCATCAGCCGTGGCGTCACCGGCCCGGACGTCGCCCCCGCAGCGCCCGGTCCCGGTACCGGCCACGGCTCCGCCGGTGCCATCGGAGCCGACAGCGCAGCGTGCGCCCGGCACCGGCGCTGCGGAGCCCCCAGGGGCCACACCTCCCGCCGCACCGGCACTCCCGGTTCCGGCGCTGCCGGCGAAGCCGGTCTGGCCGCCCCGGTCACCGCAGTCGGCACCGCCCCGGCCGACCCCGGTGGACCTGGCGACGGTCGAGGCGTCGGAGCCGTCGGGTGCGTCGGAGCCATCAGGGCTTCCGGAGCCGTCGGGTGCGCCGGCCCCGGCCCGTCCGGTCACCGGCACGCCGGTCGCCCCGCCTGCCGTACCCGAGCTGCCCCGGCCGACGGTGCCGGGCGGCAACGAGGTCCCCTACCTCAGCACCGAGCTGGAAACCGAACTCGGGCCGATCCAGGTCCGGTTGGTCGGGGTGGCGGCGGGCCGGGGTGCGCCCCCCTACGCCTGGCTCGGCCCGGACGAGGCCGCGCCGCCGGCGACCCTGCCGCTGGTGCTGGGGCACCGGGGACCCTGGCGGCTGCACGTCGACCTGGGCCGGGCACCCGACGTGCTCACCCTCGTCGGCGGGACCGACGACTGCCGAGACACCGCAGCCCTCTTCGCCCGCCGGCTACGGTCCGCCGGGATCGGGGTGGCCACGGTGGGTGGGGTGCTCGGTGCGCAGGCCCCGGAGGGCTGCCGTGCGCTGCCCGGGTTACCGGCGGCCCCCGCTCCCGACGTGGACCCCGCCCCGCCGTACGTGGTGTTCACGCCCGGTCTGGCGGGTGCGGAACTGGCCGGGGCGCGTCGACTCGCCACGGAGAGCGGGGGACGGTGCGTACCGGTGGTGATCGGGCCGGTGCCCGCCGGTCGGTGGTCGGTTCAGGTGGCGTCGACCGGCGGCGGGTCGACCACCCGGGCCGGTACGGCGGACTGAAGGCCGGCGACGACGGACGGCAGCGGGCCGGGGGTGAGATCCCCGATCCGTTGCCACCCGCCGCCCTGCGCACGGTAGGCGCGCTGCACCACGATCCGGTCGTACGACCGGCTGCCGAGGACCAGCGCCACCCCCGCGTGGTGCAGCCGCGCGACCCTGGTCCGGGCCAGGGGCAACCCGGTCAGCGCGGTGTGGGTGGCGTCGACGTCGACGGTGCGGCCGGCCGGCACCCGGACCTCCACCAGCAACCGGCCCGGCCGGGCCACGGGCCGCTGTTGGTGCAACGGCAACCAGCCCCGGGGCAGCCCCCGTGACCTGGCCGGCAGCAGGGCGTACGCCGTCCGGGTGCCGAATCCGGGCCAGCGGCGGACGTCGTGGGGTAGCCCGGCGACCGAGCGGCTGGTGGGCGCGGGCCGGATCCGCAGTGGTTCGCCGTCGGCGTCCACGGTGGGCAGCAGCCGGCCGTGCCCGTCGGACCGGAACCCGCCCACCAGCCGGACCCGGTCCAGCCGGGCGGCCGGCAGCAGGTAGGTGTCGGGGCTGCCCAGGACGTACTTGAACCGCGCCGGGACGTGGGTACGCAGCACCGCCATGGCGACGGCGCCGCCGGGGCCGATCCGGACCCGCAGCAGGTCGCTGCCGGCCGGGGCCGACCGGGGATCGAGGAAAGCGGCCAGGAACAACTCGACGCTCGGCACACCGTCGGTGACGGCGCGGGCCGGATCACCCTCGGCGAGGACGAACGCCTCGAACGCCTCGGCGTTGACCTGCTGGCCCCGCCGCAACCAGGGTGGACCGTAGTCCGCGGCCCGGCGGTTGTCGGTGACGAGTGCGGGGCGGGGCAGGGCCACGGCCGGCTGCTCCGCCGCGGACCCGACGGTGGTGCCGGCCGGTGCCGGGGCGGGTGCGGTGGCGGGGGTCGAGGGCGCGGGACGGTCCGCCGTCGGGCCCCCGGTGTCGACGCCGTCGGGTTCGCCGGCCCGGTCCGCCGGCGGACGGTCGGACACCGGGGTGGTGTCGACGGTCCCGCCGGTGGCCGACGCCACCACGATCCGCTGCCGGTCCAGCCGGGACACCAGCAGCCCGTCGGGGGTCGCGTCGAGGGTGGCCGGCCCGTCGGCGTACCTCGGTCGGTGGGCCTGCCAGGCGGCGATCGCGCCGGCCGGGTCGAAGGAGCGCAGGTCACGGCGGTCGTCGATCAGCTCGGCCCGACCACCGGGGGGTGGGGTCCAGACGGTGGCACCGGTCGTCTCGGCCAGCTCGACGACCTGGGTGACGAGCCGGGCCTGTTCGTCGGCGTCGGACGGCCAGGTCAGCCAGAGCCGCAGGTCCGCGCCGTAGAGCGGGAGGTCGCCGAGGACCGCGGCGAGCTGCCCGCCGCTGTGCACGTCCTGGGTGCCGCTGTAGTTGCCGACCAGGAAACCCCCGGACCGGGCCGTGACGGCCACGGTGACCACCCCGGTCGACGCGCCCAGCCGGTGCGCGGTGGCCCGTCTGGTGACGAAGTCGGCCCGGGTGGCAAGGGCGAGACCGTCCGGCAGCGGCAGGCCCACCACCCCGGTACGGGGGCGGACCAGACCGTCGTCCACCGCGAACCAGCCGGGCAGCGAGGTGGCGAGATCCGGTGGTTGGAGCACGAGCCAGTCCATCGGCTGGCGGGTCACCCGGTCCAGCGGCACCGCGTCCAGCGGCCCGCCGTCGGTGGTCGACCGGGTTGCCGGGCCGGTCGTGCGCTCCGTGGCGTGCCGGATGTCGGACCCGTCCGGGCTGACCAGCACGTCGTGGCCGAGCAGGCCGGCCACCTCGGTGAACAGTTCGACGTGCCGGGCTCCGTCGTCGGCGAGGATCCGCACGTCCTGTGCCGCGTCCGCGCCGTGCCGGACCAGGGTGGCCACGGCCCGGGCGTCGAGCGGTCGACCGGGGTCGGTGGGCACCACCAGCCGTCCGCCCGCCCCGGGTGCCAACCACAGGTCGAACAGCCCGGCGATGCGGCGGTGTCGGCGGGGGTCGAAACGACGGGTGGCCGGCACCCGGTCGAAGCCGTTGCCGCCCGTCGGCCCTGCCGTACGCCCAAGCCCGTTCACCGCCGCCCCACCTTCGTCTCCACCGGGCCTGACGGCCCGGTCCCCTCGGTCGTCGTCGCCACCGTCGGCGGTGGACCGTCGGCTGCCCACCGGTCATCCGCTCCCATCGGGGGGACGGCCCGAGGAGATCTTCCCGTCATCGTCGGCCGGTACTCTCGGCAGACCTCATGACGAGGATCATGGAAATCTGGTTCAGATTGATTTGAACGAACTCGCCGCTGATCCGCAATAGACGGTGAAGGCCGGTGACGCTCGGCCATGGTGACTGAAGGGGGACACCCAGTGCTGGCGAAGCGCTCGATCCTTGCCCGCCTGCTCGCGGTGGCGATGGCTGGCTGCGTGCTCATGGCGCTGACCGGGCCGGCTGTGGCGAAGGCCACCAACGATCCGCAGCCCTACGTGAAGTTCTACGTGGTCGCGGCGCAGTACCAGGGCCAGCCGGAGAGCCTGACGGCGATCGCACGGCGGTTCCTCGGCAGCGGTGAGCGGTCCGCGGAGATCTACCACCTGAACACGGGACGGGTGCAGCCGGACGGGTCCCGGCTGACCGACCCGGGCCGGTTGAAGGCCGGCTGGCAGTTGGTGCTGCCGTGGGACGCGGCCGGTGAGGGGGTGACGTACGGCCAGCTCCCGGTGGGGAAGCGGCCCACCCCGACGGCCCGGCCCTCCGGCGCGGCCGGTCCCACACCCGGCGCCGCCAGCCCGACCCCGCCCCCGACGCCGAGCCCGAGCCGTACGGGCGCCAGCCCCCGCCCCGGGGGTGCCGGCCCGAAGTGCACCGCCACGACCGGGTCGAGCAGCCGTTCGGACTGGGCGCAGCTGCGGATGGCCGCCGACAGCGCCTGGACCCTGACCCGGGGCAACGGGGTCAAGGTGGCGGTGGTCGACAGCGGTGTCGACGCGAGCGTGCAGCAGCTCAGCGGCCGGGTCGCGGTCGGCGCGGACGTCACGGTCGGCAACGGGCGTGGGGACACCGACTGCCTGGGCAGCGGCACCGCGATGGCGGGCATCATCGCCGGTGACAGCAGTGTCGACGGTAGCCCGGTCGGCATCGCCCCGGACGCCACCATCCTGCCCGTGCGGGTGGTACGCGGGTCGGGTGCCGCCCGGGCGGCCGACGCGGCGAACGCCATCGAGGTGGCGGTCAGCGCCGGTGCTTCGGTCGTCGCGGTCGGCTCGCACGTCGACCTCGGTGACCCGGCGGTGGCGTCCTCCGTGGCCACCGCCCTCGACCACGACGTCCTGCTGGTGGCCGGTGCGCCGACCAAGGCGGTGACGCCGCCGTCCCCGGCCGGCCGGTCCGGAGGTGGGGCGCTGCTGTTCACCGGCGGGGTCGGGGCCGGTGACCAGCTCGCCGAGCAGTACGTGGCGGGCGCGGTCGAGGTGGTCGCGCCCGGGGTGGACGTGGCGAGCCTCGGCGTCGGCGGCGGCCGGGCGGTCAGCAACACCGGCACCGAGTTCGCCGTGGCGTTCGTGGCCGGGCAGGCGGCGCTGATCCGGGCGGCCCAGCCCGACCTGACCGCCGCGCAGGTCAAGGAGCGGATCCGCGGCACCGCCGACGCGATCGGCACGGCCCCCGACGCCAAGTACGGCTCCGGCATGATCAACCCGGCTGCCTCGGTGTCGGTGGCGGTGGACGACCGCAACCAGGTGGCCAGCCAGCAGCAGGGCAGCACCGGCGCGGCGCTGGCCGTCATCCTCGGCATCGCGTTGCTCTGCGGCGCCGGCGTGGTCTTCGGGCTGCGCCTGCGTCGCCGCCGGTTCGCCGGCTGAGCCGACACCGGGCGGCCCGACGCCGGTCGGTCGACGTCCGACCGGCCGGGCGGACCAGGTCGGTACGGCGGATGCCCGGTGGCCCACCCCCTGCGGGCGGGCCACCGGGCACCGGTGGTGCCGGCCAGCTAGCGCCGGGTGAAGGTCTGCTTGGGGTTGAACACGCAGATCCAGGACATCATCGGGGCACCCACCCCGTGGCCGTCGACGTCCAGGCACCGGTCGGTCTCCCGGTTGAACAGGGACGTGCGGTCGTTCTGCTTGATCCACTCCCACTTCTGGGCCGGATTGCCGCTGCACACGGCGACCTGCACGGGGGTGCCGTCCTTCTTCTCACCCCAGGCCACGTCGAGGCAGAGTCCGTTGGCCCGGACGGTGCCGTCGGATCGGAAGTCCCACCACTGCGACTTCTCCTCCCGACACTTGCTCAGCACGGCGCGTACCCCGTCGCTGGTGCCGGCGGTGACGCACAGCCCGGTCTCCTTGCCCACGAGTTGCTTCGTGCCGGCCGGCCGGGTCGGTGCCGGCGTGGGCTTCTTGCCCGGCGGGCTCGCGGGGGGCGTCGTCGGAGCGGCCGGGCTGCCGCTCGGGGTGGGCGACGGCGTCGGGCTCGGCGTGGGCGACGGACTGGGTGACGGCGACGCCGCCGCCCGGAGCCGGCTGTCGAGGGCGTAGTAGTCGGTGTGTTCCCGTACGGTCCGCAGGAACGCCTGCGTCCCGGCGTCGAGGTCCCCGCCGGACTGCCGGACGGCGGCGGGACCGTTGCGGTACGCGGCCAGCGCCAACAGCGACGGGTCGCCCTCCAGCCCCGACAGTTCCCGGTGCAGCCCGCACAGGGCGGCACCGGCCGCCGGGATCGCCGCCTGCGGGTCCCAGGCCGAGGTGTCGGTCGGGCCGTACGCCTGCCAGACCTCGGGGCGGAACTGTGCGACGCCCCGCTGACCCTCGGGGCCGAGCAGGTTGACGTCGAAGCCGGACAACGCCATCAGCTGCGCGGCGACCAGCGGGGGCGGGACCTCCGGGCAGACCGAGCCGGCCCGGACCACGAGCGCGGTGTAACCGCCGGGCACCGCCTTGGGCTGCTGGACTCCGCCCGACGGGCGGGGCTGACCGGAACCGCCGAACGCGGTCAGCTTGCCGTAGTAGGCGGCGTACCCGCTGGCCTGGTCGACGTACTCGACGGCGTCGGCGGGCACCCCCTTGGCGTCACGTACCTCGTCGAGGCCGGTGTGGAACGCGGCCAGGGACAGCCGCCAGGCCTCACCGGGCACGTTCGCCAGCCGGACCTGCCCGTTGAGGTCACACATGAGGTGCGCCAGGGCGAGGATGTTGGCGGCGGGATCCGAGCGTTCCGCACCGGGCCACGGCGCCCACGACTTCCAGGCGGCGGCATCGAGACCGGCGATGCCCTGACCACCGGAGGCGGTCCGGGTGGCCCGGCCGTCCAACCCTGATTCGGCCATCAGCTGACCGGCCAGCCGGGCCGGGGTGAGCGTCGGGCAGGACCGGGCGGCGGCCTGGATGGTCGTCAGGTGTTCCGTGGAGACGGGTCGACCGGTCAGGTCGTCGTCCCGGGCCGAGGCCGCGCCCCAGCCGATGGCGGCCACCACCGTGGACAGTACGGCCAGGCCGGCGACCAGGCCGGCAACGGTCCGACGGGGGATCGACCCCAGTCGGGAGCGTAAGGAGGGGTGATCGGATTTCACGGGAGGTGTCCCTTCCGGCGTGACGACATCGCTGTGGTGACGGACGCGCGATGTCCTTGGTTCACCGGGCTCGGATCGGATCGGGATGATTTTGGTCCGGTCGACATTGAACCGAGGGGGGTACCGGGCCGTCAACGTGGCTACCGCCGGGCCCGGCCGATGTCACACCGGGTGCCGGCGGCGATGGCCGTCGTCGATCGGAGCTGTGATGCTGACTCGCCGCAGGATACTCGGGATGGGACTTGCCGGCGCCGCCGTGGTCGGTGTGCCGCTGGTGGCCGCCCCGTTGATCTCCCGGGCGCGGGCCTCGGGCGGCCTGCCGTTGAACGTGGTGAACAGCACAGGCCGGTTCGCCAACTCGGCGATCCGGATGTACGTCGTCGGCACCCACGCGGAGACCGGCGCGATGGGCTACGTCCGGGAGAGTGGGACCTTCACGCCGGCCGACCCGGCGCACAACGGACCGGACGGCGTCGCCGACATCGGGGTGCCGCTGGCCGGCTCCGGCGTGACCCGGTTCGTCCTGCCGATGATGTCGGGCCGGATCTACTTCGCCATCGACGGTCACCTGAGGTTCACGGTCGTCACCGACGGCAACGGGCGGCCGGCGTTGCAGTACCCCGTCGGCTGGGTGGCGGACGACCCGAGCTTCGGGGTGCTGCACGACTGCTGCGAGTTCACATACAACGCGAGCGGGATGTTCTGCAACACCACCATGGTGGACATGTTCAGCATTCCGATGTCGATCCGGTTGCACGGCGACGTGGAGCAGGCCACCGGCAAGCTGGTCGACGGCGGCCGGGACGCGATCTTCGCCGAGCTGGCCCGCCAGCCCGGGTTCGAGCGGTTGGTGGTCGGCGACGGGTTGCGCGTCATCGCCCCCGGCAAGGGCATCGAGACGGGCCGCTTCGACCCGGGGTACCTCGACGGCTACATCGCCGAGACCTGGGACCGCTACAGCCGCTCCGAGCTGCGCGTCAGAGGTCCGTTGGGCAGCTACCGGGGGCGGGTGGTCGACGGGCGGTTGACCTTCGACGACGGGGCGCGGTCGTTCGACCGGCCCTCGACGTTGAACGTGTTCCACTGCGACGGGGCGCTCGCCGCGCCCAACGACGGGCACTACGGGCCGGTGGCGGCGATCATCGGGGCCGGGTTGAACCGGTCGGTGCTCGACCAGCCCGACCAGCCGACCACCAACCGGGACGCCTACTACCAGCACCCGGTGACCAACCACTACGCCCGGGTGCTGCACCGGCACAGCGCCGACGGCCGGGCGTACGGTTTCCCCTTCGACGACGTGGCCGACGACGCGTCGTACATCCAGGACACCGCACCGCACGAGGTGACGGTCACCCTGACCCCCTTCGGCGCCGGTCCGGGGGAGGCCCCGCCACAGCAGGCCGGCGGCCCGGTGGTCGTCGAGCGGGCACCGGCCGTCGGCGAGCCGGCACCGGTGGTCGTCGAGCCGGCCCCGGTCGTCGTCGCCGGGCAGCGGGGCGTGGGCCAGGAGATCGCGGCGGCGGGCTTCGACCGGCAGCAGGGCGTCCGGACGGAACCGTCCAGCGAGGGCGGCGAGCACCTGGGGTTCCTCGCCCACGGCGACTGGGCCGGCTACCGGGGGGTCGACTTCGGCCGTGAGCCGGCGACGCAGTTCCAGCTGCGGGTGGCCTCCGGTGCCCCGCAGGGGGTGTCGGGTCTGATCGAGGTACGCCTCGACGCCCCGGGCCTGCCACCGGTGGGCAGCATCGCGGTGGCCGGCACCGGTGGTTGGCAGAGCTGGGTCACCGTGCCGGGCAACCTCGCCCCGGTGACCGGTGTGCACGACGTCTACCTGACCTTCGCCAGTGGGCAACCCGAGGAGTTCGTCAACGTCCGCTGGCTGCGTTTCACCCGATGAGCCCGGCCACCCTCCTCACCCCCGTGGCGCATCCCGACCGGTGCGTCGGGGCCACGGCGTCCACCACCCTGCACCGACGGTTCCGACCGGCCACACGATGGCCTGGTGGACCGTCCGATGAGCACGGTTATGCTCTCTTCCTAGGCGGGCTCGACGTCGAGACGACGGCGCGGCCGTACGGGCACGACCCGTACGTCAGGGGGAGGCGTTCTGTGTCGGCGGTGCCCAACGAAGCGCCTGGGGTGACCGGCGACGCGGCGACCGAACGGGCCTCCCCCGAGGCCCTGATGCGGGCGATCCACGAGCAGTACCGGGGGCCGCTGCTGCGGTTCCTCACCCGGTTGGTCCTCGGTCGGCAGGAACTCGCCGAGGACCTGGTCCAGGAGACGTTCCTACGCACCTGGCGCAACCTGGAGACCCTGGCCGAGGACCCGCGTCGGATCGCACCGTGGCTCTACACGGTCGCCCGGCACGTGGCCATCGACGCGATGCGCGCCCGGCAGTCCCGCCCGCCCGAGGTGGCCATCCCCGACCTCAACCGGCTCGCCTCGGCCGAGGACGAGATGGACCGGGTGGTCAGCACCCACACGGTGCGGCTGGCGCTGCAACAGATCAAACCGGAGCACCGCGAGGTGCTGGTCGAGATGTACTACAAGGGTTCGTCGGTCGCCGAAGCCGCGCAGCGACTGGGCATCCCGGAGGGTACGGTAAAGTCCAGGACGTACTATGCGGTGCGCGCGCTGCACGCAGCGATCGGCCCGACCGAGTCCTCCTGATGACGCGACGTGTCGATCTCCCGTTCGACCCCCCGGACGCTCACCGTCCCGGGGGTCGTCACACCGTCATCGGTGTCTCCGGGTCGAAAAGGAGGGCGTGATGCGCACCGGCGGCGAACACCCCACCGCTGAGCACTCCGCCCTGGCCCTCTATCTGCTCGGCGCGCTCGACGATACCGACCGGGTCGCCTTCGAGGCCCACCTGGCCGGGTGCGGGGAGTGCCTGTCCGCAGCCGGTGAGATGGGCAGCGTGACCAGCGCCCTCGGCGGGTTGGCCGCCGCCGACTGGGACGACCTGGGTGGCCTGCCGGAGTTCGCGCCACCGGCGGAGTTCCTCCCGCCGGCCGGCCACACACCCGCCCCGGGCCTCGCCCCACCGGCCGGGCCGCCGCCGGCTGCCGACCCCGACGTGCCGGCGGCGTCCGCCCCGGTAGTGGTGCCGAGGCAGCCGGTGCCCGACGCTGTGCCCGACCCACCGACCCGCGCCTCCGACCCACCCAGCGCCGCCGACCCAGCGCTCCGCACCAGCGATGCACCCCGCGCGGGTGAGCCCGTCGCCACCGTCACCGGTGCGGACCCGGGCGCCGGGGTGACCCCGCCGAGGGCAGCGGATGAACCGGCCGGGACAGCCCGGCGTGGCGCTCGTCGGGGCACCGGTCCGCGTGCCGACGCCGGCAGTCCGGTCCGGAACCGGCCGTCGGGGAACCGCCCCGGTGGGGACCGACCGGGGTCGGCGTCCGCAACGGGTGGCACCCGGCCGGATTCGGCCCGGCGTCGTCGGATGCTGTTCTGGGGTGGGGTGGCCGCCGCCCTGGTGGCCGTCGTCCTGGCCGGTGGCGTCGCGGCCGTCACCGGGTTCGGTGGCCATAGCGCAGTGGTGCTCACCGCGACCGGCGAGGCCCCGGCCCAGGGGGTGAGCCTCTCGGTGGCGATCACCACCGACGAGGGGCGCGGCTCCACCATCCGGATCACCGCCACCGGGCTCCGTCAGGGCCTGCGGTACCGGCTGTTCGCGGTGACCCGCGACGGCGTCACGCACGTGGTGCGGGACTGGACCGCCTCGACCGGGCCGCAGGAGGTGACCGGCGAGTTGTCGCTGCCGGTCGCCGACCTGGCCTTCGTCACCGTGGGCCTGGTGGACGGCACCGCCGTCGTCACCGCACCGATCTCCCGCTGAGCCGGCCGGTCTCACGCTGAGCCGACCGGTCTCCCGCTGAGCCGGCCGGTCTCCCCGGCCGGCCGGGGAGACCGGATGCGGCGACGTCGCGGGTGGATCGCGGACGAGACCCCGCCCTCGTCGTCGGGCCACCGTCGGTCAGTACGGGTCGGTGTGCGGGACATCCTTGGCCCGGTGTGCTCCCGCCTTGCACCCGGCGAACGGCCCGGCCGGGCTACGCAGACTGTTCAGCACCGGTTCCAGATAGTCGCGGTGCCAGTTCGCCGGGCCGCACAGCCCGGCGTCGGGCCCGGTGAGTTCCTGCCAGGCGAGCCACAGGCCGTGCAACTGCGCCACCGCCTCGGGGTGCTGCCACCACCGCCCACACCACGGCGCGGTCGAGGACGCCTCCCGCGCGTAGATCGGGACGAGCAACAGCCGGACCCAGTTGCTGAGCAGCTCCAGCTCCTCGGCGTACTCCTCGTCGCGCAGGTAGAGGATGAACGGCGAGGTCGGCGGCGCGTCGCCCGGCGGTGTGTCGTCGCCGGGGGGCTGTTGCCGCCCGGCGGGGCGTTGGTCCTGCGGGGTCACCGTCATCGGAACTCCTCATCGGTCGGTCAGCGGGTCGGTCGGGGTCAGTCGCCGGTCGGCGACGCGCTGGGGGAGGCGGTCGGCGGGAACGACGGCGGTGGGCCGCCGAGCCCCTGGTACTTCGCGAACAGGGACCGGACCTGCGCCAGGTAGAGCTGCGCCGCGTTGGTCGAGGGCACACCGCCGGACCGGCGTACCTCGTCGATGCCGACGGCGTACGCGGCGAGCGTCAGGTCGAGCACCTCACCGATCGCCTGGCCGTCGTCGATGAGGGCCTGAGCCTGCCCGGCCAGGGCGCAGACGTGCTTGGCCTGTGCCGCGATCGAGTCCTCCTCGTCGGTCGCGTCGGTGTCGCCGTCGTCGTCGGTGTCCTCGCCGTACCGGGTGAAGACCGCGGGCGGGAGCTGGGAGATGCCCTTCTCCCCGTTCGCGCCGACCTTCGCCGGGTCCCATCCGGAGGCCACCTCGATCTGCGCGGCGATCACCACGGGCCCGATCTGGGTGCAGGCCTTCCCGGCGTCCTCGATGCTGTCCACCAGGCCCTCGGGCACCTGGTCGGGGTCGAGGGTCCCCTTGCCGTCGCCCTGCGCGGCGGCCAACGAGTCGTCGGCGACGCTGACCGGGTCGGCCGACCCACCGCCGCCCCCGAAGAACAGGATCAACGCGACCAGCGGGGCCAGCAGCACGCCCAGCGCGCCGATCACGAAGACGGCGGCCGCGCCGACGACCCCGACCACCGGCGTGGCCAGGCAGCTCAGCCCGGCCGCGACGGCCGCGCCGATCAGGGCCGCGCTGCTGCGGTTGGACCCTTGCGTCGGCTCCGCGCCGTCGTTGTCGGACGTTGCCATGTCGCCTCCCAGGCTGCTCACCATCGCGGTGGAAAAAGTTGGTCCCCGGCGTGAACCGGGGGGCGGGAGCCCCCGTAGAGGCGTCCGTCGACTGCCCGGCCCGCCGTGATGACGGGACCGGACCCGGGGTGGTTCAACCGGGACGCCGACGAACTGGAGCGACATTTGGCGAGGAGGTGGGTGCATGGGGTCCGCGACGATGAGCGACCCGGCATCGCGGATGTCACCGGGGCCGTTGTCCGCCCGGACCGGTCCCGGGCCGGTCGTGTCGCCCCGGCGGTCGCTGTCCGAGGCGGGGCTGGGCTGGATCGCGGCGCACGGTGGTGCCGGCGCGACGACGCTCACCCGGCTCTTCGGCGGCACCGACCTGGGCTGCCGGTGGCCGGACGCGGCGCGGGCGGAGCCGGCCACGGTGATGCTGGTCGGCCGGACCGACGCCGAGGGGATGCGGGCGGTGTCCCGGGCGCTCAACGCCCTGCGGGAGGGACGTCACCCGCCCGGGATGCGGCTGGCCGGCCTGGTGCTGCTGGCCGACGCCCCGGGCCGGTTGCCGCCGGTGCTGGCCCGCCGGATCCGGGTGTTGCGGTCGGTCGCGCCGGTGCACCGGGTGCCGTGGATACCCGCCTGGCGGCTGGGCCAGCAGCCCGCCCGGATGCCCAAGCCCCTGGAACGGCTCCGGGCGGCGACCGGCCTGGCCAGGGACGGGAGTCCGTCATGACCGTCGGGTACGGCGTGGACCGGCTCGCCGGCCACCTCCTGGCGTTCGGCCCGGGGGCGGCGCCCTCCCCGTTGCCGAGCCTCAAACCCCCGCCGCCGTACAACCCGGCGGGTGGTGCGGCCGACGACCTGCTGAACCTGCTCGCCTGGGGGGTCAGCGCGGCCGGTGTCGCCGGGCTGCTCATCCTCGGCATCTCGATGGCCATCCAACTCAACCGGGGCGTTCCCGGGGAGATGAGCGACCACTTCCGTGGGGCGGTGTTCGTCGCGATGGGCTGCGTGCTCGGCGCGACCGCCGGACCACTCGTCATGTTCTTCGGTGACCTCGGACTCTGAGCCGGATCGCCGCCGGTCGGACAGCGCACCCCGCACTGCCGGCCCGTTCCACCCCGTCACCGCCGGAGCGTCGTCGACGCCTCCGGTGATGCCACCTGCCCGAAGGAGCTGTTCCGATGTCGTTCACGAGCCTGTCCCAGTACGCCGCCGCCTACCTGGTCGCCCGCCTCCCGGCCCTTGAGCCGGCGCCGAGCGGTGGCGGGATCAACCCGACCCCCAACGCCCCGGGGCAGCTGACCACCCTGGTGAACAAGCTGCTGGGCCTGATCGCCTGGGCCGGCACCGCCGCCGGGGTGGCCGGGGTGCTGATCACCGGCACGATGATGGCGATCTCGGTGAAGCGGGGCGAGAGTTCCGAGCACATGTCCCGGCTCGGTCTGGTGCTCGGTGGCTGCATCCTGGTCGCCGTCGCGGGCCCGCTGGCGAACTTCTTCCTCGGCGGTGCCGGCACCACCGCAGGCCAGCCGCAGTGACCGGCGGGCGCGGCCGGTCCCCGGCGGACCCGCCGTTCTGGACCGAGCGCGGCTGGATCCTCTCGGTGGCGTTCCTCGCCGGCATGGCGCTGCTGGCGGCGGGGGCCTGGATGTCCGGGTCGGCCCGGGAGACCCCGGCCGACCCGGTGGCCCGTGACGCCGCCGCCCAGGTGGCGCAGTGTCCGCCCCGGACGGTGGTCGCGGCGGGGCCGGCGGTGCCGCCGGACGACGTGGCGTGGCGGACCCTCGACGGTGGGGACCGGGTGCCGGTCTCCGCGACCCAGGGACCGTCGCGTACCGCCGACGGGGTGTTGGGCTGCTTCGCGCACACCCCGATCGGTGCGGTGCTGGCGGCACACGCCGTGCCCACCCAACTGGCCGGGGCCACCTGGCGGACGGTGGCCGACCGGCAGGTGGTGCCGGGACCGGGCCGGGACGTGCTGGTGGCCCGGCTGGGGGCCGCCGCCGGGGTCGTCACCAGCCGTGGCGGGGGCAGCTACGCCGGCTTCGCCCTCGCCCGGTACGCGGCCGACACGGCCCGGGTGCAACTACTGGTCAAGACCGGTGCCGGCGGCTACGTGGCGACCCTGGTCGAGCTGCGTTGGGACGCCGGGGACTGGAAGGTGGCGCCGTCGCGGGCCGGGGTGGTGCACGCCTCGCTGGGCACGGTCACCGGCAGCGCCGGCTACACACTCTGGAGGAAGTAGATGGGCGGGTGTTCGCCTCCCAATCCCCTGGACATCATCACCGGCTTCTTCTCGTTCCTCGGTGACCCGATCGGCACCCTGGTCCGGATGATCGCCAACCTGATGCTGGCCGCCGCGATCTCCATCTTCGCCGAGTTGAGCGTCTCGGTGCCGACGCTGGGCACCACGACCGAGGGCGGCCCGGACGACGTGCCGAGCCTGATCAGCGACCAGATCGAGTGGGTCGTGACCTATCTCGCGATCGGGTCGGTGCTGTTCGCCGCCGCGCGGATGGCGATGGAACGCAAGGGCACCGCCGGGCGGACCGCGTTGCAGGGCTTCCTGCGGGTCATCCTGGTCGCCGGGGCCGGCTCGTGGGTGGTGGGCCGGGCGGCCAGCCTCTCCGACGGTTTCTCCGACCACCTGCTCAGGTCCGCGGCGATGGAAGTGATCATGGGGGTGCCCTGTGTGGACAACGGCTCCTCCATCGAGTCGTTCCTGCTGCTGGTGCTGGCCTTCCTGCTGCTGATCGCCGCCATCGTGCACGTGCTGATGCTCTACCTGCGGCTGGGCGTGATGACCATCATGCTCGGCACCCTGCCGCTGGCCGCCGCCGCGTCGATGACGAACTGGGGGGCCGGCTGGTGGCGCAAGCACATCGGCTGGACGATCGCCTGGCTGCTCTACAAGCCCGCCGTCGGTCTGATCATGTTCTCCGGGGCGGAGATGCTCGCCGTCGGCAGCCGTACCCAGAACTCCTCGCACATCCGCATCGCCGGCATCGGCGTCCTGCTGCTGTCGGCGGTCGCCCTACCGGCGCTGCTCAAGATCGTGGTGCCGGCCACGGCGGCGCTGGGCACCGGCGACCCGACCGGGACCGCCGTGTCGGCCGCCGGCGGCATGGTCGCCTCCGGCGCGAAGCGGGTCGCGGGGTCCGCCCTGTCCTCGGGCGGTGGGGGTGGCGGCGCCCCGTCCGGGGCCCGCGGACCGCAGGGTCGCCGGGGTGACACCGGCGGACAGGGCCCAGCCGGCCGTACCGGCGGCACCGGTGGCGGCAGCGCAGCCGCCGCAGGCTCCGCGGCCCGGCTGGCCGGACCGGTCGGGGTCGCGATCGACGGGGCGCAACGGGCGGCCCGGACCGGTCGGAACATGGCGGCCGGCACGGTGTCGGGCGCGGACGGCGACGCCGGCCACAACTGACAGCGCGGACCACCGCCGACCGGACGACCCGGTCGGGCGGCGGTCCGGTGAGACGAGGGAGAGGCAATGACGACCGAAGCCGTCATCGAACCGACGTACGGCAACTGGCGTCGGCCCCGCCGGGCCGGGCTGGGCCCACTCGGCCTGGTCGGCACCGTCGGGGTGTTCGGCGGGCTGGTGCTGGTGCTGCTGGCCTCGCTGGCGTCGCTGCAGGCGGCGTTCGTGGTCGGCGTGCCGCTCGTGGTGGCCCTGCTGCCGATGGCCGTACGCACCCAGGACGGCCGTAACCTGTACCAGCTCCTGGCGTTGCGGATCGGCTGGTCGCGTCGGGTGTCCCGCCGGGAGCACCTGTACGTCTCGGGGCCGCTCTCGGCCCGACCGGGTGGCCGCTTCCCCCCGCCCGGCCTGCTCAGCGGGGTGCTCGCCCGGGAGGGCCGGGACGCCTACGACCGACCGTTCGGGGTGCTGCACCACAAGAGCCGCAACCTATACACGATCGTGCTGCGGTGTGAGCCCGACGGCGGTTCGCTGGTCGACCCGGAGCAGGTCGACACGTGGGTGTCGCTGTGGGGCGAGTGGCTGTCCCGGCTCGCCCACGAACCGGGGCTGCGCGGGGCGTCGGTGGTGGTGGAGACCGCCCCGGACCCGGGGACCCGGCTCGCGGCGGAGGTGCTGCCCCGGCTGGACGCCGCCGCCCCCGCCGCCGCCCGTGCGGTGCTGGAGGAGGTGGTCGAGGACTACCCGTCGGCGTCGTCGGAGATGAACTCGTACATCACCCTCACCTACGCCCCGGTGGGTGGGCCACGGCGGGATCCGGAGGACGTGGTCACCGACCTGGCCATCCGGGTGCCGAGCCTGCTGACCGGGCTGATCGGTGCCGGTGGGGGTGTCGCCGAGCCGCTGACCGCCGAGCAGATCGCCGAGGTGGTCCGGGTGGCGTACGACCCGGCCTGCGCGGCCGAGGTGCTCAGCGTCCGCGCCGAGCACGGGCGGACCGGGCTGGAGTGGGCCGACTGCGGGCCGGTCGCCGCGGTCGAGTCGGTGGACGCCTACCAGCACGACTCCGGGGTGTCCCGGACCTGGCTGCTCACCCTGGCCCCCCGGGGCACGGTGCGCTCCAGTGTGCTGCGCACCATGCTCGACGCCTCCGCCGGGACCCGCCGTAAGCGGGTGGCGTTGCTCTACCGGCCGATCGACCCGGCGACCTCGGCCCGGATCGTCGAGGCGGACCGCCGCACGGCGCAGTTCATGGCCACCTCCGGGCGGGGCATGGTGCAGGCGCGGGCCGCCGCCGAGGTACGCGCCGCCGAGCAGGCCGCCGCCGAGGAGGCCACCGGGGCGGGGCTGGTGGAGTTCTCGCTGATGCTGACCGTCACCGTCGACGACCGGTCCCAGCTCGACGACGCGTCGGTGCTGGTGCGCAACATGACCGGGGCCACCCGGATCGCGATGCGGCCGGCCCACCGGATGCAGGCGGCGGCGTTCACCTGCACCCTGCCGACCGGAATCCTTCCGTGGGAGCAGACCGTGCTGCCACACGAACTTCAGGAGGCGATGTGAGCGGCGCACCGGTCGTCCGCGCGGACGGGCTCGGGGCGGGTTGGCCGGTCGGGACCTCGGGGGCGCGGACCGCGCTGGCCGGGGTGGTCGGCGACCCGGACGACGAGGCCCCCGTCGCGCCGAAGAAGACCCGACCGGCCCGGCCCCGCCGTGAGCTGCCCCCCTCGGCCCGGGGCTGGGAGGGGCCCGGCGGTGGCCGGGTCGGCTACCTGGACGCGCCCACCATGTGGCGGGCCACCACCGTGCAGGCGTGCGGGCTGTGGCCGTTCTCGGCCGGCTCGGGGGCGCCGATGTCCGGGGTGCCGCTCGGCCAGCACCTGTTCACCGGCGCCACGGTCTGCGGTGATCCGATCTCCTGGTTCACCCGGGCCCGCTACATCTCCAATCCGTCGCTGTTCATGCTGGGCATGCCCGGCCTGGGCAAGTCGACCCTGATCAACCGGATGGCGGTGGGTCTGGCCGCGACCGGGGTGGTGCCGCTGGTGCTCGGCGACCTCAAGCCGGACTACGCCGACACGGTCCGCGCGCTCGGCGGTCAGGTGATCCCGATCGGGCGCGGCGTCGGCGGGATCAACGTGCTGGACCCGGGGGCGATGGGGTTGGCCGCCGAACGCATCGGCGGCCGGGCCGGCCGGGCGCTGGCCGCCGAGACGCACGGCCGGGTGCTGAACATGGTGGCGGCGCTGCTGACCATCGTGCGCGGCCGGGCGCTGGACGACCACGAGCAGTCGGTGCTCTCCGCCTGTCTGCGGCACCTGCGGGAACGCACCCCGCAGGGCCGGGCCCCGCTGCTGCCGGACCTGCTGCGGGTGTTGGAGGAGGGGCCCGACCGGGTCCGGGCGGTGACCCTGGACCGGGGTCAGGAGAGCCGCTACCGGGACGCGGTGGACCCGCTGCACCGGTCGCTGCTGGGCATCCTCGACGGCGCGTTGGGTGACACCTTCGGCTCGTCCACCTCCACCCGGATCGACCCGGACGCCCCCGCCGTGTGCATCGACATCTCCCGGATCGGGGAGTCCGACACCCAGCTCACCGCGGCGGCGATGCTGGCGGCATGGTCCGAGGGCCTGGGCACGGTCGCCGCGTCGCACGCGATGGCCGACGCCGGGCTGGCCCCGCGCCGCTGGTTCTTCACCATCCTCGACGAGCTGTGGCGGCCGCTGCGGGCGGCCTCCGGCATCGTCGACCGGATCGACGCGCTGACCCGGCTCAACCGGTCGCTCGGCCTCGGCGATGCCAAGATCACCCACACCCTCAAGGACGCCGAGGCGTTGGGCTCCGACGCCGACCGGGCCAAGGCGCGCGGTTTCGTGGAACGGGCCGGGATCGTCGCCTGCGCCGGGCTGCCGGCGGCGGAGATGACCGACCTGGGTCGGGTGATCGGCCTGTCCAAACGGGAGATCGAGCTGGTCTCCTCCTGGTCGTCGCCGCCGGGCTGGGCGAGCACCGGCAGCAACGAGGAACCACCGGGGCGGGGCCGGTTCCTGATCAAGGTGGGTGGCCGGCCCGGCATCCCGATCCGGGTGTCCATCACCGACACCGAGCGCCGGCTGCACGACACCAACCAGCGCTGGGTGCAGAACGGGTACGCCGCCCAGCAGGCCGCCGAGCGGGCGGCGGCCCGGCAGGCGGCCTTCGAGGTCGAGGCGGAGCTGGGCAACCTGGCCACCCGGCCGGAGCTGGCCCACCTCGCCGACCAGGTCGCCGCCGGTGAGCGGGGGTGGCACGCGTGAGCCGCATGTCGTCGGGCTCGCCCCGGGGCGCGGACCTGTTCTTCTGGGCGTTCTGCCTGGTGGTCCTCGCCAATGCGGCACTGTTCACGGTCGCCTGGCTGGGCGGCACCCTGGGTGCCGGGGTGACCGGCCACGGCTGGCAGACGCCGCCGTTCACGCTCGGCGCGTACTTCATGGTGATCTCCGGTGCGGCCGGCGCGCTCTGGCCCGGGGCGTCACCGTACGCGCTCTACTCCGGGATGCTCGTGGTGGCGCTGCTGGTGGTGGTGCCGGCGGTGCTCGTCGGTCGTCGGCTGCTCGACCTGCGCGGGCGCGGCGTCGGGCTGGCCCGGGTGCGTGACCTGGCCCCGCTGACGCCCACCGGGATCGCGGCCCGGGCCCGGGAGCTGCGTCCCTCGCTGGCCGGGGTGCGGCAACTCGCCCCGGACGACACCGGCAACCTGCTCGGTGACCTGGCGCCCAACGGCCCGGAGCTGCGCTCTTCCTTCGAGGACGTGGAGCTGGACCTGATGGCCCCCCGGGCCGGCAAGTCCACCGGCATCGCGGTGCCCCGGGTGCTGCGGGCCCGGGGCGCGGTGCTGCTCACCTCCAACAAGTCCGACGTGTACGCGGTGACCCGGGCCGAGCGGGAACGTGTCGGTACGGTGTGGACCTTCGACCCGCAGGGCATCGCCCACGTTCCCCGCCGGATGTGGTGGGACATCCTCGCCGACTGCGTCACCATCGAGGGGGCCCGCCGGTTGGCCGGGCACTTCGTGGCGTCGGTCAACGACGACACCGCCAAGAAGGACTTCTGGATCTCGGCGGCGCAGAACACCCTGACCGCGCTCTTCCTGGCCGCCGCCCGGGGCCGGGCCCCCGTCGCCGAGCTGCTCGGCTGGCTGGCCGACCCGGCCGACCGTACCCCGATCGACCTGCTCCGCGACGCGGGTATGGCGGCGATGGCCGAGCAGTTGCAGGGCACCGTACGCGGGGCGGTGGAGACCCGCGACGGCATCTACGAGACGGCCCGGCAGTGCGTGGCGTGCCTGCTCGACCCGGAGATCCTGGCCTGGGTCTCCCCGGACCCGTACCTGCCGCAGTTCCGCCCGGACCGGCACGTGCTCGGCCGGGACACCCTCTTCCTGCTGTCCAAGGACGGCGGCGGTTCCGCCGCCGGGGTGATCGCCGGCCTGGCCGACGCGACCCTGCGGGCGGGGGTGGTCGCCGCCGAACGGATGGGCGGCCGGCTCGACCCGCCGATGACGGCGGTGCTGGACGAGGCGGCGAACGTGTGCCGGATCTCCGACCTGCCGGACCTCTACTCGCACCTGGGATCGCGGGGGATCAACGTGGTCACCCTGTTGCAGAGCTACCGGCAGGGGTCCCGGGTCTGGGGGGAGGCCGGGATGGACGCGCTGTGGGGCGCCGCCACCATCAAGCTGCTCGGCGCGGGCCTCGACGACGCCGACTTCGTGGAGAAGGTCTCCAAGCTGGTCGGCCAGCACGACGTCAGCACGGTGAGCGTCTCCCGCAGCCGGGACGGTTCGTCGCGGTCCACCTCGTACCGGCAGGAACACGTGCTGCCGCCGGACCGGATCCGGGCCCTGCCGAAGGGGACCGCGCTGCTGCTCGCCACCGGCATCCGGCCGGCGGTGATCACGCTGCGGCCCTGGTACAAGGAGCCGGACGCGGGGCGGATCTCGGCGCAGGCCCGGCAGGAGGTCGCGGCTATCACCGAGCGGGCCGCCGGCAAGGCCACCGCGACGCCGTGGCAGGCGAACTGGCGAGAAACCCCGGCCGCCGGCTGAACCGGGACGCCGGGCCGGTCGTAATGAGCGTGTCAACCGCTGGTCGAGCATCAAGGAGCCCAGGTGTCCTCACCCCATCAGCCACCACCGGGCGGGAGCGGAAGTCCCACCGGCAGCGAGAGCTACAGCGTCCACTACCCGCCCACCCCGACCGAGTCCGAGCCGCAGGTGGTCTACTCGCCGAGCGTCTACAGCCAGGTCAGCTACACCCCGGGCGTCTACACCCCCAGCAACTACAGCCAGGTCAGTTACACCCCGGGCGCCTACACGCCGAGCAACTACAGCCAGGGCGCCCCGAGCACCTCGTCGGTGCAGTCGGGCTACGGCCAGTACACCGCCGACGACTACCGGGCCGAGGTGGGCCAGCCGTACAGCACGTCGACCTCCTCGGGCCGCAGCAGCCCCGGCCCGGGAGACTCGATCAGCGTCGAGTGGAGCGAGAGCGAGACCAGCCGGCACTCCCTGGACAGCCGCAACCGGGTGATGACCTGGGCTCAGCAGGCCAGCAGGTGGGTCTACGAGAACGACGAGAAGATCGTCAACTTCGTGTCGATGGTCGCGTCGCCCGGGGTGCAGGGTGCCGCCGGGCTGCGGGGCAACGCGGTGGCCAACAGCGTGGGCCTGGCCCTGGCCGCCGGCCCCGGCATGTACGTGGTGGGCAAGGAGGTGGTCAACTCGCTGCGCAACGGCCAGCAGGGTGACCTGGTCCGGGCCGCCTACGGCGCGGTGGCCGCCGCCGGCGCCATCACCTGGGGCGTCGGCTACGCGCCGGGCCAGGACACCACGGCTGGCAACTCGGGGGCCATCGTGCACGGGGTGGGCTCCGCGTTCATGGTCACCCGGGGTCCCCGGGAACAGCCGGGGCGTTCCCGGCAGGACACGGAGGCCCGGGGGGACGTCGCCGACACCGCGAGTTCGCACCGCAGGGGCGGGGCCACCTCCCGTAACCACACCTCCCGCACCCACACCTCGCGGACCAGCGGCCGCGACAGCGGCTCGTCGCACGAGCCGGTGAGCCGGCGCAACGGGTCCGATCGCACCCGTGACCAGCACCGGCGGGGCGGCGGTGGCAACAGCGGTGGTGGCGGGGGTGTCGTCCGGTAGGTCACGCCTGCCGTGACCGTCCAGGTCGGGGTGCCGCCGCGTCCAGGGACGTGGACCGGCGGCACCCCGACGGCGTGGTGGGTGGGCGGGTACACCCCGACCCCCCACCCACCACCCGCACCGGCCGTAACCGGTCGGCCGGTACGTTCCGCCTGCTGCCGGCCCGATCCGCCGGGGCGGGCCGGCAGCGGGTCAGTCGGCGGGCAGGGTGAACCGCCAGCGTCGTGCGCGCAGCACGGGCGCGACCCGGTCGACGGCGGCGACGCTCTGGCTGCGGTCCCCACCACCGTCGTGCAGCAGCACCACCGCGCCGGGGGTGACCCCGTCGAGGAGCCGGCGGACGAGCTCGTCGGTGCCCGGCGGTTCCCAGTCGCCGACGGCCAGCCGCCAGCCGAGCGGTCGCATGCCCAACGCGGCGGCGACGCCGGGACTCGCCCCCCAGGCCCCGTAGGGCGCACGGAAGTAGCGGATCCGGGCATCCGGTACGGCCCGCCGGATGGCCTCGTTGGTCTCCCGCAGATCCGCCTCGATCCGTTCGGCCGACCAGGTGGTCATGTCGTCGTGGTGCATGCTGTGGTTGCCCAGCCGGTGACCGTCGGCAACGATCCTGCGGACCACCTCGGGGTGGGCCTCGACCTGCCCGCCGCAGAGGAGGAACACGGCCGCGATCCGGTGCCGCCGCAGGACGCCGAGCAGGCGCAGCGTGTCGGTGGGGTTCGGGCCGTCGTCGAAGGTGAGGCTGACCGTCCGTCCGCCGCCCCGGGCCGTGTCGAGGATGTCGGCGCCCACCGGCCGGCCTACCGGCGCGGCTTCGGCGTGGCCCGCATCCGCACGTACGGTGGGCCGGCGTAGATCAGGTCGGCCTTCATCACCTGGTACGCCCGCTTGGGCTGGTAGTTCTCGTCGTAGATGGTGGCCAGGCCCTGCGGCGGGTCGTCGAAGGTGCCGGGCACCCAGGAGTGCCGGTCGGTGAACCCCCAGACGGTGAACGACAGGCAACGCGGCTCGGCCAGGCAGGCCTGCAACAGCACGTGGAAGTTCGCGGCGGACGCCTGGAGCCGTGGGTTGATCTCCTCGGAGTCGCCGGCCTGCACCCCGTCGGTCAACCGGCTGCGTACGTCGACCTCGGTGAACGCGGTGGACAGCCCCAACCCGGCGAAGCGGTGCAGCGCGTCGGCGACCTGGAGGGTGTCGTAGTTGCCGTACTGGGTGCCCAGGTGGCCCTGGCTGCCGACCCCGTCGATCGGCACGCCCCGGCCCAGCAGGCCCTTGACCATGTCGTACACGAACTGGGTCTTGTCGTTGGCCGGGTCGCCGGAGCCGAACGCCTCGATGTTGTAGTCGTTGTAGAACAGCAGGGCGGTCGGGTCGGCGGCGCGGGCCCAGCGGAACGCGTCGGCCACGTAACCCGGGCCGAGGTGCTCGGCCCAGAAACCCTTGTAGTGCAGGGTGGACGGGGTGTCCCAGGGGTCGCTGACGGCCTCGTTGACCACGTCCCACTGCCAGATCTTGCCCCGGTAGCGGCTGGCGACGGTGGTGATGTGCTGGCGCAGGATCGACCGCAACTCGGTGTTGTCGATGGAGCCGTCGGCGACCCCGTCGGTGAGCCACTTGGGCAGTTGGCTGTGCCAGACCAGCACGTGGCCCCGGACCTTCTGACCGTTGCGTCGGGCGGTGGCGACGAGTTCGTCGGCCGCCGACCAGTCGTAGGTGCCCCGGGTCGGCTCCAGGGACTCCCACTTCATCACGTTCTCGGCGGTGACCGTGGAGAACTCGTCGCGCACGATCTCCCGGTAGCGGGGCTCGGCGGCGTCGTTGAGGGCCGCCATGTCGACCGCGGTGCCGACGTACAGGCCGTGGCGCTGGCCCAGGGCGCGCAGGCTCTGCGCGGTCGGGTCGTACGGCCGCTGTGCGGTGGCCGGTACGGCGTTCAACACGCCGGCGGTCGCGACGGCGACCAACCCGGCAGCCATCCACCGTCTGAGGATCATCTGCGGTCCTTTCCCGAGGCGCGTCGACGGGTCGACGGCGGCGAGGGTGGGGGAGGGGTGCGGCACCGCCACGGCGGGACGTGTGGCGGGCCGCACCGGAGCCAACCGATAGTTGTGCATCGATTTCCGGAAGCCGACTGGAACGTTACGAGCGCGAGCCCACCGGGTCAACCATCGAAACTTCCGGAACTCCTGGTCAGGCCGTCGACCGGTCGTCGCAACAGTTTCGAGATCCGGCCTCCCGGTATCCCGGGCACGGCCACGACCGGCCCCACCCGGAGCCGGTCGTGACGGGTGTGGGAGCGGTCAGTGCTCCCGGTAGGTGGCCCGGTCGAAGTCGGCGTGGCCGCCGTCGCCACCGAGGTCCTGGACCCAGAGACCCAGGAACGCCCCGGTGAACCCCCAGGCCGCCGGCTCGCCGTCGATGATCAGGGCGGCGTGCTCGTCGGACAGGATGGTCGCGTCCAGGTCGATCGGTAGCTGCTGCCAGCCCGCGCCCAGGTCGTAGCCGAAGCGCACCACCGGGCCGTCGAACTCCGCCCGCAGACCCACCCGGGTGGCCCCGCCGGTGTCGACGGTCAGCTCCGGATAGGCGGTACGCCGGCCGTTGTCCGAGCTGAGCAGCTCCAGCACCGTCCGACCGTCGTCGGCCCGGGTCAGGTAGAGGTGGTGCCAGTTGAGGGTGTTGTAGTAGGCGGTGATGCCGGCCAGCTGACGGTGGTCGACCGGGTCGAACTCGACCACCGTGTCGAGGGTGCACCGGGTCGCGCCGACCCGCCGGGCCACCAGACTGGGGGCCTGCCGGCCCACCGGGGACTGCCCACCGTGCACCCGCAGGTGCGACGGGCGCGACCGCAGGTCGATCCAGTCCGGGGTGGCCGGTCGACGCAACGTCGACCAGGCCGGGCCCAGCTCGGCGGCGTCGAAGTCGTCGGTGGCGGGCTCGGCCGGCCACGGGTGCGCCGGCAGGTCCGGCGCGGCGACCTCGTCCGCCGGCACGCCGCCGGGGATCCGCGGCCAACCGTCCGTGGGCCACTCGACGCGCTGGATGGCCGTCTCCCGGCCCAACACGCAGCTGCCCAGCGGAGAGTAGGGGCGGCCGACCAGGTGGGCCAGGTACCACCCGCCGTCCGGGGTGCGCACCAGGCTGCCGTGGCCGGCCTTCTGCAACCGCAGCTCGGGCCGGCCGACGGAGGTGAGCAGCGGACCGTCCGGGTCCACCTCGTACGGTCCGAACAGCTCCCGGGACCGGGCCACGGTGACCTGGTGTTCCCAGCTGGTGCCGCCCTCCGCGGTGATCAGCCAGTACCAGCCGTCGTGGCGGTAGAGGTGCGGGCCCTCGGTGACCCCGACCGGGGTGCCGGTGAACAGGATGCGGGGCCGGCCGACGAGGCGGCGCGCGGCCCGGTCGTACTGCTGGATCTCGATGCCGGCGAAGCGGTCCCGGCCGGGCCGCCAGTCGGCGCTCATGGCGAGCAGCCAGCTGGTGCCGTCGTCGTCGTGGAACAGGGCGGCGTCGAAGCCACGCCCGTGCAGCTTCACCGGGTCGGACCAGGGTCCGGTGATGTCGGGCGCGGTGACCAGGAAGTTCTGCGGGTCCCAGTAGCCGCTGGCGAAGCTGGCCACGTCGCTGTAGACGAGGTGGAACAGACCGTCGTGGTAGGTCAGGTCGGGTGCCCAGATCCCGTTGGAGTCGCCGCAACCGCGCAGGTCGAGCAGGCGGCGGTCGGTGACGACCCCGCCCAGTGCCCGCCAGTGCACGAGGTCGCGGGAGTGGTGCAGCCGGACCCCGGGGTACCACTCGAAGGTCGAGGTGGCCAGGTAGTAGTCGTCGCCGACGCGCAGGATCGACGGATCCGGGTGGAACCCGGCGAGGACGGGGTTGCGGATCGACCGGGCAGCGGTCGCCACTTCAGCGGTGTCGGTCGACACGGGCACTCCTCGGGCAGCTCTCGAAACTTTCGGAATCATGGCCATGGTCGGTGAAGCCCTGCACACGCTAGCCGTTTTCGCCGCGATAGGACAGAGGTCTTGACCCGCGCGGAAACAGCTCGTAGCGTGCCCGCCATCGATCGGTAATACCGGCGACGCTCTGAAAGTTCCGGAGATACACGTTTCGAAATCGCCGGCTCGACCGGCACCCGAGCACCTCGTGAGTCCCCCGAAGGGATGGATCATGACCGCCCACCTCTCCCGCAGATCGCTGCTCGGCCTCGTCGGCGCCGGTGCCGGCGCGTACCTGCTCAGCGGCTGCAGCGACGACGCCTCCGACGACCCGGACGCCCCGCAGACGATCAACTGGTGGCACATCCAGAACACCGAGCCGATGCTGCCGGTCTGGGCGGCGGTGGCCCAGGAGTACCAGAGCGCGCACAGCAACGTGAAGATCGAGATCCAGCCGCTGGAGAACGAGGCGTTCAAGGCCAAGCTGACCACCGCCACCCAGGCCGGCTCCCCGCCCGACCTGTTCCAGTCCTGGGGCGGCGGGGTGCTCAAGCAGCAGGTCGACGCGGGTCTGGTCAAGGACCTCACCGAGACCATCGCCCCGTGGAAGGACGGCCTGCTGCCGCTGTCCCTGGAGCCGTACACCGTGGACGGCAAGATCTACGGGGTGCCGTTCGACATCGGGATGGTCGGCTTCTGGTACAACAAGGACCTCTTCGCCCAGGCGCAGATCACCGCGCCGCCGGCCACCTGGGCCGAGCTGCTCGACGTGGTCCGCAAGCTCAAGGCCGCCGGGATCACCCCGGTCGCGCTGGCCGGCAAGGACAAGTGGCCGGCCCACTTCTACTGGGCCTACCTGTCCATGCGCATCGGCGGGCTCGGTGCCCTCCAGCAGGCCGCCAAGGACAAGAACTTCGAGACCCCCGACTTCGTGGCCGCCGGTGAACGGCTCAAGGAACTGGTCGACCTCCAGCCGTTCCAGAAGGGCTTCCTGGGCGCGGAGTACGGCTCCCCGGACGGCCAGGCCGCCACCATGGGCAACGGCCGTGCCGCGCTGGAGCTGATGGGGCAGTGGGCCCCGTCGGTGCAGGCGTCCAGCTCCACCAGCAAGAAGGGGCTCGGCGACAAGCTCGGCTTCTTCCCGTTCCCGGCCGTCGACGGCGGCAAGGGCACGGCCACCGAGGTCTTCGGCGGCGGCAACGGCTTCGCCGTCGGCAAGGACGCCCCGCCGGCCACCCTGGACTTCCTCAAGACCCTGCTCAGCGTCGACGTGCAGCGTCGCAGCACCAAGACCGGCGCGGTGCTGCCGACGGTCAAGGAAGCCACCGACGCCGTCGCCGACCCGAACAACAAGGTCGTCGCGCAGACGCTGGCCGCCGCCACCGGCTTCCAGCTCTACCTCGACCAGGCCTACCCGCCGGCCGTCGGCCAGCAGGTCAACGACAGCGTCGCCGCGTTGGTCGCCGGCAGCAAGTCGCCGGCGCAGATCCTCAAGGACATCACCCAGGTGGCGAAGACCCAGTAGTACCGTCCCACCCCATCGATCACCAGCCGCCGGCGAGAACTGAGTGGAGCAGGCATGACCACGCCATCGATCCTGTCGAATGCGGGACCCGGCGGCCGAGTGACCGAACCGTCGGGGCCGGGGCCGGGCGGCGTACGCCGTACCGGCCGCCGGCCCCGGCCGGGCCGTCGCCGGGCCCTCGCCGTCTTCCTGGCCCCGTCCCTGGTGCTGTTCCTACTGCTGGTGCTGACCCCCATCGTGGTGGCCGGCTACGCCAGCCTCTACAAGTGGAACGGCTTCGGTCTGCCCGAGAACTTCATCGGGCTGGACAACTACACCCGGGCCTTCGGCGACCCGGTGTTCCGGGGCGACCTGTGGCACGGGCTCGTGCTGATCGTGCTCTCCCTGGCGGTCCAGCTGCCGGTCGCGATGGGCCTGGCGATGCTGCTCAACCAGCCGCTACGGGGGCGCGCGATCTACCGGGTGATCTTCTTCGCCCCGTACGTGCTGTCCGAGGTCACCACCGCGGTCCTGTTCAACCTGGTGTTCTCACCCAACCGGGGGTTCGGTGACGCCATCTCCCGGTTCCTGGGGGCCGACGCGGGGGCCGTCTTCGCCGACCCGGACACCGTCCTGTACGCCGTCTTCCTGGTGGTCTCCTGGAAGTACTTCGGCCTCTACATGATCCTCTTCCTGGCGGCCCGGCAGAACATCCCCAAGGAGCTCAACGAGGCGGCGGTCACCGACGGGGCCAGCGCGTGGCAGGCGTTCCGGCTCGTCACCCTGCCGCTGCTCGGCCCGACCATCCGGATCAGCGTGTTCCTGTCGGTCATCGGCACCATCCAGCTCTTCGACATGGTCTGGGTGCTCACCGGCGGTGGGCCGATCCACGCCTCGGAGACCATGGCCGTGACGATGTTCCAGTTCGGCTTCCGCCGCTTCGAGGTCGGCTACGCCAGCGCGATCAGCATCATCATGTTCCTGCTGAGCCTCGTCTTCGCCCTCATCTACCAGCGCGTCGTCCTGCGTCGGGACACCGAGGGCGCCCTCACCGTCCAAGGAGACCAGCGATGACCACCTCGGCGAACCCGGCCCAGCGGGGCCGTCGCCTCCTGTTGCACCTCGTCTGCATCGCCGTCGGCGCGCTCATCGTCGTGCCGGTCTGGTTCGGGGTGATCGGTGGGTTCAAGGACAACGGGCAGCTCTCCACCAACCCGCTCGGCCTGCCCGACCCGTGGGTGCCGGGCAACTACGTCGAGATCTTCACCGCCGGGGTGTTCTGGCGCAACGTGGGCAACAGCGTCCTGATCGCCGTGGCCAGCACGTTCGTCGTGGTCGCGGCGGCGGCGATGGCCGCGTACGTCTTCGCGCGGTTCGCCTTCCGGGGGCGGGAGTTCCTGGTCACCATCTTCGCGATCGGGTTGATGTTCCCCTTCGCGGTGGCGATCCTGCCGCTGTTCATCCTGCTGCGCGGGATGGGGCTGCTGGACAACCCGCTCGGGGTGATCCTGCCCCAGGCCGCCTTCGGCCTGCCGATCACCATCATCATCCTGCGGCAGTTCTTCCGGAGCATTCCCGGCGAGGTCGAGGAGGCGGCGACCCTCGACGGCTGCGGTCCCTTCGGGTTCTTCTGGCGGGTGCTGCTGCCGATGGCCCGGCCCGCCCTGGCCACGGTCTCGGTGTTGGCGCTGGTGAGCAGTTGGAACAACTTCATGCTGCCGCTGGTGGTGTTCACCGACCAGAGTTGGTGGACGCTTCCCCTCGGGGTCCAGGCGTTCCAGGGGCAGTACTCCGACGACACCGCCAAGGTGCTCGCGTACGTCGTGTTGTCGATGATCCCGGCGCTGGGCTTCTATGCCATCGCCGAACGTCAGCTCATCGGTGGGCTCTCCGGCAGCGTCAAGGGGTGACCCCGACCTGCTGCGATAGCCTTCTGCGACCGTAGTTCCCCCGACCGAAAGGGTGACCGTGGGCTCCGAGAACGGCAGGAACGTCACCATCGCGATGATCGCGCGGTTGGCGGGCGTCTCGGTGCCCACGGTCTCCCGGGTGATCAACGGCCGGTCCGACGTCGCCCCGCAGACCCGGGAACGGGTGGAGGAGTTGCTCACCCGGCACGGCTACCGCCCCCGCTCGGCGGCCCGCCGTACCCAGTCCGCCCTGATCGACCTGGTCTTCAACGACCTGGACAGCCCCTGGGCCGTGGAGATCATCCGGGGCGTGGAGGACGTCGCGCAGGCCAGCGGCGCCGGGACCGTCGTGTCGGCGATCCACCGGCGGACCTCGTCGGCCAAGCAGTGGCTGGACAACATGCGCACCCGTTCCACCGAGGGGGTCATCTTCGTGACCTCGATGGTGGAGCCGCCGTTGCAGGCGGAGCTGCGCCGGCTGCGGCTGCCGGTGGTCATCGTCGACCCGGCCGGGGTCGCCCCCCAGGAGGCCCCGACGATCGGGGCGACCAACTGGGCGGGCAGCCTGCGCGCCAACCAGTACCTGCTCGGCCTGGGTCACCGGCGGATCGGCTTCATCGCCGGCCCGCCGCAGCTGATGTGCAGCCGGGCCCGGATGGACGGCTACCGGGCCGCGCTCGACGCCGCCGGTCTCGCCGTCGACGACCGGCTGGTCCGGCCGGGCAACTTCTACCACGAGTCCGGTTACACGGCCGGCATGCACCTGCTGGGCCTGCCCGAACCGCCGACCGCGATCTTCGCCTCCAGCGACCAGATGGCCCTCGGGGTCTACGAGGCGGTCCGTAAGCGTGGCCTGCGGGTGCCGGACGACGTCAGCGTGGTGGGCTTCGACGACCTGCCGGAGGTCCGCTGGTGCTCGCCGCCGCTGACCACGATCCGGCAGCCGCTGGCCGAGATGGGCATGCTGGCCGCCCGGACCGTGCTGCGGTTGGCCCGGGGCGAGACGATCGAGAGCCCTCGGGTGGAGCTCGCCACCGATCTGGTCGTGCGGGACAGCGCCGCCGCGCCGCGTATCCGCTGATCCGGGCCGGGTCGGCGGTCGGCCGATCGACGCCGGAGAGTGGCCCGTAGCGGCCGGTCGGCCGGTCCGGGCGGCCCGATCGGACAGCATTGCATCGACAGTCATCGAATGCCAGACTGTTCTGGCGTCGTCACGCTCGGGAGCCAGCGTGACCACTCGTGCGCCGATTCGTCGGACACGCGAGGTGGCCGCGCCACCCCGCGCCGGGCAGTCCGCGACGGTGACCACCGGTCGGTCCTCCGCGCCCGTCGACCGGGCCGTCCGGCATCCGCCCGGCCATGACAGCCGATGATCGCGCAGCACCTCACCCGCCCACCGCACGGTGGGCGACAGTCCCGGATCCGGCACCGCGGGCCCGTCCCGGCCGTCGGTGCCCCCGCAACCCCTCGGAGGTACGGATGCTCCGCACGCTCGGCGTGGTGCTGGCGACCACGACCCTGACCCTGGCCGGTTGGGCCGGCACACTCACCGGCGCCCAGGCCCAGCCGGCGCTCTCGGCCACCCCCCTGCCCACCCCCACCTACGCGTGCCCCCCGGCGCTGCCGGTCTCCGGGCAGTTCATGTCGGCCAGCGCCACGAGCATCACCGTCCGGTACTCGATGCTCATGACCCCGCCGTGCGGCTACAACCCGCCGATGACCCTGGTCCTCTTCGCCAGCCGGGAGGACGCGACGGCCTGGCTGAACCCGGTGGCCTCGGCGGTGTCCGGCCCGGAACGGCAGGGCGAGATCACGGTCACCGGGCTGACCCCGGACAGCGAGTACTGGTACCGGTTCAGCGCCGGGGAGAAGCACGACCCGTACGTCATCAACGGTCCGGTCCGGACGCTGCCGGCCGGGTCCGCGTCGTGCCGGGCGACGATCACCGTCGACAACCGCTGGACCGGTGGGTACGCCGCCACGGTCACCGTGCGCAACACCGCCGAGGAGACGCTCAACGGCTGGCAGGTCACCTGGCGGTGGTTGGGCGACGAGCGCATCTCGGCCCTCTGGAACGGCGTGCTCACCATCTCCGGTCCCGACGTCACGGTGCGCAACGCCTCCTGGAACGGCACGCTGGCCCCGGGTGGCAGCACGACGTTCGGCATGCTCGTCTGGACCAACGCGCCGGGCCCGCTGACGCTGAACTGCGGCCGGTGACCGCCGACGCCGGCCGGCAGGCGACGGCCGGGCCGGCGCGCGGGCGCACCGCACGGGACTGAGGTCCGCACCGGCGGGCCGCCACCCACCGGGATGGCGGCCCGCCGTCGGCGCGGCCCGCCGCCCGGTGACCCGTCAGCCGGTCAGCGACTGCCTGATCCGCGCGTACTCGGCGGCCATCTCCGGTGTCGCCAGGAAGTCGTCGAGCGCGGCCGAGACCCGGTGGTCGACCTCCTCGACCGAGCGCAGGGCGAGCTCGTGCAGCTCGCCGCGCCGGTGCCCCTCCAGGTACGTGGTCCAGTGTTCGAGGGCCGACAGGGCGATCAGCAGGCCGGGGTCCATGTCGCCGTCGGCGAGGATACCCTCGTCGATGCGGTCGAGGTGGGAACGCAGCTCGCCCGCGTCAGCCGTGGCGATCCGCTCCCGCGCGGCGGCCAGCGCCGCCCACGCGTCCTCGTCGAGGTCGTCCGCGCCGGCCTCGTCGATCAGGTCGGCCGCCAACAGGCGGGTGACGGTCGCCAGCCCGAAGGCGTGCAGGGCGTCCTCGTCGGCCGCGTCGACCAGCTCCCGGATGGCCGCATCGCACTCGTCGTATCGCACCGCGCCAGGGTAGTGCCCGGTCGGCGGGCCACCGCCGGTGGCCCGCCGACCGGGACGGAAGCCTTCCGCCCGGCCTACGGCCGCCAGCGGATGCTCGGGTTCACCTGACCGGTCCAGTTGAAGATGGCCATGTTGTCCCACTGGTTGCCGGTGCCGTTGATGTTCGCCGGGTCCCAGCCGTTTCCCGGCACCGCGTACCAGGTCGGCTCCCAGTAGAAGACCCCGACCGCGCCGGCGTTGCGGGCGGTGTCCTGCACCCAGGAGAACTCGGTGGCCTGGCCGCTCCAACTCGCCTGGTGACCCGCGCAGGGTTCGGTGCCGTTGATCGCGTTCGCCTCGTTGTCGGCGTTCGCGGCGGTGAACGGGTACGCCGTCTCGGTGAGCACCACCGGCTTGCCGTACCGGGTGCGGACGTCGGTGATGACGTTGTAGAGGTTGGCCAGCGTGCCGTGCCACATGCAGTAGTAGGACAGGGCGGTCAGGTCCCACTGCACGCCCTTGGCCCGGATGCCGTCGTAGAACCAGCGGGCGTGGTCCATGCTGTCCGCGTTGGCGGTGTGGATGATCACCTGGGTTCCGCCGTTGCACGCCTTGGTGGCCTGGTAGCCGGCCTTGAGCAGCAGGCTGAGGTTGGTGAAGTCGTTGTTGACGACCTTGCCGTCGTTCCAGAGCATGCCGACGTTGATCTCGTTGCCGATCTGCACGCTGTCCGGGGTGGTGCCCTGGTTGCGCAGGCTGGTGCAGACGTCGGAGGTGTAGTTGTAGACGTCGGTCTGGAGCTGGCCGATGCCGTGGTTGGCCCAGGCGGCCGGCTTGTACTGCTTGCCCGGGTCGGCCCAGGTGTCGGAGTAGTGGAAGTCGATCATCAACTTGAGGCCCTTGGCCTTGACCGTCTTCGCGTACGCCAGCACCTTCGCCTTGTTGTTCCAGCCGCTGGCCGGGTTGTTCCACACCCGCAGCCGGACGTAGTTGACGCCGAGGCCCTTGAGGATGTCGAGCGGGTCGCGGGCGGTGCCGCCGGCGTCGTAGTACCGCGCGCCGAGGTCCAGGCTGCGCTGCACGGAGGAGACGTCCGCGCCGAGCATGGTCAGGGTGTTCGCGGCCGACGCCGACGTCGGCGGGCCGAGCAGGGCGGCCGGCAGGGCGACCGCCGCGAGGAACGCGACGGCCCAGGCCCGCAGGCGGGAGCGGTACGGAGTCATCCGGACCTCCTCGGTGGTGGGGTGGTGGTGGGGGACCTGCCGGCGTCGGGGCGGCGACACCAATAGACAGACTTGACTATAGCGGGGTGTGGGGCGGTCGACTCCGTGCCGGCGACGCGAAGCGGGCCACCCGGAAGCCCGGATGGCCCGCCCGCCGTGCCACTGTCAGAGGTTCAGGCTCCAACTGTTGACGTAACCGGTGTCGAGGCTCGCCGCGTCCTGGACCCGCAGCTTCCAGCTGCCGTTCGCCACCTCCGAGGAGAGGTTCACGGTGTACGTCTGGTCGATGTTGTCGGTGCTGCCCCCGGAGCGGCTCTGCAACGTGTAGACGCTGCCGTCCGGGGCGACCAGGCTGACCACCAGGTCACCGATGTAGGTGTGCACGATGTGCACCTCGACCTTGCTCGCGGTCGACGGGGTCGCCGCGCAACCGCTGATCACGATGGTGCTCTCCACCGTCGAGTTGTCGGCGATCGGGACGTCGGTGCCGTTGGTGCCGGAGCAGCCCGGCAGCCCGTTCACCGTCACGTTCAGCGTGGTCGTCCGGGCGACCGAGGGGGCGGTGCCCACCACCGTGATCGGCACCGTGCCGCTACCGGCGGTCGCGGCAGCGGTGACCGTGACGGTGGTCGACCCGCCGGCGGTGACCGACGACGGGCTGAACGACACGCTCACCCCGGCCGGCAGCGGTCCGGTCGAGAAGGTCACCGTCTCGGCGGTACCCCGGATGACCGTGGTGGAGACCGTTGCGGTGCCCGAGGTGCCCGGGTCGAGGGTCAGCGTCGCCGGGGCGACCGCGACGGAGAAGTCGTTGGCGGCGCACGACTCGGTGCCGTTGACGTTCACCGCGGTCCAGGCGGCCATCACCGCCTTGTACTCGGTGCTGCACAGGCCGTACAGGTCGGTGGCGGCCGACAGGGTGTGCAGCCGCGCGGTGTTGGTCGGCTGGGCGGTGTTCACGTAGCGGGTGTTCGACACGAAGTACGCGTCCAGGGCGCGGAACCAGATCTTCTCGGCCTTCTGCCGGCCGATGCCGGTGACCGGCGGGGCCGACCCGCAGAGCGGCGAGGTGCCGTAGGAGGTCGTCCCGGAGCCCTCGGCGAGGTTGAAGAAGAAGTGGTTGGCCACGCCGGAGGAGTAGTGCACGTCGATGCTGTTGGTGCTGCTCGACCAGCAGCCGTGCGAGGAGCCGTCCAGCGTCGGGTTGTACATGTAGCGCAGCGGGGTGCCGTTGCCGTTGATGTTGATCTTTTCGCCGACCTGGTAGTCGCCCGGGTCGGCGGTGGTGTTGGCGTAGAACTCCACCATGTTGCCGAAGATGTCGCTGGTGGCCTCGTTGAGGCCGCCGGACTCGCCGGAGTAGGTCAGGCCGCCGGGCACCACGTTCTCGGTGACACCGTGGGACATCTCGTGGCCGGCCACGTCGAGCGAGACCAGCGGCTTGGCGTTGCCCGCGCCGTCGCCGTAGGTCATCTGCGCGCCGTCCCAGAAGGCGTTGACGTAGGCGTTGCCGTAGTGCACCCGGCTCGGCACGCCGGTGCCGTTGCCGAAGATGCCGTTGCGGCCGTGCACGTTGGTGAAGTAGTCGAAGGTCGCCGCCGCGCCGAAGTGGGCGTCGACCGCGGCGGACTGCCGGTTCGAGGGTGCCCCGGTGCCCCACACGTTGTCGGCGTCGGTGAACGTGGTGCAGGTCGACGTGCCGTTGTTCATGTCACAGGTCCGGCCGTTGCCCCGGGTCGGGTCGATCAGGCTGTACGTCGCACCGGACAGCGTGGTGTCGACTGCGACCGGACCGGCGTACACGCTGTTGCCGGTGCCGACGACGGACTCGATCTCGTCGTACGAGCCGATCCGGGCACCGGTGAGCGCGTCGCTGATCACGTGCAGCTTCGAGGGGGTCTGCCCGTCCGGTGCCCAACCGGTGACCACGGTCTCCCAGGCGAGCCGGCCGGTGCCGCTGCTGGCGTCGACGAACAGCTCCGCCGCGCCGGTGCCGGTGACCTTGCCGGAGAACTCGGCGGTCGCCGCCCTGCGCGCCTTGGCGGCGCTGACCTTCGGGGTGGTGGCGAGGGTCAGCGGAGCGGCCAGGCCGACCGAGCTGCCCGCGTAGTCGCCGTCGGCCCCGGTGCGGATGACGAAGTCGCCGCCGTAGACGCGCAGCCCGTCGTACGTGCGGGTGTAGCGGACCGCGCCGCCGCCCTTGGCGTCCTGCCGGCTGCTGTGCACGGCGTAGCGGTCCTTCGCCGAGGACCTGACGGCTCCGGCGTGATTCTTGAGGGCGGTGTCGGCAGCGGCGACCAGCGCCGGCCCCGGGGTGGATGGTGGGGCTGCGGACACGCTCGTGGTGGTGACCACGAGACCGCTGCCGACCAGCATGGTGACGCCGGCCAGCGCTAGGGCTGATCTCAAACTGACCTCCCCAATCCGAGATGCTCTCGCATCTTTCGATAGCGAGATCATCGTCGGCTGTGGAGAGTCTGGGAAGACAGTTGTCGATGGCTATTCATACCGAGTTGCCCATCCGGGCGATGGTATGACCGACGAGTTGTGTCCGGGGTGTTCCCTCCCTGTTGCGGACGGAACACCCCGGCAACACCCGCCCGTACGGTCAGCGCAGGCCGGCGAAGAGGTCGTCCTCCGGCAGGGCCGCCCCGGTGGTGTCGCGGACCCGGACGAAGGTCTCCCGACCCATCAGCTCGACGAACCGGTCCCGGCCCATCCGCAGGAAGAAGATGTTCTCGGTCTGGCTGGCGTGGGCGGCCAGCGCGTCGAACTTCTGCACGCCGTAACTGCTGGTGTCCACCCAGGTGGTGATCTCGTCGTCGGGCAGGCCGAGCTGCGGCCCCGGCGCGTCCCCCGCGTCCGGCTCGGCCCACTCGACGCCCAGCTCCTTCATCACCCGGCCGAACTCCGCGAACGCCGTGTGCGGGATGGTGGTCCAGTAGACCTTCGCCGGGATGTCGGTCATCGCCACGGCGGCCATGGTGATCCGGTGGGCCTGGATGTGGTCGGGGTGACCGTAGAAGCCGTTCTCGTCGTAGGTGACCACCACGTCCGGGCGGTAGCGGCGGATCAGCTCCGCCAGCCGGTCCGCCGCCTCCACCACAGGCGTGGTCCAGAACGCGCCGGGCATGTCGTTGTTCGGCCAGCCCATCATCCCGGAGTCGGCGTAGCCGAGCGTCTCCAGGTGGCTGACCTTCAACGCCGCGCAGCTGGCCTCCAGCTCCTCCTGCCGCATCGCCACCACCGCCGCCGGATCGTGCCCCGGCTCACCCGGCTTGACCCCACCGGGACCGTCGCCGCACCGCCCGTCGGTGCAGGTCACCAGCACCGTGGTGATGCCCTCCGCCGCATACCGGGCCAGCACGCCGCCGGTGCTCGTCGCCTCGTCGTCGGGGTGCGCGTGCACCGCCATCAGGGTCAGACCTCGCTCAGCCATACCCTCACCCTAGGCGTCCCGACCGACGACGGCGGGTACCGGCCCACCGGGGCGACGCGTGCCGACGCCCCGGCAGATAATGGACGCCATGACCACCACCTGGAACGTCCCGGGGCTGCCGTTCACCCTGTCCCCGTCTCCCGAGGCGGCGTGGACGATCGCCGAGGCGGACGGTGTGGTGAGCGCGTCGGCCGCCCCGCGCACCGACATCTTCATCGACCCGGCGTCGGGCGACCCGCTCCACGCCGAGCCGACGATCACCGCGGCCACCCTGCTCGGTCTGCCCCCGGACGGCGACTTCCAGTTCAGCGCCCGGGTCGGCGTCGACTTCGCGGCGACCTACGACGCCGGGGTGCTGCTGCTCTGGGTCGACGAGCGGCACTGGGGCAAACTCTGCTTCGAGTTCTCTCCCGACGGCGAGCCCATGATCGTCTCGGTGGTCGGCCGGGGGGTCGCCGACGACGCCAACGCCTTCGTCGTCGACGGCCGTTCGGTGTGGCTGCGGGTGTCCCGGATCGACCACGCGTTCGCGTACCACGCCTCGGTCGACGGGCGGACCTGGCGGATGGTCCGGTACTTCACCGTCGACGGTGCGGCCACCGCCGCCACGATCGGTTTCGAGGCGCAGTCGCCGATCGGGGACGGCTGCCGGGTCACCTTCGACGACATCCACTTCACCCGCGACCGGCTGGCCGACCTGCGCGACGGCTCCTGACCCGTGCCCCGGTCGTCGCCGCCGACCCGTCGGGTGGGTGCGGACGTTCGACCCGCACGGCGTCGCCCCGGACGAGTTCGTCGTGGACGCGCCGGCGGGCGGCGGTGACGGCGTGCCCGGCGCGCACGTCGCCGTCGGCGAGCCGCTGGCGCAGCAACCGCAGGGCGGCGGCGCGGTTGAGGCCGAACCGCCGTTCGGAGTCCACCACGACGACGAGGCCCGAGGGCCGGTGGGTCGCCCGTGCCGCCGTGCTGACCTTGTTGCGGTGCTGGCCGCCGGGCCCGCCGGTGCGACAGGCGACGACATGCACGTCGGCCTCGGTGAACGGCGTGGCCGGGGGGTCCACCGGGCACGGCCGGGCGGTGACGTACCAGTTCTTCCGACCCGTCGCGGGCCGGTACGGGCTGGGGGCCTGCCAGCACAGGGTGCCGGTCCACGAGGCGGCGACCGCCTCCGCGTCGGCCCCGTCGAGCCGGACCAGGACCGACCGGTAGGTGGCGGGCCGGTCACCGGCGACGGTCTCGACCCGGTGGGTGCTCACCCGGTGCCGGGCGGCGTCGGCCGTCAGCCGGTCCAGCAGCCGGGCCACCGCCCAGGCGCACTCCTGCGGGCCCCGCCCGGCCGACAGCAGCAGGTGGACGCTCATCCCCGCCCCCGCTGCCGACGCTCGTCCCGGCGTGCCGGTCGGAGCCCGGGCCCGAGGTCGGGTGTCTTGTAGGTGACCAGTGGGACGGTGCTCGCCACGGGGGTGGCCAGGCCGTGGCCGACCAGATCGGCGATCACCTGCTCGATACGTTTGTAGGCCGTCGGGGCCTCCTCGAAGAGCAGCTGCCGGTCGCCGCACACCACCAGCGAACCGACCGGCGTCCGCCGCAACTCGGCGACCGTGTGCTTGGCCCGGCCCCGACGCAGGGCGTCGGCGCGGGACATCTTGCGACCCGCCCCGTGCGCCACCGAATAATTGGCCGCCGGGCCCGCGTGGCCGGCGACGAGGAACGAGCGGGTGCCCCGGGTACCGGCGACCAGCACGTCGCGGCCGTCACCCGGGGCCGCGCCCTTACGGTGCAGGTGGCTGCCGTCACGGACCTCGACCAGGTTGTGGCACTGGTCGACGATCGGCGCGGTGGGCTCGGCCCCCAGGGCATGGGCGACCCGGGCGGCCAGCAGCCGACGGTTGAGCGCACCCCAGCGGACGGCGTCGTCGTGCCGCGCCAGGTAGCCGGCCGGATCGGGGGCCGGACCCGCGCCGTGGGCCTCGGTGTGCGCCCGCAGGATCCGCTCACCCAGGCCGCGGGATCCGCTGTGGACGATGAGCACGAGGTCACCTGCGGCGAGCCCGAGCCGGCCCGCGTGGTCCGCCGCGAAGACGGTCTCGATCCGGGCCAGCTCGACGAAGTGGTTGCCCCGCCCGACCGTGCCGAGGCCCTCGACGTGGCCGGCGGGCGGACCGCCGGCCGCGACGGCCCAGGCCGGATCGTCGGCGTCCCGCCCGGGGTCCAGCGCCCGGTCCAGATCGGGGAAGCGGGCGGCGAGCCGCTCGGGTACGACGCGCCTGAGGCCGATCGGGAACACGGCGATGCCACACCCGATGTCGGAGCCCACCAGATGCGGGTAGAGCACGGTCGACGCCATCGCGGCGCCGATCGGGGCGCCCTTGCCCGGGTGCAGGTCGGGCATGGCGGCGACGTGGCGCATGCCGTCGAGGGCCGCCACCTGGTGGCACTGCCGGACGGCATCGGACTCGATCCAGCTCTCGGGGGAGGCGAAGACGGTGACGGTGGCCGTGGTCGACGGCGGCGGGAAATGCTGTGGGGACACGGACGCTCGTTTCGGGTGACGGGAACGGACGGCGCGGCGGCGCGCGATGGCGCGCGGTATCACGGCGGCACGCGGTGGCGCGGTGCGGGCGGGATGCGGAGGTGTCCGTCAGTACGTCATGCCCACCAGCCTGGCCCACCGGACCGCTGCGGCCAACGGGTTTTCGGCCGGCTGCTCAGCCGACCCGTACGCCCAGCGGATCGGCGAGCAGCCGCGTGAAGCCGAGTTCCGCCGCGCCGACCAGGGTGGCGTCGTCACCGAGGGCGCAGACCCGCAACTGCGCACGGGACCGGGAGACCGGCAGCACGTTGGCGGTGATCCGTTCCTGGACGTGCGTCGCCGCGCCCCGGTAGACCTCCCGCAGCACGCCACCGAAGATCACCATGCCGGGATTGAACAGGTTGATCACGTTGGCCACCCCGATGCCCAACCAGTCGCCGACGGTCCGCAGGGCGTCGCGGGCCGCCGGTTCGCCGCGACCGGCCGCCTCGACCACCTCACGGACCGCGTCGCGGCCGATCAGGTCGGCGGGTCGACCGGCCGCGTCGAGCAACGCCCGCTCGCCGACCTCCGCCTCCAGACAGCCGCGCGAACCACACCCGCACGGCCTCCCGTCGTACGGGTTGACGAGCATGTGACCGACCTCGGAGCCGTACCCGCCATCGCCGCCGAGCAGGTCGCCGCCGACGATGATGCCGCCCCCGACCCCGACGTCGCCGTGCAGGTAGACCAGGTTGTGCACCCCGACGCCCACCCCACGCTGGTGTTCGGCCAGCGCGCCCAGGTGGGCCTCGTTGCCGACCAGGACCGGCAGGCCGAGATCGAGTCGACGCCCCAGCTCCGCGCCGAACGCCTGGTCCACCCAGCCCAGGTCCGGGCCGAACCGCGCCATCCCGTCACCGGGCCGGATCATCCCGCAGTACGACGCGCCGATCCCCACGCAGACCGCCCCCGGTGCCGCTGCCCGGTGCAGGTCACGCCCGAGGTCGGCCAGCACCCCCGCCACGGTGTCCAGGTCGACGCCCGCGCGGGCCCGGGGCGCCTCCCGGCGGTCCTGGATCTGCCCGCCCAGCCCGACCCGGGCGGCCACCAGCCGGTCCACCGCGATGTCGAAGGCGAGCACGAAGACCCGGTCGGACGCGGGCCGGACCACCAGGGACGGCCGGCCGGCCCGACCGGTCAGCTCGGGGAAACCCTCCCGCACCAGGCCGGCCGCCACCAGTTCGGCGGTGAGCGCCAGGACCGTGCTGCGGTTCACGCCCAGCCCGGCGGCCAGCCCGGCGCGCGACACCGGTCCGCCGAGGTGCACCCGGCGCAGCAGCGCGCCCAGGCTCCGGCGGCGGCTGTCCCCCGGCGGCTGCCCGTCCACGGTCGGACTCTTCGGCATCACGAGGCGGACCCTGTCGATCGGCGGCTGACTACCCGTCGAGCGTAGTTGCCGTCGCCGCGGTGCGTCACCTCGCGCGCCCGGCCGGTGACCGTCCCCACCCACCGGTGCGGGCCCCCACGTGTCGTGGAGCCCGCACCGGGCGGCGGGTCAGCCGTCGATCCGGGTGATGTTGCGGATCTTGTTGGCCGCGTCCAGGGCGGCGACCTTGTACGCCTCGGACAGGGTCGGGTAGTTGAAGACCGTGTCGATCAGGTAGTCGACCGTGCCGCCGCACCCCATCACGGTCTGCCCGATGTGGACGATCTCGGTCGCGCCGGTGCCGAACACGTGCACCCCGAGCAACCGGCCGTCCTGCGGGGAGACGAGCAGCTTCAACATGCCGTACGAGTCGCCGACGATCTGACCGCGGGCCAGCTCGCGGTAGCGGGCGATGCCCACCTCGAACGGGGTGGAGCTGTTGGTCAGCTCCTCCTCGGTCTTGCCGACGAAACTGATCTCCGGGATCGTGTAGATGCCGATCGGCTGCAACTCCTGGAGTTCCCGGGCCGGCTCGCCGCAGGCGTGCTGCGCGGCCATCCGGCCCTGCTCCATCGAGGTGGACGCCAACGCCGGGAAGCCGATCACGTCGCCCACCGCGTAGATGTGCTCCACGCTGGTGCGGTAGTGCTCGTCGACCGAGATCCGGCCGCGCTTGTCGGCCTCCAGGCCCGCCGCGTCCAGGGCCAGGTCGTCGGTCTGCCCCTGCCGGCCGGCCGAGTACATGACCGTGTCGGCGACGATCTTCTTGCCGCTCTTGAGGATGCACAGCGCGGCGTTCTGGTGCTTCTCCACCGCGGCGACCTCCTCGCCGAAGCGGAAAGTCACCGAAAGGTCACGCAGGTGGTACTTGAGCGACTCGATGATCTCCTCGTCGCAGAATTCGAGCATCCGGTCCCGGCGCTCCACCACGGTCACCTTCGTGCCCAGCCCGGCGAACATGGAGGCGTACTCCATGCCGATCACGCCGGCACCGACGACGACCATGCTGCGCGGCACGGCCTGCAGGTTGATCACCCCGTCGGAGTCGACGATCGTCCGGTCGTCGAAGTCGACGCTGTCCGGCCGGGCCGGTCGGGTGCCGGCGGCGATGACGGCCTTGTCGAAGGTGATCCGGGTGTCGTGCCCGGAGCCGCCGTCCACCCAGATCGAGTGCGGGTCGGCGAACCGGCCGGTGCCGGTGATCAGCGCGACCCGGTTGCGGCCCAGTTGGTTGCGGATCACATCGGTCTGCCGCTCGATCACGTGCTGGGTACGGGCGGCCAGGTCGGCGACGGTGATCTCCTCCTTGACCCGGTAGCTGCTGCCGTAGAGGTCGCGCTGGCTCAGGCCGGTCAGATAGAGAACGGCCTCCCGCAGCGTCTTGGAGGGGACGGTGCCGGTGTTGATGCACACCCCACCGATCATGTCGCGGCGGTCCACGATGCCGACCCGCCTACCGAGCTTCGCGGCGGCGATCGCGGCCTTCTGACCGCTGGGCCCGGAGCCCAGCACCAACAGGTCGTAGTCATACACGGCACCTAGCCTTGCAAGCTGCCGCAACTTCCGCCACTCGTGATCGTCGGGCGGGTGCCATCTCGTCCCGGGCAGGGCCCGGGTGCGTACGGCCGAGGGGATCGAGGTGGGGGAGCGGGTGGCCGTACACCTCACCCTCGACCTCTGGCCGGCCCGGCACCGCGGCCCTGACCGGCCCGAACTCCGCGACCGCCCGGCAGAGCACCGGGGGACGGCGCTACGGTGGGCCGGTCGCCCCGGCCACCCGCCGTGGCCGCGTCCCGACGCCGGGCGTGCCGCTGGGCGACGCCGGACGCGACGAAGGGATCAGGTGACGGCAGCGTCATGACCGACTACGGACACGAGTTGCTGTTCGGCGGCTTCCTGACCCCCGACGCCCGGCAGCCGGAGCAGGTCGTCGCCCGGGCCCGGCTCTGCGAACAGGCCGGCCTGGACCTGGTCACCTTCCAGGACCACCCCTACCAGCCGGGATTCCTCGACACCTGGACGCTGATGTCCTACCTGGCGGCGGCGACCAGCCGGATCAGGTTGGCCGGCAACGTGCTCAACCTGCCGCTGCGGCAGCCGGTGGTGCTGGCCCGTAGCGTCGCCAGCCTCGATCTGCTCAGCGGCGGCCGGGTCGAACTCGGCCTCGGCGCGGGCGCGTTCTGGGACGCCATCGAGGCCAACGGTGGCCGACGGCTCGCCCCGGGGCAGGCGGTGGACGCGGTGGACGAGGCGATCCGGATCATCCGCGAGGTCTGGGCCGCCGACCGGCGCGGCGGGGTGCGGGTCGACGGCGAGCACTACCGGGTGGTCGGCGCGAAGCGTGGTCCCGCCCCGGCGCACCCGGTGGGGATCTGGGTCGGGGCGTACAAGCCGAGGTTGTTGCGGCTGGTGGGCCGGGCGGCGGACGGCTGGTTGCCGTCGCTGTCGTACCTGCCGAAGGGGCCGGCGGAGCTGGCCGACCTCAACGCGCTCGTCGACGAGGGTGCGGCGGCGGTCGGGCGTGACCCCGCCGAGGTGCGGCGGTTGCTGAACGTCTCCGGTCGGTTCACCCGCACCGGTGCGGGTTTCCTCGAGGGGCCGCCGCAGCAGTGGGTGCGGGAGCTGGCCGACCTGGTGCTGACGTACGGCACCTCCGGCTTCATCCTCGGCTCGGACGATCCCACCAGCATCCAGCTGTTCGCCCAGGAGGTCGCTCCCGCCGTCCGTGAACTGGTCGCCGCCGAGCGGGCCGGGTCGACCGCGCCCGGGTCATCGGGGTCCGCCGGCGAAGGCGCACCGGCCGGGTCGGCCGAGGACGCGTCGGCCGGGTCGGGTCCGGTGGCGCAGTCCGGGTCGGCCGAGGGCGGGTCGGCGGCGGGCTCCGGCGGGTCGGGCGCCGCGCGGCCACGGGAGGTCGTCCGGGCCGGGGGCACAGCCGGGCTGGCGGTCACCCCCACCCCGGCACCGCAGGTACGGCACAGCGACCACCGGCTCTGGGACGAGTCGACCCGGCCGGTCGCCCCGCCGGCCCCGCCCGGGCACGTCTACTCCCCGCAGGCCCAGGCCGTCGGCGGGCACCTGGTCGACGTCCACGACCACCTGCGCCGGGAGTTGGGCGAGATCCGTGACCTGCTCGATCAGGTCCGCCGGGGGGTGGTCTCCGCCGGGGACGCCCGGGGGGTGCTCAACCGGATGACGATGCGGCAGAACAACTGGACGCTGGGGGCGTACTGTGCCGCGTACTGCACGCTGGTCACCCAGCACCACGGGTTGGAGGACGACGCGATCTTCCCGCACCTGCGGCGGGCCGACCCGGGGCTGGTGCCGGTGATCGACCGGCTGGAGCAGGAACACGTGGTCATCCACGACGTCGTGGAGGGCGTCGACCGGGCCCTGGTCGCGCTGATCGAGGACCCGGAGCGGCTGGCCGAGCTTCAGCGGGCGGTGGACGTGCTCACCGACACCCTGCTGTCGCACCTGTCCTACGAGGAGCAGAACATCGTCGAGCCGTTGGCCCGCTACGGCTTCTTTCCCGGTCAACTCTGACCCGTCCCGGTGCGGCGGCTACGGCCGGGAAGCGGGACCGGGCGGGTGACGGCGTTCGGTTCGTGGTGCCATAATCGTGATGGTGCCCGTGGATGTCACCCGGGCCCGGGGGGCGCCTCCGCACCGCGCGGACGGCGGGGACCGACCCCCCCCCGGAGGCCACAGTGGAATCCCCCTCCCTCGCCGACCTCGCCGACCTCGCCGACCTCGCCGACCTCGTCGACCTCGTCGACGGGCTGCTGCAACTGGGTGCTGCGGCGCTCAGCCTCGCCGCCGCCGTCGTGGTCGCCCGGACCGGCCGCCGGTCGGGCCGACAGCGCGACGACTGAGCCGGTCTCGGCGGGGGCCGGTCCGCATCGACAGGGCGACCGCTGCGGCCGTCGGACGGCTCAGAGGAACGCCCCGACGCGCGGGGTGGCGCCGTCCCAGCGGAAGATCGCCGCGTACAGCGCGCGGCGGGCGTTGGCGGGCAGCGAGCCGTCGGCCTGTTGCCGGCACGGGGTGGTGCCGGCGCAGACCCAACCGTGCAGGAAGAGCCGCTGCTCGTCGTCGACCAGGGCCGGGACGAGGTCCGCGCCTCCCGGGCCGCAGATCCCGGTGCCGGACGTGGTGAGCAACGAATGCTCGGTCCTGCCGTGGAAGTCCCACCGGTCGGTGGAGGTGAGATAGACGGTGGCGTAGCTGCAGTTGTCGTAGCCGTACCGGGAGGCGAACAGCACGTACGTGGAGCCCCGCTGCCGCAGCACCGGGTTCTCGATGATGCCGGCGTTGCGGACCAGCTCACCACTGGCGTTGCCGACCCAGCGGGTGCCCGTGTCGTCGAGCCGCAGCATCCGGATCGACGACGGGGTCTGCTGCGTCTTGTAGAGCACGAACCGCTTGCCGTCGGCGTCCTCGAACGGGGACGGGTCGATCACGCCGGCGGCGGCGACCGGCCGTCCCGCCACCGCGTCGTCCGCTCCGTGCGCGCCACCCGGGCAGATCAGCGGCGCGACACCCACCGGCGTGTACGTCCCGTCGACGGTGTCGGAGGTCGCGGCCCCGATGCACCGCTGTCCGTTCTTGCCCTTGGCGGGCGCCGAGTAGTAGAGCACCCATCCGGTGGCGGTACGGACCGCGTCGGGGGCCCATACCGCGCCGTTCTCGGCCCAGTCCGGGACCGATCCGAGGGTCGTGCCGAGGGCGCTCCACGGCCCGGACGCGGTCTCGCCCCGGTAGGCCGGGGCCCGGGTGCCGGTGGCGAACACGACGAAGGTGTCGTTGTGCCGCACCACGCCGGGGTCGGCGATCCCGCCCGAGGGGGCGTACACCGGTTGCGGGGTGGCCGCTGCGGCGGGTGCGGCGGCGGTGCCGGCGACGAGCGCGACCACGACGGCGATCAGCGACGGTCGCCAGGTCGTTCGTGGATGCATGGTGTCTCCGGGTGCGACAGGCGGGTGGAGGACGGCGTCCGGGCCGGTGTCGGGCGGGCCCCTGCGCCACTCCGTCGGCAAGATCGGCAATTCATTCCGGACAATGTGGTTCCGTTGTCCGGGTGGTGAAACTAAGCTACGGTGCCGGAAGAAAGCAAGACGGTATTCTTCATCGCCGGATCGCGTTGCGCCGGTTGTCGGGACTCAGGAGAGGACCACCATGTCACGCGGAAAACTCTGGTCGGCGCGCGGGGCGGGTGCCCTCGTCGGCGCGGCGGTGCTGCTGGTGAGCCTGGTGCCGGCGACCCCCGCCGCCGCGAACTCCACCTTCCAGGCGGCGACCCTGAACATCCTCAACGAGCTGAACCAGGCCGACTTCGTCCACGACCTGGAACTGATCACCGCGAAGGCGGACCTGGTCGGGCTCAACGAGGTCGGCAACCGCAAGGCGTACCTGCAGAACTGGGCGGCGGACAACGGCTGGTGGCTGTACGCGCCCGAGCCGACGCAGGCGGCCAACGAGGCGCTGCTGGCCAAAAAGAGCGTGTTCGACGTGCTCGACAAGGGGTCGAACTTCGTGTGCGACACCAACGGGCCCGGCGAGGTGCCGCCGGCCCGCTACAACAACTGGGTCCGCTACCGGCACAAGGCGACCGGGCGCAGCGTCTACCACCTCAACGCGCACGCCAACGCGAGCATCGAGAACAACGGCCGGCCCGAGGACCTGCCCCGGACCGCCTGCGCCGAGCAGCAGTTCCAGGCCCTGAAGAACCTGGCGGCCGCCAAGAAGGACTCCGGCCAGGTCATCGTCAGCGGTGACCTGAACGTCGACTTCAGCGCCGACCGGGCGTACGGGTACCAGAAGTTCCCCTGGAAGGTGTTCGAGGCCAACGAGCTGCCGAACCTGCGGTCCTGCTACAACCTGTACGGCGAGAAGGGGAACGGGACGCACGGCAACCGGCACATCGACTACATCTACTTCTGGAAGCGCGTCGAGGAACACCGCGAGATGTGGATGACCGACTACAACATCGTCAGCGGCACCAACTCCGACCACAATGGCGTGGTGGCGGCGTTCACCATCTCGTCGTAGCCTCCGGCCCGGCGACCCCCGCCGGGTGCCCACCGGCGCACCGCCGTCGATTCCGACCGTCGACCATTGACACATCTCGTGGTCCACTCCATCGTCGGGGGAACCGTCCCCGCGTCGAAGGGTTCACCTGATGGTCGACACCACGCACACGTACGTCATCGTCGGAGCCGGGCCCGCCGGCCTGCAGCTGAGCTACTACCTTCAGCAGCAGGGTGCCGACTACCTGACGCTCGAGCGCGGCGCCGAGCCCGGTGGCTTCTTCCGGCGGTTCCCGCGCCACCGTCGGCTGATCTCGCTCAACAAGGTGCACACCGACAGCACCGACCCCGAGATCCGGTTGCGGTGGGACTGGAACTCGTTGCTCAACGACGACCCGGAGCTGCTGTTCCCGAAGTTCAGCCAGGAGTACCTGCCGGCGGCGGACGACCTGGTGAGCTATCTCGCCGAGTTCCAACGGGTCCACCAGCTCCGGGTCCGCTACGGCACCACGGTCGAGCAGATCAGCCGCGACGACGAGGGGTTCGTCGTACGCACCGACCGGGGGGTCGTGCGGGCGCGCTGCCTGATCGTGGCGACCGGCTGGGGGCGGCCGTTCGTGCCGGACATCAAGGGCATCGAGTACGCCACCGGCTACGAGGAGATGGACGTCGACCCCGACCGGTACGCCGGCAAGCGGGTCCTGATCATCGGTAAGGGCAACTCCGCGTTCGAGACCGCCTCGGCGATCCTGGGCAAGGCGTCGATGGTGCACCTGGCCAGCCGGCAGCCGCTGCGGCTGGCCTGGAACACCAAGCACCCCGGTGACGTCCGGGGCCAGTACGGCGCGATCCTCGACAGCTACCAGTTCAAGACGCTGCACTCGGTGCTCGACTGCACCATCGACGAGATCCGGCCGGTCGACGGAAGGTTCCAGGTCGCCATCACCTACACCCACGCCCAGGGGGAGACCGCCGAGCTGGATTACCACGAGGTGCTGCGCTGCACCGGGTTCCGGATGGACACCTCCCTGTTCGACGCCTCCTGTGCCCCGGACATGGTGCGGGACGGTCGGATGCCCGGCCTGCGTCCTGACTGGCAGTCGAGCAACGTCGACGACCTGTACTTCGCCGGCACCATCGCGCAGGCGCGGGACGTGAAGCACGCCTCGTCGCCGTTCATCGACGGGTTCCGGTACAACCTGCGGACCTTCACCCGGCTGCTGCGCGAGCGCTACGACGACGTGCCGGTGCCGGTGGCCACCACGCCGGGGGAGCCGGCGGCGCTGACCAAGGTGATGCTCGACCGGGTCAACTGGAGTTCGGCGCTGTGGACCCAGTTCGAGTACCTCTGCGACGTGTTCGTCCGCGACGACGCCACCGGCGACTTCCGGCACTACGAGGACCTGCCGGAGGACTACGCCGTGCAGCGGTTCGCCGCCGCGTCGCACCTCTACACCCTCGCCCTGCGCTGGGGTCGCGACGACTACGGCGACGTCTTCGCCATCGACCGGCACCCCACGCCGGACCGGGCCCGGGAGAGCGCCTTCATCCACCCGGTGATCCGGCGGTACCGCCACGGGGAGCTGGTGGCCGAGCAGCACCTGTTGGAGGATCTGCTGGCCGAGTGGCGGCGGCCGGACCGGCACGTCGACCCGCTCGTCGAGTTCCTGACCGGGGACCTCACTGGCGGATCATGATCTCGTCGAGCGGCTTGCGGGCCAGGTCGGGGACCCGGGCGTCCGGGGCCGGGTACCCGACCGGCAGCACCAGGTTGGGGCGTTCCTCCGGCGGGCGCTCGCACACCTCGTTGAGGAACCGCATCGGGCTGGGCGTGTGGGTCAGGGTGACCAGGCCCGCGTGGTGCAACGCGGAGATCAGCAGGCCGACCGCGATGCCGACGGACTCCTTGACGTAGTACGGCTTGGGGCTGTGCGGCCCCTGGTGCACCTCGAACACGACGATGACGGCGGGTGCGGTCTCCAGGAACGGCTTCTCCCAGTCGGTGCCGAGCTGGGCGATCGCCCCCAGCCACTCCTGTGGCGCGCGGCGCTGGTAGAAGTCGCGTTCCTCGGCCTCGGCCGCCTCACGTAGCCGGCGCTTGCGGGCCGGGTCGGTCAGCACGACGAACCGCCACGGCTGCACGTTGGCCCCGCTGGGGGCGGTCGACGCGGCCCGGACCGCCGCCTCGATCACCCCCTCGGGTATCGGGTCGGGCGCGAAGTCGCGTACCGAACGGCGGCCGGCCATCCGGTCGGCGAACGCCTCCGCCGCGCGGAGCATGTCCGCCGCCGGCCGGCGTTCGTGTCGGATCGGGACGGTGGGTAGCAGGACCGTGTCGGCCATCTGTCGCCTCCCTGCGATAACCGACCCGCCGGGCACCACGCAGCAAGTTCCACAGTGGACGCCACGCCCGTGGGGCGGCTGCTCCCAGCATTTCCGAGGCGGGCCGGTTCGTCGTTACGCCACCGTGCTGTCTTGCCGATCGGGCACGTCCGGAGCGGTCGCGGTGACCAGGGCGGCGACCACGTCGGTGAGTCGCCCCCCGGCCGCCGCCGCCCGCTGCCGGGTCGCCCCGTCACCGTCGGCGGCCAGCCCGGCCAGCCACCGCCCGACCCGGGGACCGTCACCGGTTTCCGCCAACGCCGGCCGGGCCAGCTCGACCAGCTGCGCGGCGAGCACCCCGGCGGGCAGCAGCCGCCCGGTGCCCACCTCGACGCCGTGGCCACCCATCCCGTCCCGGGCGGCCCGCCAGTACGCCAGCCGCATCAGGTCCGGGTCGGTGCGGGGGCCCTCGTCGCCCCGGTCGACTGCCGCTCCGGCGACCATCGCCAGGGCCCGGACCAGGGCGGCGAACCCGGCGGACTCGGCGGCGGTGATCGGCATGTCGGCCACCCGGACCTCCAGGGTGGGGTGGCGTGCCGACAGCCGCATGTCCCAGAAGATCGTCCCGGAGTCGACCAGCGCGCCCGCGTCGAGCAGCAGGTCGATGTGGGCGTCGTACTGCTGCGCGGAGGTCACATACGGCGGCGGGCCGGCCACCGGCCAGCGCTGCCAGGTCAGGCTGCGCCAGCTCGCATAACCGGTGTCGCGCTCACGCCAGTAGGGCGAGTTGGCGGTCAACGCCAGCAACACCGGCAGGTGCGGGCGCAGGTGGTTGCCGACCAGCACCGCCCGGTCCCGGTCCGGCTGCTCCACGTGTACGTGCACCGCGCAGATCGCCAGGTCGTCGTGCAACCCCCGGTAGGTGGCGTTGCCCCGGTCCTGGCGTGGCCCCTGGGTGATCGGCGGCGGCACGGCCCGGCCGAGCACCGGGGAGCCGGTGGCGATCACCCGCAGCCCGGCCCGGCCCGCCGCCGCCTGCAACGCCGCCCGGGCCTCGACGAGTTGCGCCCCGATGTCCGCCACCGCGTGGCAGGGATCGGTGCGGGTCTCGATCTGCAGCTCGGTGATCTCGCCACCCACCCGACCGCCGAGCGCCGGGCGGGCCAGGTCGACCACCGTGGCGGCCTCCGGCCTGACCTCGCCCCGCTCGGCGTCGACGACGAGGAACTCCTCCTCGACGCCGAGCAGGGGAATGGTCGACCCCGACCACTGTGCCGTAGTCATGCGCGCGTCCGACCCCTCGCCGTCGGTCGCTCGCCGACAGGGAGCAGCCTACGGCCCGTTCGGCCACATCGTCATCAACGCGCCTCCACCGTGGACAACCGGTCGACCAGTCCGGCCAGCAGGGCGGTCCGCTCCGGCATCCGGTCAAGGTGGACGTACTCGTCGCGGGCATGTGCCCCACCACCCACCGCACCCAGCCCGTCCAGCGTCGGCACCCCCAACGCGGCGGTGAAGTTGCCGTCCGACGCACCCGCCGCGTGCGCCCCGCCCAGGGTCGACAGGCCCAGTCGACCGGCGACCGACTGGGCGACGGCCAGCAGCGGCCGGGCCAGCTCCGGGGGCATCGGATGGCGGCCGATGCGGCCCTCCACCGCCACCGTCGCCTCGGGCAGGAACGGCACCAACCCGTGGATGGCCCGGTCGACGCGTTCGAGTTCGGCACTGGTCCACGCCCGTACGTCGACCGCCAGGCTGGCCAGCTCCGGCACCGTGTTGGTGGTGGTGCCGGCCGCCAACAGCGTCGGGGTGACCGACGTGCCGGCGCTGTGCCCCGCGCCGAGGGCGCGCAGCGTGAGAATCTGGTGGGCGACCTCGACGGTGGCGTTCACCCCCCGCTGGGGCTCCACCCCGGCATGGGCGGCCCGGCCCCGCACGGTCACCCGGTACACCGAGCCCCCCTTGCGGGCCACCTTCACCTCCCCCTGCGGGGTGGCCGCCTCGCAGACCAGCACCGCGTCCGAGCGCCGCGCCTCGCGTTCGATCAACGGCCGGGACGTGCCGGAGCCGCTCTCCTCGTCGCAGGTGAGCAGCACCCCCACCCGGGAGGTGTCGGCCAGCAGGCCCAGTGCGGTGAACATCTGCACGATGCCGGCCTTCATGTCGCACACCCCGGGACCGGTGGCGACGTCCCCGCGTACGGTGAAGGGCCGGGTCCGGACGGTGCCGGCGGGGAAGACCGTGTCGAAGTGACCGAGCAGCAGCACCCGTTGCCGGGCCGCCGGCCACAGCAGGTGCGGCAGCCCGTCCACGACGACCCGTTCGGCGGGCCGGCCGAGCACCTCCTCGCCCCAACCCGCGAGCAGGTCGGCACAGGACTCCAGGCACGGCAGGTCATCGGGGGGCGACTCGGCGGACACCAGGACGCGCAGCCGGTCCACCATCTCGGGGCGGAGTTTCGTCGCAGCGTCGAGCAGATCGCGCGGATGGTCCATCGAGCCCTCCAGCTTCGAAGACGGTGACGGGCCTGGCCAGGCGACCCATCCACCATCGCAGCGTCGCCCGCGCGCGGTCATCCGTTGCCGTGCTCACCGTCGCTGGCGTCGGTCAGCCGCGCCAGCCGGCCGTACAGGTAGCGCTGGCGGGGGAGGTTCGTCGACAGCCGGGCCGCGTGCGCGTACGCCGCCCGGGCCTCGGCGAGGCTGCCGCAGCGTTCCAGCAGGTGGGCGCGGGCGGCGTGCCGGCGGGGGTCGTCGCCGATGCGGGGATCGGCGGCCAGCGCGTCGAGCAGGCGCAGCCCGTCGACGGGACCCCGGGCCATCGCCACCGCCACCGCGTGGTTGAGCGCCACCACCGGGTTGTCCGAGATCCGCATCAGCACCTCGTAGAGGGCCACGATCTGCGCCCAGTCGGTCTCGTCGGCACCCGGTGCCTCGTCGTGCACCGCCGCGATCGCCGCCTGGAGCTGGTACGGCCCGACATCCCCACGCGGCAGCACCGCGCTGACCAGGGCCACCCCCTCGGCGATCTGGTCGCCCCGCCAGCGGCGGCGGTCCTGCTGCGCCATCGGCACCAGCTCACCGTCCGGGCCGACCCGGGCCGGGCCCCGGGCGTCGGTGAGCAGCATCAACGCCAGCAGCCCGGTCACCTCCGGGTCGTCCGGGAGCAACCGGTGCAGCAGCCGGGCCAGCCGGATCGCCTCGGTCGACAGGTCCACCCGGCGCAGCTGCGGGCCGGCGGTGCTCGCGTACCCCTCGTTGAAGACCAGGTAGAGCACCTGCCGGACGGCGTCGAGACGGGCCGGGCGCTCGTCGGCGTCGGGCAGCGCGAACGGCAGCCCGCTGTCGCGGATGCGCTGCTTGGCGCGGGTGATCCGCCGGGTCATGGTGGCCTCGGGCACCAGGAACGCCCGCGCCACCTCGGCGGTGCTCAACCCACCGACGGCGCGCAGGGTCAAGGCGATCTGGGCGGCCGGCGGCAGCGCCGGATGACAGCACAGGAACAACAGGACCAGGCTGTCGTCGAACGGCTCCCGGTGGTCGGCCGCCGGGGCGATCCACCGCTGCGCCCGGCCCTCGTCGTCCTCCCGCCGGCGCCGGGCCTGCCCGGCGCGCAGCAGGTCGGTCAGCCGCCGGGCGGCCACCGTGATCAGCCAACCCCGGGGGTGCTCCGGCAGCCCCTCGACCGGCCAGCGGGTCGCGGCGGCCAGCAGCGCCTCCTGGACGGCGTCCTCGGCGGTGTCGAAGTGGCCGTACCGGCGGACGACCGCGCCGAGGACCTGCGGCGCGAGCACGCGCAGCAGGTCCTCGACGGTGGACGGGCCCACGGGAACGGGTCAGCCGTCCAGGTCGTCGATGCCGTCGGCGACCGGCCGCACGTCGACGTACCCGCCCTCGGCGTCCGGGTCGACGAACCGGGCGGCGATCTCGGTCGCCCGGTCGAAGCTGACACAGTCGACGACGGTGAACCCGGCCAGCACCTCCTGCGTCTCCGGGTACGGCCCGTCGGTGACCACGGGCGTGCCCTGCCGCAGCCGCACCCGGCGGGCGTGCACCGGCGCGGTCAACCCCTGCCCGTCGACCAGCTCACCGGATTCGGCCAGCTCCTGGTGCACCGCCGCCATGTGGGCGTGCATCGCGGCGACCTGCTCCGGCGTCATCGGCGGCTGCGCGCCGGGCCGGCCGGCCATCGCGTCGTAGTCGCGCTGCGAGCCGTACAACATGATCATGTATTTCATGTTCTCTCCTCTCGGCCGGCCGTGGCCCGGCCGGACACCGGAGACGTCGGTGCCGCGGGGCCGATCCGGACACCGGCCCCGAGGCTAACCGCCCACCGGGCGGGGGACGCCCGGATGGCGACGGGTTACCTATCGTGGTGCCATGACGACGATGTGGGTCGCGCTCGGGGCGGCGGCGCTGGTGACGGTCGGCTCGGTCGGCTGGGTCGCGTGGCGCGACCGGGCCCGCACCGCCGGGGCCGAGGACCGGGCCGCCAGGCTGGACGCCCAGGCCAGACAGCACCGGTACGAGGCGGAGCGACACTTCACCCAGGCCGACACGATCCACCGGGGCCAGGAGCACCACTGACCGTCCCGGCCGGGTCGGTCCGGGCCCCCCATGGTCAACGGGACGTCGGCCGGGCATGATCGTTCCACGGTCGGGGTACCACCGGCCGTAGGACCGGGACGCCTTGGGAGGCACACGGTGACGGCAGGCTCGCGACGCCGCTCGCACGGACCACTGGTCGCCGCATTGACGGCGCTGGTGGTGGCGGTCGGCTGTGCTGCCGGCGGGGTGGGGGAGAACGCCCCGCAGGCACCCCGGGAACCGGCCCCACGACAGTCGTCGCGCCCGGCGGCACCGGCCTCTCCCGAGGCGGAGACCACCCGCGCCGACGGCACCACCAGCGTGGCCGAGTTCAAGAGCGACATCGACGACGCCGTCGCCATCGCCGAACGCTACTGGGCCGCCCAGTTCCGGACCTCCGGGCAGCAGTTCCGGCCGATCCGCCGGATCCTGCCCTACCAGCGGGAGGGTGAGATCTCCTGCGGCGGCCAGGCGCTGCCCCGCAACAACGCGGTCTACTGCTCCCAGGGCGACTTCATCGCCTACGACGTCAACTGGTCGGTGGCGGCGTTCCGGCAGGTCGGCGACGCGTTCGTGTTCTACCTGCTGGGCCACGAGTACGCCCACGGCATCCAGATCCGGCTCGGCATCCGCGCCAACTTCACCATCCAACAGGAGCTGCAGGCCGACTGCATGGCCGGGGCGTACCTCGGCGACTCGGTACGCGACGGCACCCTCAAGCTCGACGCCGGCGACCTGGACGAGTTCCGTGAAGGGCTGCTCGCCGTCGGCGACGACCCCGACCAGCCGTGGTTCGCCGAGGGGTCGCACGGCACCGCCGAACAGCGCACCGACTGGTTCTTCCGCGGCTACGAACGGTCCCTGGACGCCTGCAACCTCGGCTGAGGACCACGTCACGTCCGGGTGGTACGGCGGCGCGCGTCCCGGGCCGGGCTGGCAGGATCGCCCGGAGACCACCCGCGACCGCCAGGAGGATTCCGCTGAGCAGCCCACACCCCGCCGCCGTGCTCTTCGACATGGACGGCACCCTGGTCGACAGCGAAAAGCTCTGGGACGTCGCCCTGCACGAGTTGGCCGCCGTCTACGGCGGCACGCTGACCGGCCCGGCCCGTCGGGCGATGATCGGCACCGCGATGGCCGCGTCGATGCGCATCCTCCACGACGACCTCGGTCAACCCGAGCGGGACCCCCAGGCCAGCGCCGAGTGGATCAATGCGCGGATCCTGGAACTGTTCCGCACCGGGCTGCGTTGGCGGCCGGGCGCGTTGACCCTGCTGCGGGCGGTCCGCGCCGCCGGCATCCCCACCGCCCTGGTCACCTCCAGCGGTCGGCCCCTGGTCGAGGTCGCCCTGGACACCCTCGGCCGGGACAGCTTCGACGCCGTGGTCTGCGGCGACGAGGTCGACTCGGCCAAGCCGCACCCCGAGCCGTACCTGACCGCTGCCCGGCTGCTCGACGTGCCGATCGGCCGGTGCGTGGCGATCGAGGACTCGCCGACCGGAGTGGCCAGCGCGCTCGCCGCCGGTGCGGCGGTGCTGGCCGTACCGGCGGAGGTGCCGGTGCCGCCGACCGACGGCGTACACCAGGTGGAGAGCCTCACCGCCGCTGATCTGGAGCTGCTGGCGGCGCTGCTCGGCGAGCCACCCGGCTGAGCCGCCGTCACCCACGGGGTCGGCCGGCCCGGCCGTGACCGGCGGGGCGGGTGGCGCGGGCCGGTCACGACGAAGGGGTCCCGCCGACCGGCGGAACCCCTTCGCGGCGGACGGGATCAGTCGTGCGCGATCGCGCCCAGCACGTTGATCCGGGCCGCCCGCACCGCCGGCAGCACCGCCGCCACCACGCCGATAATCGCCGCCAGCAGCAGGAACAGCCCCATCTGACCCCACGGCAGGATCAGGTCGGTGATGCCGTCGTCCTTGAGCGCCCGGACCACCGCGGCACCGAGACCGACGCCGACCACGATCCCGAGCAGCGCCCCGAAGACCGAGATCACCACCGCCTCCACGGTGATCATCCGCATGGTCTGCGCCCGGCGCAGCCCGATCGCCCGCAGCAGACCCAACTCGCGGGTCCGCTCCAGCACCGACAGGGCCAGGGTGTTCACGATGCCGAGCACCGCGATCACGATTGCCAGCGCCAACAGGATCTGGATCATCGTGAGCAGGCTGTCCAGCGAGCCGGTCTGCTGCTCGATGAACGCGTCCCGGTCGGCCACCGACACCTCGGGGCTGTCCACGAGTAGCGCCTCCACCTGCGGCTGCACGTCCGCCACCCGGGTGCCCGGGGCCAGCTGGATGAACCCCTGGTTGGGCTTCGGGACGGCGAAGTCCTTCACCGCCTGCGGCGGCAACTGCACCGGGCTGGTCAGCTCGGAACTCTCGTAGATGCCGCTGACCGTGTAGGTGCGCGGCTCACCCCGGGAGGCCTGCACCGTCACCGTCGAACCGACCGAGATGTTGCGGGACCTGGCGGCGTCGGAGCTGAACAGCATCTGGTCCGGGCCGAGCCGGCTGATGTCACCGGCGGTCGTCTTGGCCCCGAAGATCCGCTGCAACGCCGTCACGTCGCTGGACGCGGCCAGCCAGGTGACCTTCCCGTCGACCATGCCCATGTCGCCGTACTCGCCGTCGGCCATCTGCACACCGGGCAGCGCCGCCACCTTCGTCAGCACCGCCGGGTCGAAGCTCGCCGGCCGTGGACCGGTCGTCGACCCCGAGATCACCAGCTCGGCCTTGATGGTGTCCTGGGCCAACGCGCCGATGCTGCCCTTCGCCGAGTCCAGGATCACCGTCACCCCGGTCACCAGGGCGATGCCGACCATCAGCGCCGCCGCCGTGATCGCCGTCCGGCGCGGGTTGCGGCCGGAGTTGAGTCGACCCAGCTTGCCCGGCACCGACCAGGCGAAGATCGCCCCCAGCAGGGAGACCACCGGGCGGCTGATCAACGGAGTCAGCAGCGCCACCCCGATGAAGGCGAACAGCACCCCACCCAGGATGACGGCCAGCGTGTTGTCCCCGGCGTTGCCGCTGAGCCCGAGGAACAACAGCACCGCGCCGATCCCGGTGATCACCCCACCGGTCACGGTGATCCGGGTCAGCGGCCGGTCCGGATTGGCCACGTCCTGCATCGCCGCGATCGGCGGGATGCGCGACGCCCGCAGCGCCGGCAGCAGCGCCGCCACCACCGTGATCACCAGACCCACCGCGAAGGAGCCGATCACCGCCGAGGCCGGCACCCCGATGCCGGCCAGCGTCAGCCCTCCGGCCAGGTTGCCGAAGACGTACGCCAGCAGCGCGCCGATGCCGATGCCGGCACCCAACCCCAGCACCGAGGCGATCAGGCCGATCGCCACCGCCTCCAGCACCACCGAACCGATGATCTGCCGGCCGCTGGCCCCGATCGCCCGCATCAACGCCAGCTCCCGGGTCCGCTGCGCCACGATGATCGAGAAGGTGTTCAGGATGAGGAACGTGCCCACCAGCAGCGCGACGGCGGCGAAACCGAGCAGGATCTTGTTGAAGAAGGACAGCCCCTCCTTCAGGCTCGCCGAGGCGTCCGCCGACAACTGCGCGCCGGTCTTGACCTCGAAGCCGTCGCCGAGCGTCCGGGCCACGTCGTCGCGCAACGCCGAGTCGCTGACCCCGTCGGCCGCCCGGACCGTGACGTTGGTGAAGACGTCCCGCTCACCCAACAGCAACCGCTGCGCCACCGGTGTGGTGAAGGCGACCTCGTTGACCCCGCCGATCGAATCCCGGTCACCGCTGTACCCGAAGATCCCCACCAGGGTGAAGGTCTGCTTCGGCGACAGCGGGGTCAGCACCCCGACCCGGTCGCCGACCTTCACCTTGCCCGCCTGCGCCAGCGCCGCGTTGACGACGATCTCGTCGTCCGCCCGGGGCTCGTGCCCCTCGCGCAGCTTCACCAGGTCGCTCTCGCCCTGCCAGTTCGACCCGAGCTGCGGCGGCCCGAACGAGGTGACCACCTTGCCGTTGCTGCCGATCAGCTGGGCCCCGTCGGTGGCGACCACGCCGGTGGCCTCGGCGACCCCGGCGACCGCGCCGATGCGCTGCACCGTCGCCGCCGGCACCGTGGTCGGCACCTGCTCACCCTGCATCTCGCTGAGCGCCACCTTGGGCTTGCCGGCGACGTTGACGTCGATGCCCTCGTACGCGTCGGCGAAGACCGCGTCGAACGACCGCCCCAGGGTGTCGGTGAGCACGAAGGCCCCCGAGACGAACATGACGCCCAGCACCACGGCCAGGCCGGACAACAGCAGGCGCACCTTGCGCGCCAGCAGACTCTTGAGGGTGGCCCGCAACATCAGCCGGCCACCTCGACCGGGGTGTCCAGCTTCTTCATGGTGTCCAGGACCGTGTCGGCGGTCGGCTCGATCAGCTCCGAGACGATCTGCCCGTCGGCCAGGAAGACCACCCGGTCGGCGTACGCGGCGGCGGTCGGGTCGTGGGTGACCATCACGATGGTCTGCCCGTGCTCACGTACCGAGTTGCGCAGGAAGTTGAGCACCTCCGCGCCGGAGCGGGAGTCCAGGTTGCCGGTGGGCTCGTCGGCGAAGATCACCTCGGGGCGGGCGACCAGCGCCCGGGCGCAGGCGACCCGCTGCTGCTGACCCCCGGAGAGCTGCGACGGCCGGTGCCCCAGCCGGTCCCGCAGGCCGACGGTGTCGATGACCGTGTCGTACCAGGCCGGGTCGGGCTTGCGGCCGGCGATCGACATCGGCAGCAGGATGTTCTCCTGGGCGGTGAGCGTGGGCAGCAGGTTGAACTGCTGGAAGATGAAGCCCACCTTGTCCCGGCGCAGCTTCGTCAGGCCAGAGTCACCCAGCCCGGTCACCGTCGTGTCGCCGATCTGCACGGTGCCCTTGCTCACCGAGTCCAACCCGGCCAGGCAGTGCATCAACGTCGACTTGCCGGAGCCCGACGGGCCCATGATCGCGGTGAACCTGCCCCGCTCGAACTCGGCGCTGACCCCGCGGAGCGCGGCGACCTGCGCCTCGCCGGTGCCGTACACCTTCCACACGTCGTTCGCCCGGGCCGCGGCCTGCGAATACCGGCCTACCGTCGCGGTCACGTCATCTACCTCTTCCGTCTGGCTGTGTGTGCCCCCACCGCCCCCGCTGGTCGGTGGGGTCGATCCCATCCTCGGTGCCGGTCGGTGGAGATCCGTCCGACCACGGGGTGACCCGAGGCGGATTTCCCGCTGCGGGTCGGCCCGGAGCCCGACTCAGGGTTGCCCCTGAGGCGACGACCGGTCACTGTTCGTCGCGCCGCCTGCGGCGGTGCCGACGCCGACGCTAAAACCTGACGCCGTGTCATGGTCAACCGCGCCGCGCCGTCTTTCGTCACGGTAGGTGAGCGGGGCAACGCTGCCGTCCGCCCACCGGCCTCACTGCGGGTACGCCCCGAGGCGGACCCGCCACCACCCGGCTACGCCTTGGGGCGGACCAGCCCCGACTCGTACGCCAGCACCACCGCCTGCACCCGGTCGCGCAGCCGTAGCTTGGTCAGCACGTGCCCGACGTGGGTCTTGATGGTCGTCTCGCTGACCGACAACGCGGCGGCGATCTCCGCATTGGACAGCCCCCGGGCCACCTGGACGAGCACCTCGCGTTCCCGCTCGGTCAACGTGCCCAACGCCTTCGGTGGGCTCGCCGCCGGGTCCGGCAGCACGGTGGCGAACCGCTCCAGCAGCCGCTTGAGGATGCGCGGCGCCACCACCGCCTCCCCGGCGGCCACCGTCCGGATGGCGGTGACCAGGTCGTCGGCCGGCACGTCCTTGGCCAGGAACCCGCTCGCCCCGGCCCGCAACGCCCCCACCACGTACTCGTCGAGGTCGAAGGTGGTGAGGATGAGCACCCGCACCGGCAACCGGGCGTCCACGATCGCCCGGGTCGCGGCCACCCCGTCCATCCGGGGCATCCGGATGTCCATCAGCACCACGTCGGGCAGCAGCCGGCGGGACAACTCCACCGCCTCCTGACCGTCCCCGGCCTCGGCCACGATGTCCAGGTCGTCCTCGGTGCCCAACACCATCCGGAACCCGGTACGCAGCAACGGCTGGTCGTCGGCGAGCAGGATGCGCACCGGTCGCCCCGGCGCGCGGGCAGGCCCCCGCACCTCGTCCGGCACGACGGAAGGGGAGCTGCCGTACGTCTCGCCCATCTGCTCTCCCCGTTCTGCCGCCGTCACGTCGGGACCGCCCCGACCGGTTCCACCGGGATCCGGGCGTACACCCGGAAGCCGCCACCGGGACGTGGCCCGGTGTGCAGGATCCCACCGTAGAGGCCGACCCGTTCCCGCATACCGACCAACCCGTGCCCGATCCGGTCGGGTTCCGGCCCGGGACCCCGCCCGGTGTCGGTGACCACCACCGTCAGGCAGCCGTCCGTCACCCCCAGCCGGACCGTCGCGGTGGCCCGGCCGGCGTGCTTGAGCGCATTGGTCAACGCCTCCTGCACGATCCGGTAGACGGTCAGCGAGATGCCCTCCTCGACCGTCGGCACCGGGTCCGCGACCTCCAGGGTGACCGGCAGCCCCGCCTCGCGTACCTGCTCGGCCAGCGCGGCGATGCCGGCCAGGCCGGGCTGCGGGGTGAGGTCGGCGGCCGGCTCGGCGTCGGTACGCAGCACGTCCAGCAACCGCCGCATCTCCCGCAGCGTGACCCGACTGGTGTCCTCGATCGTGGCGATCGCCTCGTCGGCGGCGGCGAGGTCCCGCCGCAGCACCCGGCGGGCCCCGGTGGCCAGCACCCCCATCACACTGACGTGGTGGGCGACCACGTCGTGCAGCTCCCGGGCGATCCGTCGCCGCTCGTCGGCCACCGCCTGCTCGGCCAGCGACCGTTGGTTCTCCTCGGCCACCCGGGCCCGTTCCCGCAGCGCCCGCAGCGAGGTGCGCCGGGCCCGCACCGCCCGCCCCACCGCGTAGGCGAGCAGCGCGGTGAGCAGGTTGTTGAGCACCAGGTACGCCGGTCCGACGTCGAGCCCGGTGTCCAGTGGGGTGAGCACGTTGAGCGCCGCCACCGGCACCCACAGCAGCACCGTGGCGGCGACCGCCGGGAGCGCCGGCCGGTTGACCGTCATCGTGTAGGTCAGCACCAGGAACGTCAGGCTCTGCGTGGTCGGGGCGTGCCCGAGCACCGCCGGCACGGCCAGGGTGGCCAACGCGGCCCCCACCGCAGGCCACGGGGCGACCCGCCGCAGCGCCACCGGCGCGGCGCACAGCAGGCTCCAGGCCAGCGCGGACGGCAGCTGCCGAGGCCAGAACTCGCGGGGGGTGATCAGGATGAAGGCGACCTCCAGCACCACCAGCGCGACGGCGAAGAGAGCGTCACCGGCCAACGGCCGGCGCACCCACCAGCGCTCGCCCCCCTCGGTCATACCGTGACGCTAGCCGCCCGGCGGGCCGTCCGGTCGTCGCCGACGGTGAACCTCGTCTCCTCCTCGCGGATGAGCCGGTCTCCGACCCGCCGACCGTTTACTCGTCGGCGCCCGGGGTGGCCGGTCGGGACCGGGCGTCGCGCAACGGGTCGGCCGCCCCGGCCCGCTGCGGGAACGGCGGCGGGGTGCCGCCGAAGGTCGGGCAGTGCGCCTGGTGGTTGCACCAGTCGCAGAGCCGACTCGGTCGGGGCCGGAAATCCTGCCGCACGGTGGCCTGCTCGATGGCCTGCCAGAGCGCCACCACGGTGCGCTCGAACCGCAGCAGCTCCTCGGCGTCGGGGGAGTAGTCGCAGACCTCGGCGTCCTTGAGGTAGAGCAGGCGCAGCACGCGGGGCACCACGCCCCGGGTGCGCCACAGCACCAACGCGTAGAACTTCAGCTGGAACAGCGCCCGTGCCTCGAACGCCTCCCTCGGCGCACCGCCGGTCTTGTAGTCGACGACCCGCAGCGCCCCGTCGGGGGCCACGTCGAGCCGGTCGACGTAACCACGGATGAGCAGCTCGTCGTCGACCACCGCGGAGATCAGGCTCTCCCGCTCGGCGGGCTCCAGCCGGCGCGGATCCTCCACCGCGAAGTAACCCGCCAACAGTGCCGTCGCCGAGCGGAGGAACTCGGCCGTGCCCGCCTCGTCGCCCGGGTCGAACAGGCCGGCCAGCTCGGGCTGCTCGGTGACCAGCCGGTCCCACTGCGGGACGACCAGGTCACCGGCGGCGTCGGGGGTGCGCCCGCCCGCCGGCAGGTCGAACAACCGCTCCAGCACCGCGTGCACCAGGGTGCCCCGGGCCTGCTCGACGCTGGGTCGCTCGGGCAACCGGTCGATGCTGCGGAACCGGTAGAGCAGCGGGCAGGTCTTGAAGTCGGCGGCCCGTGACGGCGACAGTGAAGCCCGGACCGTGGCGGGCAACGCCGCCGGAGGATGCTGCTGGTCGGTCACCGGTTCCGCCGTCATGCCCCGAAGGTTAGGGCACCGGTGTGACACCACCGCGCTCGCCGCACCGGGCATGATCGAGTCGGCGCGTAGCATCGGGGCGGTGGAGTCTCGTCCCCGCGCACCGCGCCGGCCCCGCCGGGGTGCCGGCCTGACCGTCGGCCGGGTGTTCGGGGTGCCGCTGCACCTCAACCTGTCGATGCTGCTGCTCACCCTGCTGGTGACCGTCACCTATGCCGAGTTCGCCCGGGACCGCCTCGGACTGTCCCCGCTCGGCGGCTACCTGATCGGTCTCGGCTTCGTGGTGTCGCTGCTCGGTTCCGTCCTGCTGCACGAGCTGGGGCACGCGCTGACCGCCCGCCGCTACGGCATCGGTGTGCGCGGGATCACCCTGGAACTGCTCGGCGGCTACACCGAGATGGACCGGGACGCCCCCAACCCCCGGGTGGAGCTGCTGGTCGCCCTGGCCGGCCCGGCCGTCTCGGCGCTGCTCGGCGGGATCGCCGTGGCCGCCACGCTGGCCGCCCCCGACCACACCCTGGCCCACCAGCTCGCGCTGCAACTGGCGCTGAGCAACGTCATCGTGGCCGTGTTCAACGTGCTGCCCGGCCTGCCCCTGGACGGCGGCCGGGCGCTGCGCGCCGTGCTGTGGCGGCTCACCCGGGACCGGCACCGGGCCACCGAGATCGCCGGCTGGGTCGGGCGGGCCGTCGCGGTGGCCACCGCCGGGCTGGTCGTGCTGCTCACCGTCCAGCGGATCCTGGTGCCGCTGGCGTTGCCGCTGATGCTGCTGGTCGCGATCACCCTCTGGCGGGGCGCCGGCCAGTCGATCCGGTACGCCCGGATCAGCCGCCGGGTGCCGCTGCTCGACCTGGGCCGGCTGGCCCGCCCGGTCCACGCCGTACCCACCGGCACGCCAGTGGCCGAGGCGCAGCGTCGGCACGCCGAGCAGGGCCCGCCCCGGTCCGCCCTCCTGGTCGTCGACGGCGCGGGCCGGCCCGTCGCCCTGGTCGACCCGGCGGCGGCGGACGCCGTACCGGTGGACCGTCGGCCCTGGTTGGGGGTGGACGCGGTGGCCCGGCCGCTGACCGCGCTGCCGACCCTGCCGCTCGGTCTCGACGGCGAGCGGCTGATGGCGGCCGTCCAGGCCCACCCGGGCGCACGGTACGTGGTGACGGCAGGCGAAGATGTGGTCGGCGTTCTGCACACCGCGGATCTCGCCCAGGTCCTCGAACCCACACGGAAGATGAACAGGTGACCGCAGCACATCCCCCCACCCTCCCGGCCCGCAACGGCACACCGACGCCCACCGCCCCAGCGGAGCTGCCCCCGGTGCACCGGGGACCGTTCCGCCCCGGTGACCGGGTGCAGCTGACCGACCCCAAGGGGAGGATGCACACCGTCACCCTGGAGCCCGGCAAGGAGTTCCACACCCACCGGGGCATCCTGGCGCACGACGCGTTGATCGGGCAGCCCGACGGCAGCGTGGTCAGCACCGCCGGCGGCGGGACGGCGTTCCTGGCGCTGCGTCCCCTGCTGTCGGACTACGTGCTGTCCATGCCGCGCGGCGCCCAGGTGATCTACCCGAAGGACTCGGCGCAGATCGTCGCCATGGGCGACGTCTTCCCCGGTGCCAAGGTGCTGGAGGCCGGCGCCGGTTCCGGGGCGCTGAGCTGCTCGCTGCTGCGCGCCGTCGGCACCGGCGGCGAGCTGCACTCCTACGAGGTGCGCGACGACTTCGCCCAGATCGCCCGGCGCAACGTGGAGGCGTTCTTCGGTGCGCCGCACCCGGCCTGGCGGTTGCACGTCGGCGACGTCGCCGACTGCCCGGAGACCGGGTTCGACCGGATCATCCTGGACATGCTCACCCCGTGGGAGACCCTGGACATGGTCGAGCGGGCGCTGCTGCCCGGCGGCGTGTTCATCGGCTACGTGGCGACCACCCCGCAGCTGTCCGAGCTGGTCGAGGCGCTGCGCGAGCGGGGCGGCTGGACCGAGCCGCGGGCCTGGGAGTCGCTGGTGCGCGACTGGCACGCCGAAGGGCTCGCCGTCCGCCCCGACCACCGGATGATCGCGCACACCGCGTTCCTGGTCTCCGCGCGTAAACTCGCTCCGGGTGTCACCGCCCCGCCGCGTCGCCGCAAGCCCAGCAAGGGCGCGGAGGCGTACGCCGAGCGTAAGCAGGCGCTGCGCGAGGCGGCGGCGGCCCGGGAGGCGGCGGCGCAGGCCACCGCAGCCGCGTCGGCCGCCTGCGCCGACGAGGTGGACCGGCCGTGACGGCGGAGCGGAGCAGCTGGGCGTGAACGGGCAGAACCCGACGGCCGGTGCGGGCCGACGGTGCGACCGCAGGGAGTGGGCATGAGTCGGCCGGGGTTCGGCGGCGGTGAACTGCCGGCCGTGTTCCCGGACTGGTCGCCGTACCAGGACCTGGAGTCGGCGGCGCGGGCCTACCTGCGTGACCCGGACATCGCCCTGGAGGCGCTCGGCGGGGTGCTGCGCGGCGCCTCGGTGCTCGGCTTCACCCTGGAACGCTTCGTCAACGAGGTCAACGGGGTGTGGCAGGAGGTCGTCGTCTGCGACGGCAGCCGGCTGGTGCTCTGGCACGGCGAGGACGTGCCGCCGGGGGAGGGTCCCCCCGGGTCGATGACCTCGTCGCTGCGGGTGGTGCCGGTCTCCACCGTCACCGAGGTCGGCTGCCGACGCCGCCTGACCCGGGCCGACAACGGTGAGGTACGGGTCGACAGCATCGACGTCTACCTGCTGCTCACCTCACTGGACGAGGCCCCACCCGGCGACGAGATGGTCGGTGCGCCCCGGCACGACGCGCTGCGTTTCGGCAAGACCCTCGACGACGGCGGTGCCGGTCAGATCGCCCGGTTGGAGGAGTTCGCCCGGCTGGTCGCCTCGGTGGTCGGCCGTCCGCTGCTGTGACACCACCGTCGGGCCGGGACGACGGTCGCCCCGGCCGCTCCGCCGACGGGCCCGCCCCGGCGGGTGGCGGCCGGCCGGGTGGCGGTGTGTTCTGTCGGGAAGTGGTCAGTCGTCCGCGGCCTCGGGGCCGGCCACCTCGACGCCGTCGCTGCCGCGTACCACGTGGATGCAGTCACCCGGGCACTCCTTCGCGGAGTCGATCACTTCCAGCCGCAGGTGTTCCGGCACGTCGACCCGGCTGCCGGGGGCCAGCCGCAGCTCACCGTCGGTGCCCTTGACGTACGCCAGGCCGTCGACGTCGAACTCGAAGACCTCCGGCGCGTACTGCACGCAGAGCCCGTCACCCGTGCAGAGATCCTGGTCCACCCAGACCTGCAACTGGTCGGTCGCGACGTCACTCACCCGGCACCCCCCATGTTCTCCCGTCCCACCCCACGACGGTACCCGAACGGCCGGACCTGCCCCTCAGGCGTACCTTGGCGATCAAGGTTCAGTGACGAGGGCGTTGCGTGGGACCGAATCGGCCTCATAGCGGCTAGTGTTAGGGCAGAACGTTCAAGCCCCCCGGGGAGGTGGGACGTGGCACGCAGCGACGACGCGGACTCGCGCGCCGCACGGTGGGAGAAGGAGGCCCACGATCTCTCCACGCAGGTCGCGTTCCTTCAAGAGGAACTCGCTCTGGTGCGGCGCAAGTTGACCGAAAGCCCCCGACACGTCCGGCAGCTCGAAGAGCGGCTGGCGGCCACCCAGGCACAGTTGGCGCGGCTCACCGAGAACAACGACCGGCTCGTGAGCACCCTCAAAGAGGCTCGCGCGCAGATCGTGACGCTCAAGGAGGAGATCGACCGGCTGGCGCAGCCGCCGTCCGGCTACGGTGTCTTCCTCGCGCGACACGACGACGGCACGGTGGACATCTTCACCGGCGGACGCAAGCTCCGGGTAGCCGTCTCACCCTCACTGGACGCCGAGGAATTGCGGCGTGGCCAGGAGGTCCTGCTCAACGACGCGCTCAACATCGTCGACGCGTTCGGCTACGAGCGGGTCGGCGAGGTGGTGATGCTCAAGGAGATCCTCGCGGGTCCCGAGGGCAGCCCGGGCGACCGGGCGCTGGTGGTCTCGCACTCCGACGAGGAGCGCATCGTCCACCTGGCCGACACCCTGATCGGCACCGCGATCAGGGCCGGCGACTCGCTCATGATCGAGCCCCGCTCGGCGTACGCCTACGAGCGGATCCCGAAGAGCGAGGTCGAGGAGTTGGTGCTGGAGGAGGTGCCCGACGTCGACTACACCGACATCGGCGGCCTCCAGTCGCAGATCGAGCAGATCCGCGACGCGGTGGAGCTGCCCTTCCTGCACGCCGATCTGTTCCGCGAGCACCAGCTCCGGCCGCCGAAGGGCATCCTGCTCTACGGTCCGCCGGGCTGTGGCAAGACGCTCATCGCCAAGGCGGTGGCCAACTCGTTGGCCAAAAAGATCGCCGAGCGGCTGGGCAAGGACCGGCACACCAGCTTCTTCCTCAACATCAAGGGTCCGGAGCTGCTCAACAAGTACGTCGGTGAGACCGAGCGGCACATCCGGCTGATCTTCCAGCGGGCCCGGGAGAAGGCCGGGGAGGGCACCCCGGTCATCGTGTTCTTCGACGAGATGGACTCGATCTTCCGGACCCGTGGCTCCGGTGTCTCCTCCGACGTGGAGAACACCATCGTCCCGCAGCTGCTCAGCGAGATCGACGGTGTCGAGGGCCTGGAGAACGTCATCGTGATCGGCGCCTCCAACCGGGAGGACATGATCGATCCGGCCATCCTGCGACCCGGCCGGCTCGACGTGAAGATCAAGATCGAGCGTCCGGACGCCGAGGCGGCCAAGGACATCTTCTCCAAGTACATCCTCGTCGGCCTGCCCCTGCACGCCGACGACCTGGCCGAGCACGGCGGCGAGCCCCAGGCCACCGTGGCCGCCATGATCGACGCGGTCGTGCTGCGGATGTACTCGGAAACCGAGGAGAACCGCTTCCTCGAGGTGACCTACGCCAACGGTGACAAGGAAGTCCTCTACTTCAAGGACTTCAACTCCGGCGCGATGATCCAGAACATCGTCGACCGGGGAAAGAAGATGGCGATCAAGGAGTTCCTCACCTCGGGGCGCAAGGGGCTGCGGTTGCAGCACCTGCTCGACGCCTGCGTCGACGAGTTCCGGGAGAACGAGGACCTGCCCAACACCACCAACCCGGACGACTGGGCCCGCATCTCCGGCAAGAAGGGCGAGCGGATCGTCTACATCCGCACGCTCGTCTCCGGCGGCAAGGGCACCGAGGCCGGCCGCTCCATCGAAACCGCCAGCAACACCGGCCAGTACCTCTGACCGGCCGACCGGACGGGCCCGCGACGCGACGCGTCGCGGGCCCGCTCGCGTACGTCACCCACTGTTAACCGCACCACCCCGCGTCGGGTGGGTGGAATGCCGGCCGCGTCGCTAGACTTCCCCGACCGCGTAGTCGACTCCGAGGAACCGCGTGCCGCCCGAGCTCACCGTCGCCGATCCGCCGCTGTCCCCGGCGGTGGATCAGACACCCCCCACCGTCGCGCCGCGCCGGCCGGCCCGCCGCTGGCGGTGGATCCCGCTCCTGCTCGCCGCGCTGGTCGCCGCATGGGCCGTACCCCTCGCCGGGCACGCCCTGCACCGGGACTGGCTCCTGCCCCCGGTCGTGCTGATCGCCACGGCCAGCCTGCTGCGCGGCGGCCGTACCCTGCTCGACCGGCTGATGCTCGCCCTGGGCCTGCTGCTCGGCCTGACCGCCATCGGTGGCCTGGTCTTCCCGGTCTGGCCCTGGGGGATGCGGCCGGTGCCGCTCACCGGGACCGCCCTCACCGGGCTCGTCCTCGCCGCCGCCGTGCTACGCCGCCGCCCCCGGTTGCCCCGGCCCGGCTGGGCCGACCTGTTCCCGCTGGCCGGCGCCGCCGCCATGGTGGCCTACCTGCGGCAACCCTGGCAGCGAGCCACCGACCTCGCCGACCGGCTCACCGTCCTCGGCGCGGGCGAGGACAACTGGCGGCACCTGGCGCTGTTCGACGCCATGGGCCGCCTCGACGGCTACACCTTCGTCGACCCGGCCGCCGCCCGGGAGCAGATCACCGCCCAGCTCATCTACTACCCGCAGGGCTGGCACCTGGTCACCGCCCTGCTCGACGGCTTCCTGACCCCCACCGGGCCGCGCGTCGACGCCCTCGTCGCCCACTACTTCGGCTGGACCATCGCCGGCTTCGGACTGTTCACCCTCGTGCTGATCTGGGCGGCCCAACGGCTTGCCGGCCCGATCCACCTGCTGCACCGCACGGTGCTGACCGTGGTCGTCGGCGCGCTGGTGCTCGGCACCCAACTGCCCCGCCTGCTCAACGCCGGCTACCCCACCGAGGTGCTCGGGCTGACCCTGACCGTCCTGATCGCCACCCTGGTCGCCCGGCCCGTCCCCGGCACCCGGGAGCAGGTCGTGCTGCTGTGCGCCCTGCTCGCCGCCGTCGGGTTCACCTACTACCTCTTCCTGCCCGCCGCCGCCGTGCTGGTCCTGTGCTGGGTGCTCACCCACTGGCGGGAGGCACTGCGCCGGTGGTTCACCGTGCTGACCGTCGGCCTGGCCGGCGCCGCTCTCGCCCTGATCGCCCCGCTGCTCGGCGTGCTGCGGGCCGGGCAGACCGAGGCGCTGGTCATCGGCTCGTCCCAGGCCGTCGAGGGCTGGCGGGCGCTGATCTGGCTCGGCGGCATCGTCGGGGTGGCCCTGCTCGTCCAGGTCGCCCGCGCCGATCCGGCCTGGCGGCGCTGGCTGCTGGTCTGCGTCGTCGGCGCGGCCCTGCCGCTGACCATCGCGCAGATCAACACCGATGCCGGGGTGACTCCGGGCTACTACTTCGTCAAGGGCACCCACCTGGCCACCGCGTTGCTCATCGTCGGCACCGCCGGGGTGGTCCGGTTACTGCCGGTGCCCCGGCCCGCCCTGAGTTGGCGGGGGGCCGGCAGCACCACGGCGGGGGTGCTGGCCGCCGCACTCACCATGACGGTCGCGGTGGCGCTCTGCGGGGTCACCGGCTGGCACCGCAGCCTGCTCGTGGTCGACGAGCAGACCTGGGCGCAGCGGTGGGTCCACCAGGACCTCACCCTGCCGTCCAGAGTGGCCTGGGTGTGCGCCGACGCCCAACAGCGCTATCCCGAGGTGCCGGGCACCACCACCCTGGTCATCGACCGGGGGCCGATGCGGTCCTACCTGATCTCGCTGTGCCTGTCGGCCCTGCACGGCACCACGGCGGCCACCGATCCGGGCATCTACAGCCTGCCGTTCCTCGAACCGGACCGCACCGACATCATCGTCCGCCGGGTGGCCGGCCCCGTCCGGTTCATCACCTCCGACCCCAAGGGCGAACGTCGGGTACACCGGATGCTGCGCGACGAGCCCGCCCTGCGGCACCGGCTCAGCTGGGTGCCGTTGACGGTCCCCGAGTGCGACGTGGCCCCCTCCGACGAGCCGCCCCCGCCCACCCTGGAGACCGCCACTCCCGACCCGGCCGAAGCGGCGTGCCCCCTTCCCCGGTGAGGCGGACTACGCTCGACATGACGGCGGACCGGGTGAGGCGAGCGAAGCGGGTAGGTCGATGAGCGTCAGAAGGATCATGGGCACCGAGGTCGAGTACGGGATCTCCGTGCCCGGCCAGGCCGGAGCCAACCCGATGGTCACCTCGTCCCAGGTGGTCAACGCGTACGGCGCGCGCCCGGAACTCAACCGTGGCGGCCGGGCCCGCTGGGACTACGAGGAGGAGTCGCCGCTGCGCGACGCCCGGGGGTTCACCTACTCCGGGGCCGCCTACGACCCGGCGGAGGCGCTCGCCGACGAGGACCTCGGCCTGGCCAACGTGATACTCACCAACGGCGCCCGGCTCTACGTCGACCACGCACACCCGGAATACTCCACCCCCGAGGTGACCAACCCCCTCGACGTGGTGCGGTGGGACAAGGCGGGGGAGCGGGTGATGGCCGAGGCGGCCCGGCGGGCGGCCACCATCCCCGGCACCCAGCCGATCCACCTCTACAAGAACAACACCGACAACAAGGGCGCCAGCTACGGCGCGCACGAGAACTACCTGATGCGGCGGCAGACCCCGTTCGCCGACATCGTGGCGTACCTGACGCCGTTCTTCGTCACCCGGCAGATCGTCTGCGGCGCGGGCCGGGTCGGCATCGGGCAGGACGGCGGCCAGAGCGGCTTCCAGATCTCCCAACGGGCGGACTTCTTCGAGGTCGAGGTGGGGCTGGAGACCACCCTCAAGCGGCCGATCATCAACACCCGCGACGAACCGCACGCCGACGCCGACAAGTACCGCCGGTTGCACGTCATCATCGGCGACGCCAACCTGTCGGAGATCTCCACCTACCTCAAGGTGGGCACCACCGCGCTGATCCTGACCATGATCGAGGAGAAGGCGCTCGGTGCCGACCTGGGCATCGCCGACCCGGTCGCCGAGCTGCGCGCGGTCAGCCACGACCCGTCGCTGACCCACCGGATGCGGTTGCGCGACGGCCGTCGGCTGACCGCCCTGGACCTGCAGTGGGCCTACTACGAGCGGGTGCGTTCCTTCGTGGAGGAGCGGTACGGCGCGGACGCCGACGCGCAGACCCTGGACGTGCTGGAGCGCTGGGAGCAGGTGCTGGACCGGCTGGGCCGCGACGTGTTCCTCTGCGCCGACGAGCTGGACTGGGTGGCCAAGCTGCGGCTGCTGGAGGGTTACCGGGAGCGGGAGAAGCTGGGCTGGGGCTCGCACAAGCTTCAGCTGGTCGACCTGCAGTATTCCGACGTCCGGCCGGAGAAGGGCCTCTACCACCGGCTGGTGACCCGGGGCTCGATGAAGACCCTGCTGGACGACGAGCAGACCCGCCGGGCGATGACCGAGCCGCCGGAGGACACCCGGGCCTACTTCCGGGGCCGCTGCCTGGCCCAGTACGCCTCCGAGGTGGTGGCGGCGAGCTGGGACTCGGTGATCTTCGACGTGGGTCGGGAGTCGCTGGTGCGGGTGCCGATGATGGAGCCGGAGCGGGGCACCCGCCAGCACGTCGGGGCGCTGTTCGACAGGTGCGACACCGCCAAGGATCTGCTGGAGACGCTGACCGGCGGCTGAGTCGACGCGGTGACGGCGGCCCGTCGTGCGTCGGATGCCGGCGCGCGACGGGCTTTTCGTCGTCTCCGCGAGGTAAGTTCATCGCAGACGATCGTGGAGGAGGCAGCGAGATGGCTTCACAAGAGGGCGGTCAGACCCAGTCGGGCAAGTCGCACCAGGCCGAGGAGATCGACGACGTCACCACCGAGGTCAACCCCGAGGTCGCCGAGCGGCACGCCGAGATCACCGAGGACGTCGACGACCTGCTCGACGAGATCGACTCGGTCCTGGAGGAGAACGCCGAAGAATTTGTGCGTGGCTACGTACAAAAAGGGGGTGAATAGGGCATAGACGGTTAAATCGGACATGCCTGATTCGCTCGACGATCGAGACGGACACCGTCGTTGCCGAGACTGCGGCGAGTGGAAGTTGCTCGATGAGTTCTGCGCGAACAGCCGTCGGCCCGATGGCCGGGGCAGCTATTGCAAGCCTTGCTTCAACCTGCGTTCCAAGGTGAGCTATGCCAAGCGGACGAGAGCGAAGCACGGCCGGGAGGTTCGCCAACTACCTGTGGTGCCGGATGGCCACCGTCGCTGCCCGACGTGTGGTGAGACGAAAGCACTCGACGACTTTCCCCGTAACCGGTCGGGGCGCGGCGGCTACGGCCGATACTGCAAGCCCTGCCACAACGAGAAGGGCAAGGAGAGCAAGCTCCGGTTGTACGGCGGCAGTCGCGAGTACCACCTGCGCCGCCGCTACGGGATCGGCGAGAAGGAGTTCCAGGAGCTGCTCGCCGAGCAGGGTGGCGTCTGTGCCGTCTGCGGGGCGGAAGATCCTCAACATGTGGACCACGATCACCGCACCGGATGGGTGCGCGGGATACTCTGCTTCAACTGCAACGGTGGTCTTGGCCAGTTCCGTGACAGTCCCACGAGGCTGGCCAGGGCGATCACGTACCTGAGAGGAACCACGTGGCAGCGGGCTTTGATCCATCCGGGCGTCTACCAGATGTGTTCACCAACGCGGGGACGTCCTCCTTCACCTCGTTCCTGAGTCGGGTGGCCCCCGAGATGCTGCCCGGCCGACGGCCGCTGCCGCCGGGCATGGCCGCCGACCTGGCGCCGCACGCCACCACCATCGTGGCCATCTCGGCCGTCGGTGGTGTGGTGCTGGCCGGCGACCGACGGGCCACCATGGGCAACCTGATCGCGCAGCGCGACATCGAGAAGGTGCACCCCGCCGACGCGTACTCGCTGGTCGGCATCGCCGGCACGGCGGGCATCGGCATCGAGCTGATGCGACTGTTCCAGGTGGAGCTGGAGCACTACGAGAAGATCGAGGGCGCGATGCTCTCCCTCGACGGCAAGGCCAACCGGCTCGCCTCGATGATCCGGGGCAACCTCGGCGCGGCCATGCAGGGGCTGGCGGTCGTGCCGCTCTTCGCCGGCTTCGACCTGGCCGCCCGGGACCCGGCCCGCGCCGGGCGGATCTTCAGCTTCGACGTCACCGGCGGCCCCTACGAGGAGACCGGCTACGACGCGATCGGTTCCGGTTCGCTCTTCGCCAAGTCCGCGCTCAAGAAGCGGTACCGCACCGGCGTGTCGATCGACGACGCGACCCGGCTCGCCGTCGAGGCGCTCTACGACGCCGCCGACGACGACACGGCCACCGGCGGGCCGGACCTGACCCGGCGGATCTACCCGGTGGTGATGACGGCGACCGCCGAGGGCACCCGCCGGCTCACCGAGGCCGAGACGGCCACCATCGCCGAGGCCGTCGTCGCCGGGCGGATGGAGAACCCGGGCGGCTGACGCCGTCCCACCCCCACCAGCCCCAGTCGTCAGCACAGTGCCAGAAGGAGAACCGCCGCCGTGGCCATGCAGTTCTACGCCTCGCCCGAGCAGATCATGCGCGACCGCTCCGAGCTGGCCCGCAAGGGCATCGCCCGGGGGCGCAGCGCGGTGGTCCTGAGTTACACCGGCGGGGTGCTCTTCGTCGCGGAGAACCTCTCCAGCGCCCTGCACAAGGTCAGTGAGATCTACGACCGGATCGGCTTCGCCGCCGTCGGCCGGTACAACGAGTTCGAGAACCTGCGCCGCGCCGGGGTGCGGATGGCCGACCTCAACGGCCTGAGCTACGACCGGCGTGACGTGACCGGCCGGGCCCTGGCCAACGCGTTCGCGCAGACCCTGGGCGCGATCTTCACCGAGCAGTCCAAGCCGTTCGAGGTGGAGATCTGCGTGGCGCAGGTCGGTGCCACGGTCGAGGAGGACGAGCTGTACCGGCTCACCTACGACGGGTCCGTCAACGACGAGCCGGGCCGGATGGCGATGGGCGGTCAGGCCGAGGCGATCACCGGCGTGCTCAAGGCCGAGCACCGCCCCGACATGTCGCTCAGCGAGGCGGTCAGGGTGGCGATGAAGGCGCTGAGCAGCGTCGGCGGCGAGGGCGGCGCGGCCCGGACGATCGCCCCCAACCAGCTCGAGGTGGCGGTCCTGGACCGTGCCCGGGTAGGGCGTACCTTCCGACGGATCACCGGCGCGGCGCTGACCGCGCTGCTGGAGGGTGACGCGGCGGGTGACGCCGCGCCGGCCGACGGCCAGGCCAAGACCCCGACGGTGCCGACCGAGGAGGCGCACAAGCCCACCACGTCGGCCGGCTCGGCCGACCTGGAGGGCCAGCCCCAGGAGAAGCCGGAAGCGTGACGGCGACACGCGTAGGGGCCGGGGTGCACACCCCGGCCCCTGCGCGTGGGTGCCATCCGCAGTCCGGGTCGACCCACCCGCCGCCGGTGCCCTGCGGCATGGCGGCGGCGTGACGGTCAGGCCCTGCGCAGCAGCGGCCTGGCCAGGGCCCAGTAGCCGGCGGCGATGACGTTGAAGATGCTCATCCCGGGCGGCGACTCGACGTTCGACGGGTCGACCTTGGCGGTCATCAGCTCGGCGATGACGCCGTCGGGGACCATCCGCTCCTGCTGGAGCTGGCGACGCCGGGCCCGCACCCAGGCCCGGTTGGTCCACAGCCAACCCCAACCGCGCGCCTTCTCCCGGCTCCAGCCGCCGAGCAGCGCGGCCACCAGCATCGCCGCCTCGGTCAGCAGCAGCATCGGCGCGAGCACCACCAGCGTCCGCGTCTCGTACGCGGTGAGTAGCGAGATCAGGCGGTTGCGTTCCAGCAGGTAGTGCTTGAGCTTGTTGCGGGAGAACTCGTAGTGGTGCACCACCACGGCGTCCGGGACGTACTCCTGGCGTAGTCCGCGCTGCCACAACCGCAGGCTGATCTCGGTGTCCTCGTGGTAGGCGAAGTACTCGGCGGCGAAGCCGTCCAGCTCCCGCCAGAGCGCCCGGTTGATCACGAAGCAGCAGCCGCTGATCGACGGGACCGTGGTCCGCCGGGCGTGCGCGCTGGCGGGCTGGCCGTTGCCGCCGGCCCAGGACAGCCCGATGTAGTGCAGCGGGTTGCCGGAGGTGTTGATCAGGTCGGGGTTCTCGGCGAGCCGGATCGAGGCCATCACCGCGCCCACGCCCGGCTCACCGGCCACCGCCACCGTCCGGGCCAGCGCGTCGGGGGCGACGACGGCGTCGGAGTTGACGAAGGCCAGCCACTCACCGGTGGCCTCGGCGGCGCCGACCCGGCAGCCGCCGGAGTAGCCGGTGTTCTCCTCCGGCCGGACCACCCGTACCCCGGCGAAGCCCTTGACCACGTCGATGCCGTCACCGGTGCAGCCGTTGTCGACCACGATCAGCTCGATCTCGACGTCGGTGCTGGCCAGCACGGCGCGGGCGGCGTCGACCAGGTAGGGCTCGGCACCGTAGGCGAGCATCACCGCGGACACCTGGGGGCGGGACATCTACAGACCTCCGGAGACGCCGGTGGCCACCACGTCGTCGAGCGGCCGGCCGGGGGTGGGGGTGGCCGGGCGGGCACCCCGGCGCAGCAGCAGGACGGCCATGGTGGCGGCCACCACGACGGAGCCGACGGCGTAGGCCAGTTCGACGCGGAGCGCGACGGGGGCCGGGACGGCCGTGACGGCGAGCAGGGCGGTCACCCCGATCGTCCACGACACGGCCTGGGCGCGGTGCCGGTCGAGGGCGAGCAGCGCCTGCCCGAGCACCATCGCCCACAGGTAGGCGAGGGTGCCGACGGCCAGCCAGGCGAAGTCGCCGTGGCCGAGCACGCCGGGGGCGTCGAAGAGCCGGTGCACCAGCCACGGGCCGAGCGCCACCGCGCCGACCGCCCCGGCGACACCGAGGGCGGTGACCACGCCGAGCGCCCGGCGCAGCAGGCGGTGGAAAGCGGCCACGTCGCCGGTGGTGGCGGTGGTGGCCAGGCCGGGCAGCAGCGACGCCTGCATCGAGCCGAAGACGAACAGCGGGATCCGGACCAGCACCAGGGCGGAGAGCAGCGCACCGGCGGTCGCCACGTCGGCCGGGTCGAGCAGCCGGACGTTGATCACGCCGATGTTGACCACGACCTGGGAGAGCAGGCTGGAGACGGTGAGTAGGCCGAGGCCGCGCAGCAGGGTGCCCCAGGCCACCGGGAGGCCGCCGCCGACGGCCCGCAGCACCGGCGGGAGGGTCACCAGCACCGACAGCAGCGGGGCGACGACCAGCACCGCGCCGTACCAGACCGGGTCGGTGACGCCGCTGAGGCCGAGGCCGGCGACCAGCGCGATGCGCACCCCGCCGTCGACGCCGAGCTGGGTGCCATACCAGGGGAAGAGTTGCAGGCCGGACAGCACGCCCCGGGTGGTGTACGCCACGGCCATCGCGACCAGCGCGCCGATCAGGACGGCGACCATCGTGTCGTCGCCGGCGAAGAGCCGGTCGGTGAGCGCCTGGCGGCCGACGAGGGTGGCCACTACCAGCACCGCCAGCACGGCGGCGGCGACGGTGGCTCCCCGGGCCAGCACCGGGCCGGGGGGCAGCCCCTGGCTGCGGCGGGCGGCGACGACCCGGGCCACCTCCTGCTCGACGGGGATGAACACGCCGATGCCGAGGGTGAACACGATCGACCAGAGCACCGACAGTGAGGAGTAGTCGGCGCGGTCGAGGGCGTGTCCGGCGACCGCGAGGTGCACGTAGGAGGCGAGCCCGAGCAGGGCGAGCCCGCCTCCGACGGCGACGGTGCCGGGCGGGACGAGATGGAGCAGCCGCCGCATCACCGGCGGATGAGCGCCAGCGTGAGCACCGCGAAGGCCCGACCCAGGTAGATCATCGCCTTGGCGGGGGAGTGGCTGGGGGTGCCGGCCATCCGTTTGCGCATGGCCACCGGCACCTGGCGGATGCGGTAGCCGCGCCGGGCGGTGTGCACCAGGGTCTCCACCGTGTCGCCGAGGTACTCCGCCGGGTACCAGCCGGCGAACATCTCGATGACCCGCCGGTTGGCGGCCCGGAACCCGGACGTGGTGTCGGTCAGCCGGGTCTTGGCCACCCGGGAGAGCACCCCGGACAGCATGACCATCGCCCAGCGGCGGGGCCCGCGCACCGAGTAGTCGCCCTCGCCGGCGAACCGGGCGCCGATGACCAGGTCGTTGTCGTCGAGCAGGTCGACCAGCTTGGGCACGTACCGGGGGTCGTGCTGGCCGTCGGCGTCGATCTGGATCGCCACGTCGTAGTCGTTGTCCCGGGCGTAGCGGTAGCCGAGCCGCATCGCCCCGCCCACCCCGAGGTTGTACGGCAGCTTCGCGACCCGGGCCCCGGCGGCGGCGGCCACGGCGGCGGTGCGGTCGGTGGAGCCGTCGTCGACCACCAGCACGTCGACGCCGGGCAGTTCGCCCCGGACCTCGCCGACCACGTCGGCGATCGACCCGGACTCGTTGAGCGCCGGGATGATGATCAGGACACGCTTGCCGTTAACCATCGTGGGACACCAGTTCGTCTCGGTTGGCTGCGGTGAGCTGCGCGTCCTGGGCGAGCCGGGCGGCGCGTTCCGCGTCGATCTGCGCGCGGAGCAGGGCGAAGTCCTCGGCCAGGGTGCGGGTCTCCTCCTCCAGCGCGCTGACCTCCCAGCTCAGGTGCACGCAGACCAGCAGCAGGAAGACGATGCCGAGGAACAGCACGAGGCTGACGCCGGAGACCACGCCGAAGAAGCCGGCCACGTTGTCGAGCAGCCGGGGGAACAGCGACAACGGGATGACGATGACCAGCACGCCGAGCCAGAGCATGCCGTACTTCTCGCGGAGCTGCCGGCGGCGCAGCAGCTCGACGATGGTGGCGAGCAGGATCAGGCCGGTCAGACCGGTGACGAGGGTGAGCTTCATGCGACCTTCCACGGGGTGGGTGCAGTCGGGGAGGCGAAGGCGTCGGACAGCGCGTCGTGCCAGTCCGGCAGCGGGGGCAGGCCGGCCTCGGCCCACCGGTCGTGCCCTAGCACACTGTACGCGGGTCGCGCGGCCGGACGCGGAAACCGGTCGCTGGTGGTGGGTCGGACCCGGTCGGGGTCGAGCCCGGCCAGCGTGAAGGCGGCGCGGGCCAGCCCGTACCAGGTGGTCTGGCCGGTGCAGGTGCCGTGGTAGGTCCCGGCGGGGGCCCGGTCGGCCAGGGCCGCGTCGGCGAGTGCGACCAGCCGGGTGGCCAGCGCGTACGACCAGGTGGGTTGGCCGTGCTGGTCGTCGACCACGTCGAGGTGTTCCCGGGTGGCGGCCAGGCCGAGCATGGTGGTGACGAAGTTGCGCCCGTGTGCCCCGTAGAGCCAGGCGGTCCGCACCAGGTAGCCGGTTTCGGGGAGGAATCGGACCACGGCCCGCTCCCCGGCGAGCTTGCTGCGGCCGTACGCGTTGATCGGGTCGGTGGGGGCGTCCTCGGCGTACGGGGTGTCGGCGTCGCCGGCGAAGACGTAGTCGGTGGAGACGTGCAGCAGCCGCGCGCCGTGCCCGGCGCAGGCGCGGGCCAGGTGGGCCACCCCGCCGCCGTTGATCGCGGTGGCCGCCGCCTCGTCCCGTTCCGCACCGTCGACGTCGGTCCACGCGGCGGCGTTGAACACCACGTCGTGCCCGGCGACCGCGGCCCGGACCGCCTCGGCGTCGGTGATGTCGAGGTCGGTGCGGGTGGCGGCGGTCACCTTGAGGTCGCCGCGGGTGGCCAGCACGGTGAGCAGGTCCCGGCCGAGCATGCCGCCCGCACCGGTGACGAGGACCCGGGTCATGCGGCCGGTGCCGTCTTCAACGGTTCCCACCAGGCCCGGTTGTCCCGGTACCAGGCGACGGTCTGGGCCAGGCCCTCGTCGAGGCCGATGCTCGGGGCGTACCCCAGCTCGGTGTTGATCTTGCTGATGTCGAGCGAGTAGCGGCGGTCGTGGCCCTTGCGGTCGGTCACCGGGACGACCCGGTCCCAGCCGGCGTCGCACGCCTCCAGCAGCCGCCCGGTCAGCTCCTTGTTGCTCAGCTCGGTGCCGCCGCCGATGTGGTAGACCTCACCGGCGCGACCGGCGTGCGCCACCATCGCGATGCCCCGACAGTGGTCGTGCACGTGCAGCCAGTCACGCACGTTGCCGCCGTCGCCGTAGAGCGGCACCGTGCCGCCGTCGAGCAGGTTGGTCACGAACAGCGGGACGACCTTCTCCGGGAACTGGTACGGCCCGTAGTTGTTGGAGCAGCGGGTCACCACCACGTCCATGCCGTGGGTCCGGTGGTAGGCCAGCGCCAGCAGGTCGGACCCGGCCTTCGAGGCCGAGTACGGCGAGTTCGGGGCCAGCGGCCAGGTCTCCGTCCAGGAGCCGGAGTCGATCGAGCCGTACACCTCGTCGGTGGAGACGTGCACGAACCGGCCGGTGCCGTGCCGCAGCGCGGCGTCCAGCAGGGTCTGGGTGCCCAGCACGTTGGTGGTGACGAACGGGGCGGCCCCGGCGATCGACCGGTCGACGTGCGACTCGGCGGCGAAGTGCACGATCACGTCCTGGCCGGCGACGACCTCGTCGACCGTCGCCGGGTCGCAGATGTCGCCCCGGACGAACCGCAGCCGGGGGTCCTCGCGCACCGGGGCGAGGTTGTCCAGGTTGCCGGAGTAGGTCAGCTTGTCCAGCACGGTCACCGTCGCGGGTTCGACCGCGGGCACGCCGGACGCGTCACCGCCGGGCACACCCAGCAGCATCCGTACGTACTCCGACCCGATGAATCCGGCTCCGCCGGTGACGAGAATCCTCACGGGGACGGAAGTGTACGCGCATCGGCCCGCCGACCCGGGGACCGTGACCCCGGTGTCCGGTTCGCGCCGGTCCCGGTAGGCTCCCCCGGTGCGTGGAATCCTTCTCGCTGGTGGCACCGGGTCCCGGCTGTGGCCGATCACCCGCGCGGTGTCCAAGCAACTGATGCCGATCTTCGACAAGCCGATGGTCTACTACCCGCTGTCGACGCTGGTGATGTCCGGGGTACGGGAGATCCTGGTGATCACCACCCCGGAGGACCAGGACCAGTTCCAGCGGCTGCTCGGCGACGGCAGCCAGTGGGGGCTGCGGCTGGAGTACGTCGCCCAGGCCCGCCCGGACGGCATCGCGCAGGCGTTCGTGCTCGGCGCGGACTTCATCGGCGACGACTCGGTGGCGCTGGTGCTGGGCGACAACATCTTCCACGGCGTCGGCCTCGGCCGGCAGCTGGCCGACAACGGTGACCTGGTCGGCGGGCGGGTATTCGCCTACCCGGTGGCCAACCCCGAGGCGTACGGGGTGGTCGACTTCGACGCCGACGGCCGGGTGCTGTCGATCGAGGAGAAGCCGGCCCGGCCGAAGTCCCGCTACGCGGTGCCGGGCCTGTACTTCTACGACAACCGGGTGGTCGAGATCGCCGGCAACCTCACCCCGAGCGCCCGGGGCGAGTTGGAGATCACCGCGGTCAACGAGGCGTACCGGCGGGCCGGTGAGCTGTCGGTGACCGTGCTGGACCGGGGCACCGCCTGGCTGGACACCGGCACCTTCACCTCGATGATGCAGGCCGGCGAGTTCGTCCGGGTGATCGAGGAACGGCAGGGCATGAAGATCGGCTGCGTCGAGGAGGTCTGCTGGCGGGCCGGCCTGCTCGACGACGAGCAGCTGCGCGCCCTGGCCGAGCCGCTGACCAAGAGCGGCTACGGTGACTACCTGCTGGGCCTGCTGGCCGACAAGCACGACGAGGCGGTGCTGCGCGCGGCCCAGGCGGTAACGGAGGGGGTGCGGTGAAGATTCGCCCGCTGAGCATCGAGGGCGCCTGGGAGGTCACCCCGCAGCAGCACGGTGACCCGCGCGGCCTGTTCATGGAGTGGTACCGGTTCGACCAGCTCGCCGAGGCGGTGGGGCACCCGCTGCGGCTGGCCCAGGCCAACCTGTCCATCTCCGGCCGGGGTGTGGTGCGCGGCATCCACTTCGCCGACGTCCCGCCCGGCCAGGCCAAGTACGTCACCTGCGTCCGGGGCGCGGTGCTCGACGTGGTGGTGGACCTGCGCACCGGTTCGCCGACCTTCGGCCGCTGGGAGGGCGTCCGGTTGGACGACACCGACCGGCGGGCGGTCTATCTGGCCGAGGGGCTGGGGCACGGTTTCTGCGCGTTGAGCGACGACGCGACCCTGACCTACCTCTGCTCGACCACCTACAACCCGACCGGGGAACACGCCGTGCACCCGCTCGACCCGGAGTTGGGCATCGAGTGGCCGGCCGAGGTGCCGCAACTGTCCGCCCGCGACGCGGCGGCGCCGACGTTGGCGCAGGTCCGCGCGGCGGGGACGCTGCCGGACTATGCCGCCTGCCGGGCGTTCGTGGCCGGGCTGGGGCCGGACGGAATGTCGTACTCGGACGGGATCTGAGCGACCGAAGCACACTACCTGTGCTGTGACAGTGACGAACCGGCCCTCCGGGCGGCTAGTGTCACATCATGGAGCGGCGAATCTTCGGCCTCGAGACCGAGTACGGCGTCACCTGCACCTATCGCGGGCAGCGGCGGCTGTCCCCCGACGAGGTCGCCCGGTATCTGTTTCGTCGGGTGGTGTCCTGGGGGCGGTCGAGCAACGTGTTCCTGCGCAACGGGGCCCGGCTCTACCTGGACGTCGGGTCGCACCCGGAGTACGCCACTCCGGAGTGCGACTCGGTCACCGACCTGGTCGCCCACGACCGGGCTGGTGAACGGATCCTGGAGGGCCTGCTCGTCGATGCGGAGAAGCGGCTGCACGACGAGGGCATCGCGGGTGAGATCTACCTGTTCAAGAACAACACCGACTCGGCCGGCAACTCGTACGGCTGCCACGAGAACTACCTGGTGTCCCGGCACGGTGAGTTCGGCCGGCTGGCCGACGTGCTCATCCCGTTCCTGGTCACCCGGCAGCTGATCTGCGGGGCGGGCAAGGTGTTGCAGACCCCGCGCGGGGCGGTCTACTGCCTGTCCCAGCGGGCCGAGCACATCTGGGAGGGCGTCTCCTCGGCGACCACCCGCAGCCGGCCGATCATCAACACCCGCGACGAGCCGCACGCCGACGCCGAGCGCTACCGGCGGCTGCACGTCATCGTCGGCGACTCCAACATGAACGAGGTCACCACGCTGCTCAAGGTCGGCTCGGCCGACATCGTGCTGCGGATGATCGAGGCCGGCGTGGTGATGCGTGACCTGTCGCTGGAGAACCCGATCCGGGCCATCCGGGAGGTGTCACACGACATCACCGGCCGGCGCAAGGTGCGGCTCGCCTCCGGCAAGGAGGTCAGCGCGCTGGAGATCCAGCAGGAATACCTGGCGCGGGCCACCGAGTTCGTCGAGCGCCGCGGTGGCGACCAGACCGCCAAGCGGGTGGTGGAGCTGTGGGGCCGGGTGCTCAACGCGGTGGAGGACGGCAACCTCGACCCGGTGGCCCGGGAGATCGACTGGGTGAGCAAGCTCCGGTTGATCGAGCGTTACCAGCGCAAGCACGACCTGCCGCTGTCGCACCCCCGGGTGGCGCAGATGGACCTGGCCTACCACGACCTGCGCCGGGGCCGGGGCCTGTACGGGCTGCTGGAGCGGCGCGGTCAGGTGGACCGGGTGGCCACCGACCCGGAGATCTTCGAGGCCAAGGAGACGCCGCCGCAGACCACCCGGGCCCGGCTGCGCGGCGAGTTCATCAGGCACGCCCAGGAGAAGCGGCGTGACTTCACCGTCGACTGGGTGCACCTGAAGCTCAACGACCAGGCGCAGCGCACCGTGCTCTGCAAGGACCCGTTCCGCGCGTACGACGAGCGGGTCGAACGCCTGATCGCCAGCATGTGACCCGGTGGGGTCGGCGGCCGGCAGCGACCGCCGACCCCACCGGTACGCTGGCGGGGCGATGAACACTTCCGAACCCGCCGACCGCGAGAGCGGCGACACCCAGCGGCTCAACTGGATCGATCGTCGCCGGGCGAAGATCCGCGACGAGATCGCCCGCAACCGCCGGGGCGAGTACACGGTGCCGACCTGGGTGCTGACCGTGGCGTTGGTCGTCATCGTGGTGGGTTGGCTCGCGGTGATCTTCCTGGTCGGCTGACCCCTTCCGGTCGGGCCGCCGTCGGCACCGGTCGGTCCGGTCGAGCACTCCGGAAGATGAGCGGGGGCCGCGGAGCTGGCACCCTGGTGCGACGGCAGCCCGCCGGGGCGGCCGACGAGTCAGGGGGTGCCGGTGGCGCACATCGATCTGGGTCTCGACGAGAAGGCGTTCCCGGGGATCACCGGGCCGATGCGGTACCGGCCGGAGACCGCGAAGCCGCTGAACGAGCTGGCCGAGGTGTTGTTGCGCACCCCGCACCCGACGTTGACGCCGGGTGAGCGGGAGCTGATCGCCGCCTACGTCTCGGGGCTCAACGAGTGCCGGTTCTGCTGCGCCTCCCACTCGGCGTTCGCCGCCGCCCAGCTGCCCACCGGGATGACCCTGGTCGACCAGGTGCGGGCCGACCTGGACACCGCGCCGGTCAGCGCGAAGCTGCGCACCCTGCTGCGGATCGCGGCGGCGGTGCAGGCCGGTGGCCGGCAGGTCACCAGCGAGCTGGTCGAGGCGGCCCGCGCCGAGGGCGGCACCGACCTGGAGATCCACGACACGGTGTTGATCGCCGCCGCGTTCTGCATGTTCAACCGGTACGTCGACGGCCTGGGCACCTTCGCCCCCGAGGGGGAGGGTTACGAGGAGACCGCCGCGCGGATCGTGACGCACGGCTACACGGCGGACTGACGCTGATCCGACAGTGCCCCCGCCGACCGGTCAGTCGGCGGGGGACGGGTGGTCCGGTCCGCCGGCCGAGAGCCCCCGTCCATGCCGATCCAGCAGGTCAGGGACGCCGTACCGCCGCCGGGTCGGTCGCCTTGCCGGCCCGCTGCGGCCGGCCCGGCGCCGGGAAACTGCCGTCGGGTCACCCGCCCGGGCTGTGTCGACAGTCCTCACTGGACCATCGGTCGATCCCCGCACTTGCATCCTCATAGAACACTGGGTCTCCCTACGCACACCGTGCGTGAGGTGCTCCGGGTGGCACGGATCCACCGGCCCCCGGTCACCGCCGCGCGAGTGCTGCTCCGGAACCGGTCGTGGAGGGTGCTGATGATCGAGATCCCCGCCGTCGGTCCGTACCTCGACTTCGACGACTTCACCGTGCAGCTGCCCCAACGGGGGACGCACGGCTACCTGCCGTGCGCGGGACTGCCCACCGCCGAGCTGCGGGACACCGCGGGAGACGGCGCGGGGGTCTGGCTCGCCCGGTCCCGGGCGGGCCACTCGTTGATCATCCCGGACGGGGTGGACGTCGTCCGCAACGGTCGACGGATCATCGGACTCGCCGTCCTGCACCACGGTGACCGGGTGGCCTTCGCCGGTCAGTTGGCGTGGTTCTCCGAGGTCCGTCAGCTGCGACTGCCCACCGGGCACGTGCTGGTCGGGCACCGTTGCCAGCAGTGCCACACCACCTTCACCGTCGATGCGGAGGTGGTGCTATGCCCCCTGTGCGGTGAGGGCTACTGCGAGGACTGCTGGGAGTACCTGCGTGGCGCGCGGTGCTACTCGCGCGACTGCCACATGGTGCCGGTTCCGGTGCCGGTGGGTCGGGTGGTGACCACATGACCCAGGACCGCTACTCCCGGCTGGCCGACATCGAGTGGTGGGACCAGGACGAGGTACGTGGCGCGCACGCCGTGGTCGCCGGCGCGGGTGCCCTCGGCAACGAGGTGCTGAAGAACCTCCTCCTGCTCGGCTGGGGCACGATCACCGTCGTCGACCTCGACACGGTCGAGGTCGGCAACCTCTCCCGGTCGGTGCTCTACCGACCGTCCGACGTCGGCGCCGCCAAGGTGGACGCCGTCGTACGGGCCGCCGGTGAACTCAACCCGGACTGTCAGGTCGACGTGATCGCCGACGACCTGCGCACGGGTCTCGGGGCCGGGCTGCTCCACCGCGCCGACGTGGTGCTCGGCTGCCTGGACAACGTGGCCGCCCGGGTGGCGCTCGGCCAACTCGCCGGGCAGGCCGGTGTCCTGCTGATCGACGGCGGCCTCACCACCTGGGAGGGCGCGGTGCGCCTCTACCTGCCGCCGGACGGCCCGTGCTACGTCTGCGGGCTGACCGACGAGGACCTGCGGGACCTCGCCCTGCGCCACTCCTGCCTGGCCTACCGGGTCCGTGCCGAGACGGCCCGGGGGGTGCCCACCACCCCGACCGTCGCCTCCACCGTCGGGGCGTCGATGGCGCAGCAGGCGATGCGGTGGCTCAGCCGTGACCGGCACGACATGACCGTGCCGATCGGCCACGAACTGCGCTTCGACCTCGCCTACGACCGGTTCTGGCAGGTCGGCATCCCGGTGAACCCGGACTGCCTGCTGCACCCGACCCCGGCGGTGCCGACCGGGAGCCCCGGCTCGTGGGCCACCGACCGGTGGGTCGACATCCTCGAGCGGTGGCGGACGGCGCGGGCCGACGACGAGGTGGTGCTGCGCCTGCCGCTGACGGTGTTGCGCGGCTGGAGCTGCCTCGGTTGCGGCCGGCAGGACGAGGTCCACCGGGTCCACCCGGGGGACCGCCCGGTCCGGTGCCCGACCTGCGCCGCCGAGGTGGCCCTCGACCTGGTCGACCAGATCGACGGGACGCAGTCGTGGCACCGGCTGTCGCCGCACGAGACGGGTTTCCCCCGCTGGAGCTGGGTCGAGGCGCACGGCAGCGGGGGGACCGTGGTCTTCGAACTGGCCGAACCGGTGGGCTCCGACGGAGGTCGGGGCGGCGCCGGTGGTGCGCCGCCCCGGGTGCCGCCGGACGGTGGTCCGCAGGCCCCGGCGCCTCGTGGTCCGCAGGACCCGGCGGCGCGTACCGGCAGAGGCAGGAGCTGACATGGCGATGACGCCCCGCGACCGGCGGCTGGACACCGAGTACACCGACATGCGGCAGTTGGTCAGGGCCAGCTCGATGGTGACCTTCACCGCGCACGGGCTTCCACCGACCCGGTACGACGTGGTGCTCACCTGCCGTGGCCTGGTGTTCAACCAGGAGGAGCTGGGCCTGTCGTCGCACCACGAGTTCACCCTCACCCTGGGCGGTAGCTTCCCGCTGCTGCCCCCGGAGATCGTGTGGAAGACACCGATCTTCCACCCGAACATCCGGCCGCCCCGGGTCTGCACCGGCGACATCTGGTACCCCGGCATGTCCGTGGCCGAACTCTGCGTCCAGTTGTGCGAGTTGGTCCAGTACAAGTCGTTCAACATCTACGACCCGCTGGACCGCGGGGCGGCCCGGTGGCTCGGGATCAACCTGGAGGCCGACGAACCAGTGGTGCCGATCGATCCAACACCCGTGCGTGACCTGGCCTTCGACCTCGACCTGCGACCGCGGGCGAGCCCGCCGCCGGCCGGTCCCGACCTGCCGTCGACCGGGCCGGGTCCGGCGTCGGTCGAACCCGGCCTGCCGGCGGTCGAGCCGGACTCGACCGGACGGGAGGGGGGCCCGGATGAGCAGGCCTGACGGCAAGGCCATCGCCGCCCTGTTCGCGCAGATCGGCTGGACCTGCGAGGTCGTCGACGAGAACACCGTCGTCACCGGCTACCGCTGCCCGGTGCCCGGCTACCACTACCCGCTGCTGATCGAGGTGAAGTCGACGCCGCATTGGGTCTACCTGCGCGCCCTGCTGCAACGGGAGGTCGGTCTCACCGCCCGGGGACCCGTGCTGCGGCTGGTGTCGGAGTGGAACGTCCACAGCCGACAGGCGAAGTTCCTGCTGGTGCAGGGGTGCGTGCTCATCCAGGCCGAGGTGCCGGCGGTGCAGTGGCATGCGGGGACGTTCCAGGACCTGTTGCAGACGGTGTGCCGCCTCGGCACCTACACCGGCGTGGAGATCGCCCTCATCGCCACGGACCTGACCGTCGGCGCACTGTTCGAGGCGGTCCATCGGCGGGCGGAGGAGACCTCCGCCCACACCCTGCTCGGCCAGCCGGAGCAGGATCTCGACTTCGACATCTCGGTGAACCGCATCCAGGAATGGTCCACACCGGCAGAAGGTGACGCATGACGAATCCGCCGCTCGAATCGATCCCGGTCATCCTGGCCACCACCATGTTGACCGAGAAGTGGGACGTCAGCCTCCCGCTCGACATTCCCGTGCAGGGGATCATCGCCAAGATCGTGGCGAACCCGGCCCTGCCCTTCCCCCAACAGGACCAGACGGGCAACGTGATCCCGTACCGGCTGATGTGGCAGGAACGCAACCGCTTCCTCGGGGTGTCCGAGACCCTGCGGTCGGCGCAGGTGGAGGCCGGCCACACCCTCATCATGACCCGGGAGGCGCGCGCGGGCGACCGGACGGCGGGGGCGGCGACCTGATGGACGTCTCGCCGGACTTCCGCATCGAACCCGTCCGCCGCCCGCTCGCCCAGCACAACCCGGCACCGTCGAGTGAACTGTTGCGGTCCGGCCCCGTGGTCACCCTGCACGTCGACGACACCGTACTCAGCGGCATCCGGCGGCAGTCCGCGCAGCAGGCCGGCACCGAGGTCGGCGGCATCCTGCTGGGCCGTCACTTCGTCAACGGCACCGGTTGGATCGTCACGGTCACCGACCACCTGGCGGTGCCCAGCGACAACGCCAGCGCGGTGCACTTCGAGTTCGACCAGTCGTCGATCCAGGCGATCGCCGCCCGGCTCGCCGACAGCGTCGACGAGTACATCGTCGGCTGGTACCACTCACACGTCGGCGGCAAGCCGTTCATGTCGGGGACCGACCACAAGATGCACCAGGCACACTTCAACGCGCCCTGGTACGTCTCCGCCGTGGTCGGCGCCGGCGAGTGGGGACTCCCGGTGGGCTTCTGGCGGCTCGCCGGCACCGAACTGGAGGCGCTCGACGACTACCTGGTCCGGATGACCGGCCCCGACAGCGCCGCCGAACGACACCAGCGGTTCCTGGAGGAGTGCGTCGACCGGGACGACGACGACCGGCCGAGCCGACCAGGGCCGGCCGAGTTGCTGCCCGCACTGGGCGTGGCCACGGAGTCCCGGCTGGCCACGCTGCTGACCGCGGCGGCCAGCCCCCGTCGCCGGTGGGGCACCGACGCCGGCATCGACCAGTTCCGGCTCCTGGTCGAGGTGGCGCTCACGGCCGGTGCCGACCCCGGCTGCGTCGAGGAGTTGGAGGCGGTCCAGCGGCGGCTGCGACACACCCGTGGTCGCCAGGGACGGCTACGGCTGGCCTCCACCCGGTTCAAGGAACGGATCGCCGTACACCGGGGCGAGTGCTACTCCTACACCCCGGGTGACCTGCTGATGGAGCGCTTCGACATATCCCGGCGGCTGGTCTGGCCGGTCCGGATCGAGTCGCCGCCCGTCTCGGTGCACTACGACCAGGAGGGCATGCTCTGGGTGCTGATGGCCAACCACCACGTCCTGCGGATGGAGACCTCGGCGGCCGAGGACTCGGAGCAGGGGACCCGGTTCCGGTTCCAGTTCGCCCGACTCGCGCTGCCCCCACTGGAGGGGGATCCGCTGGAGGCCGTCGGCGACCCGGAGGCGGTCTGGGTGCGTACCGCCCGGCAGTGGCACCGGCTGCCCCTCGTCCAGGAGGGCGAGCGCACGTCGCTCGGCTCCGGCACGCGGGGGGACCTGCCGTCCGCGCAGTGTCGGCTGCTGCCCCGCTGGAAGGAGTCCGGTGGGTCGACGCCGCTGCTCGGGGCCGTGCAGGACGGCCGGCTCCGGCTCTGGCGACCCGCCGAGGACGACGGGACACCGCTGGTCGACATCGCCCTCGACCCACCCTGGGACCGGTGGCCGGTGCGGGACCTGTCCCTCGGCGGCGACACCCTCTACGCCCTGTTCGACGACGACGGCGGCAACCAGATCGCCGCCTTCGACCTGCGCACGCAACGACTGACCCAGCACATCGTCAGCGTGGCCGGGCAGGAGTCGGTGGCCACCATCTGCACCGACCACCTCGGCCGGTTGCACGGTCGCATCGACCACGTCCTGTGCCGGTTCTGAGCGTGGGGACGACCGGAGGAGGTGCGGGGGAGTTGACCATCGGCCGGCGCGGAAAGGTCGGGGGCAACTGGCCGCGGCTGCTCGACGCGGGTGAGCGGGTGGTCGTGGCCCGCGAGTTCAGTGCGGCGGTCATGCTGGCCGTGGACCCTGCGGTGTTCGTACCGGCCGCCGACCCCGGTGACACCGTCCCGGCCGGATACGGGAAACTGCTGGCCCAACTGCACACCGGCCGGTGCGGCTGGTGGCTGGCGGTGATCCGGGGCTGGGCGGCACTCGGTCTGCCGGGCCTGGCCCACGCGCTGCTCACGCACACCGTTCACCTGGTCGGCACCGGCCTGCGGGCGGACTGGGCTGAGCTGTCCGAGCTGGCGGCGTTGGCCCAGGAGCCGGCACTGCGCCCGTCGGAACCGGTCCCCGTGCCGGCATCGGTGGCACCGCTGGGGGTGGAGGGCCCGGAGCCGAAGCGGGAGCGGCTCGCCGCCCTCTTCGACGGCGAGGACGACCTGCCGTACGGCGAGTCGCCGGCCACCGATCCGGAGGGTGTCGAACGGCGGCTGCTGCGCGATCTGACCGGTCCCTACCTCGCCCGGGGTGACGTCTGGTACGGCCTGGGCGAATACCGGATCATCGTCGAGCAGCTCCTGACCATCGTCGGGGACGAGAGGCTGTCCGGCTGGCTCGAGTCCGAGGTGCGCACGGAACTGGTCTGGTGCGGGCGGGCCCTGCTCCGGCTGGGTGACCCCACCACCGCGTACGCCTGCTTCTACCTGGCCAGCGCCCTCACCGACGAGGCGGCGGTGGGGCCGGGCCCGGACCCGTGGCGCCCGAACCGGGTGGATCCGGTCCTCGCGGCGGCCTGGCGCTACCGCCGGATGCTGGTCGAGGAGCACTCCCGGCTCGGCTCCGACCGGGAGCTGCACCGGGCCTTCGCCCACGGTCTGCGCATCGGCGACTGGATGATGCAGCGGGGTCTGGAGGCCCGGCTACCCGAACTCGTGTCACTGCTCGACGGCCGGGTGTTGCGTCACCGGTTGCCCGTGGCGGCCCGCCAGTTGCGGACGGTCGGTCGGCGCAGCGGGTGGTTCCTGCCGGCCCTGCTCGCCGACGCCGAACTGCTGCGGGAGGTGCCACCGCCCGTCGTTCCGGCGTCGGCACCGACCCGGGTGGCCGTGCCCCCGGCCAGCGGGGACCCGTTCCGCCGACCGGCCCGGTTGACCGGCTACCCGGACGCCCCGCCCGGGGTGCCGCTGCGGGTCGGCCTGGCCGACCGGGGCGGCGTCGCCAGCCTGCGGATCGGCCCGGGCGTCCGCTGCCGGCTGATCGGCACCCCGGTGACCGAAGCCCGGATCGGCGCGTGGGGGGACACGCTGTCCCGGCAGGGCTGGCCGGTGGTGTGGATCCGGGAGACGCCGGTCGGTACGGTCCCCCCGGGCTGGCACCGGCTGCGACCCCAGCTCGACGGCCAGGGGCAGGCGGGTTGGTGGCTGGAGGAACTGGACCGGGCCCCGGCGCTGCGCGACCTGCTGGCGCAGTGTCTGCTGGCCCGGTTGCCGCACTGTGCGGACCCGGCCGCCGACGCGGTGGTCAGGGCCATCGTCTACGCCGTCGGCCTGCTTACCAGGCGCGCCTACGCCAGTGACGACGCCGACGCGTCCCGCACGCACGCCGTGGCGATGGTCTTCGAGCGCGCCGGGCTGACGTTCCACCACACCGGTGACCTGCGCCGCGCCGCCCTCCTGCTCGACCGGGCCCTGGGCGTCGTCAGCGTCCTGCGGCGGGCCGTGGCGATGACGTTCCAACGGCCGGACTTCTCCGTCGAGCCGCTCGGCTCGGCCGGCCGGGTCCTGGTCGACCTGCCCACGGACGCCGTCGAAGCCCCCGTGGCAGCGACGTTGCTGCTGGGTTCGATCGTCGACACCGTCGGGGCGATCGGGTCGGTGCCGAAGGCCACCGGTGACCGGGACTGGTCCGACTTCGAGTTGGACGTGGTGCCCCGCCCGGACGAGGCCCGGCTGGAGGAGTTGGCGGCGCTGGTCAGCTCCGCCCGCGAACCCGACCCGCCGCCGGAGCGGTCCGCCCCGGCGGCCGGCGGCACGCCCCCCGACGACGACAATCCCTGGATCCGTACCGGCGTCGTGCCACCCACCGGGGTGACCGGGCCGGTGTGCGTGCTGTTCACCGGTGGCCCGGGGCCGGTGCTGGACCAGCTCCAGCGGCTGTTCGCCACGGCGGAGTTCGCCCCGCACGTCCTGGTGGCCGCGACGGCGGACACCGACCCGCGGGCGATCGGCGACTGCACCGGCTACACCGAGTTGTTCGCCGGTGGACTGACGCCGGCGGCGTACGGGGCGCTGGCGGTCGCCGCCGGTGTCACCGTCGCGGACGCACTGGTCGACGGCATCGGCGCGCACGGCGGCATCCGGGTGACCGCCGGTCGGGGACGGTCCCACGTCTCCCGCTGTGTCGTGTGGCCGGTCAACGGGACGCAGGGAGGTGGCTGATGGAGCCCGAGAAGGTCTGGACGTCGGCTTACCACGAGGGTGTCGACGCACTGGGCCGGGACGACCTCCGGTCGGCCCGGGAACACTTCGCCAAGGCGATCGAGTTGGGCGCGGACCAGTGGGAGCCGTACTACGGCCGGGCCTGGACCCTGCTGCGGGACGGGGACGGGCAGCCCGACCCGGCGGACCTCGCGGTGGCCGAGGCGGACCTGGCCCGTGCCCTCGACGAGTTCGGCGCCGGCTCGGACGCCGCCGCGCTGCTGGGTCACCTGCATCACCTGCGCGGCGAGCACGAGCGGGCGGTCGGTTCGCTGCTGCGTGCCATCGGGCGCAGCACCCACCAGGAACTGGTGGCGAACAGTCTGACCGACGCGTTGTCACGGCTGCTGGCCGGGTTCGAGCAGCAACCGACGGTCGAGGCGGTGGCGGCGTGCGACCGGCTCGCCGGGCTCCTCGACGCCGCGCCGCTGCCCGGCGGGCTGGGCCGGTACCTGTCCGCCGAGGTGCTGGCCACCCGCGCGTACGTGCACCAGGAGCTGGGCCGGCCGGAGCAGTGCGCGACGGACCTGCGTCGGGTCCGGGCCCTGCAGCCGCGGCACCCCCGGCTGCCCGCGGAGGTGGACGCCGCCGAGCCGGGGTCGGGGTCCCGACCGGTGACCGGCTCGACCGAACCGACGTTCGCGCAGGTCGGAGGCGCGGACGAGGCGGGTACGTTCACCGGGCGGCTACGTCAGCGGATCTTCGAGACCTACTTCGGGGACCTCGACAGCGAGGGCCTCGCCGACCGGCTGGCCCGCTACCACCAGTCACCCAGCAGGTCCATCCTGTTGTTCGGACCGTCGGGATGCGGCAAGACCTTCCTCATCCGGGCGTTCAGCGGCGAGTACCGGCGTCGACACGGCCGGCCACTGCCGATCTTCCGGATGCGTCTCAACGACGTGTTGAACCGTTACGTCGGTGACGACGAGAAGCGGGTGTCGGAGATCTTCGACCAGGCGATCGACGCCCAACCGGCGATCCTGTTCGGAGACGAGATCGACTCGATCGGCATGTCCCGGGAGGGCGGTCAGGACTGGCGGGTGCAGCTCACCTCGCACCTGCTCCAGGAGATCGACCGGCTACGTGAGTCACAGGCCGCGGTGATCTTCTTCGGCTGCACGAACCGGCTCTGGGCGATGGACCTGGCACTGCTGCGCCGCTTCGACGAGATGATCCCCGTCGAGCTGCCCGACGAGCAGGTCCGGGCGAAGATCTTCCAGGTGCACCTCGACCAGCTCGACGCCGGGGTGCGTGCCGACGACATCGACGTCGTCGAGTTGGCCCGCAGGTCGCACGGGCTGGCGCCGGGTGACATCCAGAAGGTCGTCTCGGACACCGTCATGGGGGTCATCTCGTCCACCGGCCCGCAGGGGCCGACCGGGCAGCTGACCCGGCAGCAGCTGCTGACCGCGCTGGAGACGTACCAGCAGCCGATGCACATCCGCGACTGGGTGCGGCAGTCGGTCTCCGCGCTGCGGGAGTTGGGCCACGACGACATGGCGCGCGACGTCGAGCGCACCTACGGCCACTACGTCCAGGGCGGCGTCGCCTCCCTGCTGCCCGGCACCGGCCCGGCCTGGCATCCCGTCTCCGAGCAGGCGTGGTCGGAGGAACCGGTGGTGGACCTGACCCTGCTCCGACACCTACGGAGGTAGCGATGACCGCGCAGGACAGTGTGCGGGAACTGGTCCGGCATCTGCGGCAGTTCCGGGATGACCAGGCGTCGGCGGAGAAGCCCTTCTTCTGGCTCGGCGCCGGCTGCTCGGTGCACGACGGGGTGCCGCTCAACGCGGAGCTGCTCGCCGCCGTGCTGGGCGACGACGTCGACACGTGGGGCAGCCCCCAGTACCGGTTCGACCTGTTCTGTGACGGGCTCGGGCCGGGGGTGGCGCGGGCCGGCCTGTTCCGGCGGTACCTGGAGCGTCCGCTCACCCCGGACTCGCCGTACCGCCAACTGGTCGGGCTGCTCACCCGCGGGTACGCGGACATGGTGGTGACCGTCAACATCGACGATCTTCTGGAGCAGGCGCTCGCCGCCGCCGGGCTGCGCGAACACCACGACTACCGGGTGATCGACGTGCCGCAGTACCGGCCCGAGGCGGCGGTGCTCCAGATCACCGCACCGGGTAGCCCCCGGATCCGGATCATCAAGCTGCACGGCGGGCTGGACCTCGGGCTGAACCTGATGACCAGCCGCGAGATCATCCGGTACGAGGAGCGCATCGAGCAGCTCGTCCGGGACGTCACCAGTCGACCGGCGGTGGTCTGCGGGTACTCCTTCTTCCACCTCAACGTGTTGCAGGCGTTCAGCCGGGACCGTTCCCCCCTCTACTACGCCAACATCGCCTTCCCCGACGCCCCGATGGTGCTGTCGCTGATGGCCCAGCGCAACTACAGCCCGAGGTTCATCGACGGGAAGCTGGGCAGCTTCGCCGGCCTGATGCGGGCCGTCACGGAGCAGTTGACGTGAAGAGGTCCGAGCTGCAGGTGGCCGACCTGGCCCAACGGATGCGGGCGAACCGGGAGAGCAAGGTGTCCTCGGCCCTGGTGATCGGTCTGGACGGTGGGGCGGCGCTGCTCAACCACGCCCGACCGACCCGGTTCGTCGACGCGCTGCGCGGGGACCGGGCGCCGACCAAGAATGACGACCAGAAGATCGGCGACTTCTGGGCTTTCCGCTCCTCGTCGCTGGCCCGGGACGACTTCCTGAAGCGGTACACCACACCGACCGACGCGGCGGACGGCGACCTGACGGCGATCGCCAACCTGGCCGAGCTGATGAACCAGGGCTACTTCAACGCGGTCATGGTGACCGACCCGGCCCGGTATCTCTATGAACACCTCTGTCGACACATGATCGCCGCCGGCTCCATCGTGCCGCGCCACATCGAGGCGGTGGGGCACAAGCCGAGCATGTTCGATCTCCGCCGGCAGGGCAGCGAACGGGCCCGCCCGGTGCTGGTCGACGCGGCGGAGATGCTGATCGCCGGGCTGGAACCGACCCGGCTCGACGAGCACGGCACCCAACTCCGGGACATGCGTGCCGCGCTGGTGGAGTTCCTCGACGACTTCGACGTCGTCTACGGGTGGGGCTGGTGCCGGCTCAACGTCCCGCTCAGCACCCTCTACCGCAAGCTCACGCCGCTGTACCTGCTGGGCCGGTACAGCCTCAAACACTCCTGGGTGGAGGCCGACTTCCACCTGGTGGTCGGTGACGAGAGCGAGGACGACGAGGACGCGACGACCGACATCCTGAACCAGTTGGCGGAGAGCCTCGGCCTGTCCGGGGGCGCCTCGTCCGCCGCTGTGCCGCCGACCACGTCGCCGTCGGCCGGCTGGACGGTGCTGCGGCCCGCGGCGACCCCTCCGTTGCTCACCGTCGACCAACTGGCCGGGCTGCGGGAGTCGGCGTTCGCCGGGCCGGTCACCCTGATCGGCATCGACGGTGAACGTACCCGCCGACGGACGGCGGAGTGGCTGCTCGCGGGGCTCGACGAGGGTCTGTCCTCCGCCGGCCTGCGCGGCGGGGCGGACCTGACCGCGATCGGCCGGTGGCTCGGCCTGCGGGCCCGGGGCGCGGACACCGTCGTCGTCGGTGAACTGTGTGACCTGTCCTCCCCGGACCCCGGTTTCTGGGTCCGACTGACGGCGGTCATCGAATGGTGGCGAGAATCGGTCGATCCGAACGGCTCGCACATCGTCCTGTTCTGTCCGCTGGCGGTGACCGACTGGGCGCGGGCGAACTACGGCCGCGGCGACACGGTCCGGGTGGAGGCCCTGCCGGAGCAGATGTTCGTCACGGTCGACGCGGTCGTCGAGTGGATCACGCGGGAGCTGGGTCCGCTGCTGGCCTGGCTCGACGAGGACTGCGTGGCCCGACTGGGCGGGGCGATCATGCAGGTCGACGCCCTGCCGGAGTCCGATCCGGACTGGTTGCACGACGCGCTCGACATCTGGCGGCAGGAGGTGGGCCTGACCATCTCCCGGGTGGCCGCCGCCGGTAGGGCGCCTGCGGACGGTGCACCGGACGCCGACGTGCCGGCGGACGGGTCGACGGGCGGCTTGTCCGTGGAGGAACTCGGCCGTCTCTGGTCGGAGGTGGTACGCCGGCTGGCGGACGCGACGGAGGCGATCCAACCGGTGTTCACCGTGGACCCGGTACCCCGGCACGACGCGGCGACGACGCCCGACCCGCAGGACGGCGCACCGGACTTCCAGATCGACCCACGGCCGCACCCGCCGGACGGAGCGGACCGGTGACGGGACCCCCCGGCGACCAACTGCCCCTGCTCCGGGCGCATCCCCTGCAGGTTCCGCCGGCACGGGCGCTCGACGCGCTCAGGATGACGGTCAACCTGAAGGACGTCGACGTGTCCCTGAACCTGCCCGACGGGCCGCTCACCTCAGCGATGATCAAGGTGGAGGTGCCGGACCTCGACCCGGTCGAGATCTCCTACTCGGTGCAGGCCGGTTTCACCGAGGAACTGGCCCGGATCAGCAAGCAGTACGCGGGTCCCACCTCGCTGGTCGACCCCACCTCGCTGATCGGTCCGGACGAGTCCGCGGCGAGCGACCCGACGTCGGACACCGGGTCCGCCCCGTTCGACACCGAGTCGGACGACAAGCGCCTGCAGGACATCATCACCGGGCTGTTGCGCTGGCAGCAGGCGTTGGAGGTGGCCGGCGCCCTCAGCGAGTCGGCGGACCTGCAGAGCCTCGGCAAGGCGCACCACGCCCTGGTGGAGAGCCTGCGCGTCAAGTACGTCGACCGGATGGGCAAGCTCCGGACCGAACTGCTCAACCAGCGCGACGCCGTGCCGATCCTGCGCAAGTGGTTGCAGTCGGGCAACGACGCCCTGATCAACCTGGCGATCCGGGTGGCCGGGGAGCCGGCGCTGCGTACGGCGGTGCAGGACGACCTCGCCCGGATCGCCGGGGACGAGGGGATGTCGCCGCAGACCCGTCGACGGGCCCGGGCGTATCTGCGCCGGTGGCGTCGACGGGAGATCGCCGGGACACGCCCCGGGGGAGCCGCCGAGTCGCCGGACTGACCCGGCCGGTGAGCAGCCCAGCCACCCGGCGGAGGCGACCGGCCCCGACGCGGTGCCATCGACGACCGAGACGACAGGAGGGGCGGATGGCCGGGACGGTGCGCAGGATCGGACACGACGTCCGGCGGGGACGCAATCTGGAGGCGTACGCGGTGACCCTGGTCGCCGCGGCGCTCGCCGTCGTCTCCGCCTTCGGTGACCTGGTGCCGGTGGAGGTGCTGTGGAGCGTCCTGCTCGCCGGCATCGCGCTGCTGGTGTACCGGATCACCGTCCCCGACGAGCGGGCGGGCACGTTGGACGCCTTCCTCGACGACCGGGTGGCGTTCGACGCCCGACCGTTCCCGGACCGGCTGCGTACCGCCCAGGAGGTGTGGGTCTATGCGCCGTCGGCGGTCAACATCCTGTCGCCGGCCCACTGCGACGCACTGCGCACGTCGGTGCTCGCCCGGCCCGGTGGGGTCGTCCGGGTGGTGCTGCTGGATCCGGCGTCACCGGCGGTGGAGCAGGCCGTACGGCAGCTCGACGACGCGGTCGACTTCGCGTTGCAGCGGCTCCGGCCGTCCATCACCACCACCCGTGGCCGGTTGGCCGCGATGGCCGGTTGGCCGGTCCCCGGCGTCGTCGAGCATCGGGTGCTCGACTTCAACCCCGGGTTCAGCCTGGTGGCGATCGACCCGCAGAGCCGGCACGGCCGGGTGATCGTGGAGCTGCACGGTTTCCACAACGAGTCCACCTCGGGCCGGATGCACCTGGAGTTCCACCGGCGCGACAGCGACCGCTGGTACGCCTACTGGATCGACCAGTTCCGCCACATCTGGGCGGCGGCCCGACCGGTCGACGCCGACGGCCGGCCGGGGGACCAGCCGGGCGACTGAACGGGGCCCGGGCACGACGCCCACCGCCTGTCCGGGCACCGGACCCGCGCCGCCCGCCCTCCCGGATCCGCCGCCGACTCCAGCCGACCGGGGTCGCCGTGCCGGGTCGGTGGGGCCGCGTCGACCGGGGTGCCGCCGCGTCGACCGGGGTGCCGCCGCGTCGACCGGGGTGACGCCGCACCGGCCGGGGTGCCGCCACGTCGACCGGGGTGACGCCGCACCGGCCGGGGTTGCGGGCGGGCGGGTCAGCGCGCCGGACGGGTCAGCTGGCCGGCGTGTCGGCCAGCGCGGCGGCGTGCCGGCCGGCGGCGGCCGCCGCCAGGAAGTAGGCGTGGTCGGCGTCCAGCCCACGACCCATCGTGGACAGCCGCACCGGCAGGGCGCGCAGCGCGGCGTCCAGACCGTCGGTGTCGACCCGGACCACCCGGTGCCGGTCGGCCAGCGGGGCCAACGCGGCATCCACCCGGGCCGCCAGCTCCACCGGCAGGCCGTCCGGCACCACCAGCTCCGCCGGGGCCAGCGCCACCCGGCCGTATGCGGTGAGGCTGTGGTGCGACACCCCCTGGTGCCGGGGGCGGGCGTCGGCGTCGGAGATCCGCAGCGAACCGACCGGCCGACCGCCCAGCACGGCCACCGCGTTGACCGCCTCGCCGACGGCGACGCCGGAGAACCCCCACCGGGTGCCGGTGCCCAGGTTGCCGGGCCCCTGCGCGACGATCGCCACGTCGGCGCGGAGCACGTGCCGGGCGGCCAGCAGGCCGGTGTGCAGGGTGGCCGCCTCCAGGTCCCCGCCGAACGCCTGCCCGACGCTGACCGTGCCGACGAGCACGTCGCGCAGCCCGTCGAGGGTGCGGGAGAACCAGGCCGGCAGGGCGCCACCGTCGGTGAGCAGGTAGGCCACCCGGGCCTGCGGGGCGTCGGCGTGGATGCCGGCGAGGATGGCCGGCAGGGCGGAGTGCAGGTCGGCCGTGACCACCGGCATCCCGTCCAGGCTGTCGACGGTGGCGAGCAGCGTGTGGTGCGGCGACGCCTCCTCGTCGACCCCCAGCATGATCGGCTGCAACGGGGTGTACCGGGCCTTGACCAGGTGACCGGCGTCGCGGGTGTCCCCGGCCTGCGGCGGGTCGGCGGGCAGCCGGTCGGGCAGGGCGACCACCAGGGCGTACCCGCCGGTGCCGAGGCCCATCAGCAGCGCACCGGCGTTGAGCAGCACCCGGTCGCCGGGGACCGGGTCACCGACCAGCTCCGGGTAGGCCAGCGCACGCAGGGTGGTCCCGTCGGGCAGGGCGACGTCGAGTTCCACCGCACCGGCCCACCGCCGTCGTACCGCCGTGACCGTCCCGGACCGCCATCGCACCATGCCCGGCACGGTATCGCCGGCCGGCCGGGTGACCGCGTGCGGGTCCGCCGCCGCCCGGTCCGGCCCGCCCGCGGTGCAGGTCGGCCCGGACCCACCTCGGCCCGCCGGCAGGCCCAGTCCCGCCGGTCACGCCGGTCGCCCCGGTCGGGCCGGTCACGGCGGTTACGGCGGTCGGGCCGGTTACGCCGGTCGGTCGGGCCGCCCGGGGGCGTCGCCGGCGTCGGTCGCCGGGTCGGGTCCGCCCCGGGTGACCCGGGCGTCGGTCACCGGGCCCTGCTCGTCCTGGGTACGCCGGGCGCGGCGACCGGCGACGCCGGGCAGCGACCGGGTGGGGTCGAGGAAGACGTACCCGATCTCCGGATAGCGGGCGGTGAGCCGTCGCTCGGCCTCGTCGGCGTCGGCCTCGATGTCGCCCCCGGTCGCCTCGTCCCGGAAGTCGACCTTGGCGGCCACCAGGATGTCCGCCGGGCCGAGCTGCATGGTCAGCAGGGTGTCGATCCGGTCCACCGTCGGCAGGCCGGCCAGCTCCCGTTCGATCTCCCGGTGCAGCCGTTCGGGCACCGCCCGACCGACCAGCAGCGAGAGGTTGCTGCGGGCGAGGACGGTGGCGACGACGAGTAGCAGCAGGCCGATCAGGATCGAGGCGAGACCGTCCCACAGCTCGTCACCGGTCCACTCGGACAGGCCCACCCCGACGCCCGCGATGAGCAGCCCGACCAGGGCGGCGCTGTCCTCCAGGAACACCGCCTTGACGGTGGTGTCGGCGGTCAGCCGCAGGAACCGGCGGGGGGTGGTCCGCCACCGGCGGGACTCGCTGCGCACCTGGCGTACCGCGCGGGTCAGCGACACCGACTCGATGACGAAGGAGACCGCCAGCACCACGTACGAGATCAGGTAGTCGCCGCTGTGTTCGTGGACCAGGATGGTCGTCACGCCGTGGGTGATGGCGAAGCCGGCCCCCGCGACGAAGGTGAACAACGCGGCGAGGAACGCCCAGACGTAGCTCTCCTTGCCGTACCCGAACGGGTGCCGGACGTCGGCGGGCCGGGCGCCCCGGCGCAACGCCAGGTAGAGCAGCACCTCGGTGGTGGTGTCGGCGAGCGAGTGGGCGGCCTCGGAGAGCATCGCCGCCGAGCCGGAGACGACCCCGGCGACCAGTTTCGCCACCGCGATGGCGAGGTTGGCCACCCCCGCCACCACGACCGTGCCGACGCTCTCGGTCTTGACTTCACCTTCCGACATGCGGTCACCGTAAGTCTGTTGTCCCGGCTCCGCCCGGAGAGCCGGCCGGGTTCTGCCCCCGGTGATCAAGAGCGTTACGTCAAATTGATCTCTACGGATGACGCAAACCTCTTGATCACCGCAGAAGGGTGGGGTCGTGGCGGGGGATGGGGGGTTGGGTGGGGGATGGGGGTCCGGCGTGGGTGCACGGGTTTCGCGGGTGGGCTGCTAGCGTTCACCCCGTGTCGCGGAGTCGTACCGAACGCCTGGTCAACCTGGTGATCTGTCTGCTGTCCACCAGGCGGTTCCTGACCGCCGCGCAGATCGCCGCGACCGTTCCCGGCTACGAACACGATCCGGACGACGCCCGGGAGCACGAGGCGTTCCAGCGTAAGTTCGAACGGGACAAGGCGGAACTGCGCGAGCTGGGGGTGCCGCTGGAGACCGGGACGGCCAGCGTGTTCGACGCCGAGCCCGGTTACCGGATCGCCCACCGCGAGTACGCCCTGCCCGACATCCCGCTCGAACCGGACGAGGCCGCCGCGGTGGGCATCGCCGCCCGGTTGTGGCAGCACGCCGGGCTGGCCGCCGCCGCCTCGTCCGGGCTGGCCAAGCTGCGCGCGGCCGGCGTCGACGTCGACCCGCAGGCCACCCTGGGCCTGGAGCCGATGGTCACCGTCGACCCGTCGTTCGCCCCGCTCACCGCCGCCGCCCGGGACCGCCGGGAGGTCACCTTCGACTACCGGGTGCCGGACCGGGACGCGCCGACCCGACGCCGGTTGCAGCCGTGGGGCGTGGTCTGCTGGCGGGGCCGCTGGTACGTCGTCGGCCACGACCGGGACCGGGCGGCGACCCGCTGCTTCCGGCTGTCCCGGGTGGTGGGCGCGGTCCGGGCCACCGGTGCGCCGGGCGGCTACGAACCACCCGCCGGCCTCGACCTGATCTCGCACGTCGCCACCTGGTCCGGGCCGGTCGAGCGGACCGGCCGGGCCACCGTGCTGGCCGCGCCCGGGCGGGCCGCCGGGCTGCGCCGGTGGGCGGTGCAGAGCGTGCCCGGCCCCGACGGCGACCACCTGGTGCTGCCCTACGCCGATCCGGAGTCGCTGGCCGGGCAGCTCGTCGGCTACGGCCCGGACGTCCGGGTCGTGGACCCTCCCGAGGTACGCGACGCGGTGATCCAACGACTCAAGGAGATCGCCGCCCGGCACGACGAGCTGGCCGTGGCCGGGGGTGCCCGATGACCCGCCCCGCCGCGCGTACCTCCGCCGACCGGCTGGCCCGGTTGCTGAACCTGGTGCCCTACCTGCTGGCCCGACCGGGCATCGAGATCGCCGAGGCCGCCGGTGACCTGGGCGTCAGCGAACGGCAGCTCCGCGAGGACCTGGAGCTGCTCTGGGTGTGCGGGCTGCCCGGTTACGGCCCGGGTGACCTGATCGACATGGCCTTCGACGGCGACCGGGTGACCATCACCTACGACGCCGGCATCGACCGGCCGCTGCGGCTCACCCCGGACGAGGCGTTGGCCCTGGTGGTGGCGCTGCGGATGCTCGCCGAGACGCCCGGGGTGGCCAACCGGGAGGCCGTCGAGCGGGCCCTCGCCAAGATCGAGAATGCGGCCGGTGACCTGGTCGGCGCCCCGGTGGCTGTCCGACTCCCCGGCGAGAGCCAGCGGGTGCAGGAGCTGCGGGCGGCGGTGGAGCGGCACCGGGCGCTGCGGATCACCTACTACACCGCAGCCCGGGACGAGAGCACCGAGCGCGTCATCGACCCGCTGCGGATGCTGATGGTCGATGGTCGGGCCTACGTCGAGGCGTGGTGCCGCCGCGCCGAGGCGGTCCGGTTGTTCCGGGCCGACCGGATCGACGCGGTCGTCGAGCTGGACGAGCCCGCCGTGGTGCCGCCGCAGGCCCGCCCGCACGACCTGCGCCAGGGGGTGTTCCAGCCGTCCCCGGACCTGCCGCTGATCACCCTGCGCATTGGCCGGGGCGAGCGGTGGATCACCGAGTACTACCCGTGTGAGCGGGTCGAGGTCGACGGTGACCGGTGGGTGGTGTCGCTGCGGGTGACCGATCTCGGCTGGGCACGCCGCTTCGTGCTCGGATTGGGTCCCGACGTCACCGTCCTCGCCCCGGTCGAGCTGGCTGCCCAGGTCCGTGCCCAGGCCACCGCCGCCCTGGAGGCGTACGCCACCCCGGTGCTCTCGGCCGGCCCGGTGGGTCCGCCGACCGACCGGTAGGCTGGCCGCCGTGGTGAAGTGGATCGTTCTCGTGGTGCTGCTGTTCGCGCTGGTCGTGTTGGCCCTGGCGGTCCGTCCGGTGCTGGTGCGGCTGCCCCGGTTGCGTCGCGCGGCGGTGGCGTTGCAGCGTCGCCAGGCCGACGCGGAGGCGCTGCGGCACAGCGCCGAGGCGCTCCAGGAACGGGTCGAGGCGCTCCAGCGGCAGGGCGAGACGACCCAGCAGCGGCTGGAACTGATCAAGGCCAAGCGCGGCGACTGATCGACGGCCGGGCGCGGGAGTGATCGACATCCGGCGCGGGAACTGATCGACACCGGTCGGTGAACCGCGCGTCCGCCGCCCACCCGGCGTCCGATTCACGCAGCTCTGCACCCGTACAGGTGGTTGACGGGACACTCAGCGGTGGTCAAGACTTCACCGGCCGGGCCGCATCAGCGGTGGCCCGGCGGGTGGCAGCAGCCCGTCTCGCACGTACGATGGGCAGCGACCCCACCCTTCGACACAGAGCGACTGGAGCTTCCCATGGGTGCCCTCAAGCCGTGGCACATCGCCGTACTCGTGGTTGTGCTGATCCTGCTCTTCGGCGCGAAGCGGCTTCCCGACGCGGCCCGCTCGCTCGGCCGTTCGTTGCGGATCATCAAGGCGGAGACCAAGAGCCTGGCCGACGACGACCGCGACCTGGCCGAGAAGGCCGACGCGCAGGCCGGCTACCAGCCGCTGCCGCCCCAGCAGCAGCCCGTGCAGCAGCAGCCGTACGCGCCGCAGCCCCAGCAGCAGTACGCCCAGCCGCAGTACGCCCCGCAGCAGGCTCCGCAGCAGCCGGTCGCCCCGCCGGTCGACCCGGTGCAGCGCGTCCGCGACAACTGACCGAAGGGCCCCACCACCGTGGCCTTCGCGCTCCGTAAACGCGGCCCCAGCACCTTCGAACGGGCCTCCGACGGTTCCATGACCCTGATGGAGCATGTCCGCGAGCTGCGGAACCGGCTGTTCCGCGCCTCGCTGGCGATCCTGGTCGGCTTCGGCTTCGGCATCTGGCTGGCGACGCCGGTCCGGGTGCTGCTCTCGAAGCCGTACTGCGACCTGCCTCAGGCGAGGGACCCGGATACCGGGCTGTGTAAGTTCGTCCAGCTCGGCGTTGCCGATGTCTTCCTGCTCAATCTGAAGATCGGCCTCTGGGTCGGGTTGATCATCGCGGCACCGGTCTGGCTCTACCAGCTCTGGGCGTTCATCGCGCCGGGTCTGCACCGGCACGAGCGGCGGTACGCGTACATCTTCACGACGCTCGCCGCGCCGTTGTTCGCGGCCGGCGCGGTGTTGGCCTTCTTCGTCACCACCAAGGGCCTGGAGTTCCTGCTCGACATCTCCGGTGGCGACATCTCCACCACCCTGGAGGTCACCCGCTACATCTCGTTCGTCACCAACCTGATCCTGTTGTTCGGGGTGGCGTTCGAGTTCCCGCTGGTGGTGCTGATGCTCAACTTCGTCGGGTTGGCCAGCGCCCGCAAGTTGCTGAGCTGGTGGCGGGTTGCGGTCTTCGTGTTCTTCGCCTTCTCCGCCGTGGTGACGCCCACCCCCGACCCGTTCGGCATGACCGCGTTGGCGATCTGCCTCTGCGCGCTCTACTTCGCCGCGGTCGGGGTGGCCTTCATCAACGACCGGCGCAAGGGGCGGCGTAAGGAGTCCTACGCGGGGCTGAGCGACGACGAGGTGTCGCCGTTGGAGTTGGACGACGACCCGGTGGTGGCCACGCCGGAGCTGGAGTTGTCCGAGCCGGTGCACGCCTCCGAGCCGGTGGCCCCACCCAAACCGATCGACCGCCGCTACGACGACATGACCTGAGCGTCAGGTCATCCGCACCACCCGACGCCGCTCCCGCCCTGCCGGGAGCGGCGTCGCCCGTCCGGCCCCGGCGGGCTCAGAGCACCTGGGACAGGAAGCGGCGCAGCCGGGGGTGCTGCGGCGTCTCGAAGACCGCCTCCGGTGCGCCGGCCTCCAGCACCACCCCGTGGTCCATGAACGCGACGGTGTCGGCGACCGAGCGGGCGAAGCCCATCTCGTGGGTGACCACCACCATCGTCATGCCCCCGGCGGACAGCTCGGCCATCACCCCGAGCACCCCCTTGACCAGCTCCGGGTCGAGCGCCGAGGTGGCCTCGTCGAAGAGCATCACCTCAGGTTGCAGGGCCAGCGCCCGGGCGATGGCGACCCGCTGCTGCTGACCGCCGGAGAGGTGGGCGGGCCGGGAGTCGGCCTTGCCGGCGAGGCCGACCAGCGCCAACTGGGTCCGGGCCAGCGCGACCGCCTCGTCCTCGGGCAGCTTCTTGAGCCGGCGCAACGCCAGGGTGATGTTGCGCAGCACGGTCATGTGCGGAAACAGGTTGAACTGCTGGAAGACCATGCCGATCCGCTGCCGCAGGGCGTCCGGGTCGTCGCGCAGCACGCTGCGCCCGTCGAGCAGGACGTCACCGGCGTCCGGCTCGATCAGCCGGTTGACGGTGCGCAGCAGGGTGGACTTGCCGGAACCGGACGGTCCGATGACGCAGGCCGTCGCGCCCCGGGCGACGTCCAGGTCGACGCCGCGCAGCACCCGGTTGGCCCCGAAGGCCAGGTGCACGTCGCGGACGGCGAGGCTGACCGAGGTGGTGGTCGCGGTGCCGGCGGTCATCGGGGGTCCTCCCGGGGGGTACGCGGTTGCGGTAGGGCGGTCTCGCCGGCCAGGGCCAGCCCGCCGTCGTCGTCGGGGTCGACGGTGACCGTCCGGCCCCGGCGCAACCGGCGGTCGATGGCGTTGACGGCGTGCGTCAGCGGCACGGTCAGCAGCAGGTAGCACAGGCCGGCCAGCAGCAGCGCCGACTGGTTGCCGGTGTTGGCCGCGTAGTCCTGCCCGATCCGGAACAACTCCCGCTGGCTGGCCAGCAGGCCGAGGAAGTAGACCAGGCTGGAGTCCTTGATCAGCGCGATCAGCTGATTGACCCAGGCCGGCAGCACCCGGCGTACCCCTTGCGGGACGATGACCAGGCGCATCGCCTCACCCCAGGAGAAGCCCAGCGCTCGGGCCCCCTCCAGCTGCGCCGCCTCCACGCTCTGGATGCCGGAGCGGAAGATCTCCCCGATGTACGCGGCGGCGATCAGCGACAGCGCCAGGATGCCCAGCGGGTAGGGGTTGGGACCCCACACCTGCATGCCGAGCGGGGCCAGGCCGACGCCGATCAGCAGGATGGTGGCGGCGGCCGGCAGGCCCCGGAACACGTCGGTGTAGACCCGGGCCGGCCAGCGCAACCACCGGGTACGGGAGAGGCCCGCCACGGCCAGCGCCATGCCGAGCACCGAGCCGAGCAGGGCGGCGGAGACCGCCAGGATCAGCGTGTTGGGCAGCCCGACGGTCAGCATCTCGGGCAGCGCCTCGCGCATGGAGTCCCCGTCGAAGAAGGTCTCCCACAGGGTGCTCAACGGATCCATCGTGTTCTCCTACCGCCCCGCTCGCTGGTCTGGTCGTACCGTCAGGAGGTGGCCGACGCCGACGGCGTCGCCGCGCCGGGGGCGGCGACGGTGCCGCTGCCGGGGGTGAAGCCGGCGGGGATCGGCCGGCCCGGGTAGTACTGCTGCTGGAGCCGGGTCCAGGTGCCGTCGGCGATGACCTCGTCGAGGCCCTTGTTCAGCGCCTCGCGCAGCGCGTCGTTGCCCTTGGCGAAGGCGTACGCGGTGGGGGTCGGGCTCAACTCCGTGGCCGCCACCGTGATCTTGCCGTTGCTGTCGGCGGCCGACTTCTCGCCGATCTCGGCGGGGGCGATCCAGGCGTCGGCGGTGCCGGCCTTGAGCTGGTTGACCGCCCCGTTGTAGTCGGGCACCCGCACCGGGTCGAGCTTGCGCGAGGTGGCGTAGTCGTCCTGCACGGTGCCCTGCACGACCACCACCCGCTTGCCGGCGAGCTGGTCGAAGCCGGTCAGCGGGGAGCCGGCGGGCACGTCGAGGCCGAAGTAGCCGAAGTCGTAGCCGTTGCCGAAGTCGACGGTCTTCTTCCGGGCCTCGGTGATGGTGATCGAGGAGCTGCCGATGTCGAACTTGCGGTTGTTGACCTGGGAGAGCAGTGCCGAGAAGTCGGTGCCGACGAACTCGACCTTCAGCCCCACCTTGCCGGCGGCCGCGACGAGCAGGTCGTTGTCGAAGCCGGTGAAGGTGCCGTCCTTGAGGTAGACGTTCGGTGGGGCGTCGGTGAGCGTGCCGGCGCGCAGCACCCCCGGCTGGAGCAGGCCGTACGGGTTGTCGGCCGGGTCGGCGGAGTCGCCGCCGCAGGCGGTCAGCGCGGTGGCGGCGAGCAGGGCGGCGACGCCGAGCGCGGCGGCCCTGGTGAGGGCGGGCCGGGGCCGCCGGGTCGTGGGCAGGGCAGGGAGGAAGCGCACGGGTGTCTCCAGAGTTGATCGGGCGACGGCGGGCGCGCGTCGCCGACGGGGTGCCCGCCGGGCACGCCGCTGAGGTGGTACGGGAAGAGGGGGTCGACTACCGGGGGCGACAGGAGTCGCTGTGGACCCGCATCAGGTCGACGTGTCGCCGTCTGACCAGCCGGACGCCGCTGCTCCGGACGCCGGCCCGGGACACGGGGGCGACGCCGTCGGTGGGCGGGGCGGGTGCGGACATGGGTTCTCCCGGGGTCGGAGTTGACCTGGGGAAACCAGGCCACGCTTGCACCGGTGGTCTACCGGTGCCTGGTCCTCACCCGGAGCACCCCACCGTGGCGGAGGGTTGCCGGCCAGCGAGCCGGGGCTTGACGCTGGCGCTCATGACCTGCCCGAAGGCTAGCAGCCGGGACCGGGCGATCGTCCACCCGTTATGACGGCCCTCACGTCCGCTCCTTACCGCCGGGCGGGACGGGTGAGACGGGTGGGTCGCGTGGTGCCGGTGGGCGCGCGGTGGGGCAGGTCGGCGTCGTAGCGGACCCGGGCCGCCTGCACCTCGGCGAGGTGGGTGGTGGCCCAGGACTCCAGTCCGGAGACCAGGTCGAGCAGGCTGCGGCCCAGGTCGGTGAGGGCGTAGTCGACCCGGGGCGGGACGCTGGCGTGCACCGTCCGGGTGACCAGGCCGTCGCGCTCCAGCCCGCGAAGGGTCTGGGTGAGCATCTTCTGGCTGATCCCGTCGATGTGTTCGGCCAGCTCGCCGTAGCGCCGGTCGCCGTCGGCGAGGGTCAGCACGACCAGCACGCTCCACCGGTCGCCGATCCGGTCGATGACCTGCCGGCTGCCGCAGTTGCGCTGGAACGGGTCGGGTCGCATCTGCTTACTCTCCATCAGTGCGTCACAAACTTCAAGGTGCCTACTCTCCGATGGGAAGTATCGCCAAGCAGCTGGGTGTTTGCCAGTACGACTGAAGTAGCCACCCGAAGGAGAACGCCATGTCCATCGTCGTCACCGGAGCCACCGGCCACCTGGGTCGCCTGATCGTCGAATCCCTGCTGCGCCGGGGCGTACCCGCCGGGAAGATCGTGGCGCTGGGGCGGGACACCGGCCGGCTCACCGACCTCGCCGACCGGGGGGTCGAGGTCCGGCCGGCCGACTACACCGACCCCGACTCGCTCCGCGCCGCCTTCGCCGACGCCGAGAAGCTGATGTTCGTCTCCGGCAGCGAGGTCGGCCAGCGGCTGCCCCAGCACCACAACGTCATCGACGCTGCCCGCGGGGCCGGTGTCGGCCTGGTCGTCTACACCAGCATCGCCCACGCCGACACCTCCGACCTGCTGCTCGCCGCCGAGCACCGGGCCACCGAGGAGGAGTTGCGCGCCTCCGGCCTGCCGTACGTGCTGCTGCGCAACAGCTGGTACCTGGAGAACTACACCGGCCAACTCGACGGCTACCTGGCCCACGGGGTCGCCGGTTCCGCGGGTGACGGCCGGGTCAGCGCCGCCACCCGCGCCGACTACGCCGAGGCCGCCGCCGAGGTGCTCACCACCGAGGGACACGCCGGTCAGGTCTACGAGCTGGGCGGTGAGGCGTTCACCATGACCGAACTGGCCGCCGAGGTGTCCCGCCAGAGTGGACACGACGTCCGCTACACCGACCTGCCGGTGCCGGCGTACACCGACCTGCTCGTCTCCGCCGGGCTGCCCGAGCCGTACGCCGCCACCCTGGCCGACGCCGACCGGGGCATCGCCCAGGGTGCGCTGTACGTGCCCGTGGACGACCTGGAGAAGCTGCTCGGCCGCCGGCCCACCAGCCTCACCGAGGCGCTCCGCGCCGCCCGCTGACCCGACCCGCGCGTCCGCCCCGGCGACACCCCGGGGCGGGCGGCGCGGGGATAACCGGTGGAACGTCGCCCCCGCCCCACCCGACAATGCTCGCCATGGATCACCAGACGCTGGTGCGGGTCAGCAAGCGGGTGTCGCTCGCCCTGCGCCACCAGCCCGCCCGGTTCGGCCTCACCCCCGACCCGGGCGGCTGGGTGTCCGTGGTCGACCTGCTGGCGGCCCTGCGGATCGACCGGGCCGACCTCGACGTGGTGGTCACGGGCAACGACAAGCAGCGCTTCGCGGTGACCCGGGACGCCGACGGGACCGAACGGATCCGGGCCAGCCAGGGCCACTCGTACCCGGTGGACCTGGGGCTGACCGCCGAACCGCCGCCGCCGCGGCTCTTCCACGGCACCGGGGCCGTCGCACTCGGCTCGATCCGGGCCACCGGACTGCACCGGGGCGGCCGACACCACGTACACCTGTCGTCGGACGTGGCGACGGCCCGGCGGGTCGGGGCCCGCCGGGGTGGCGCGGTGGTGGTACTGACCGTCGACGCGGCGGCGATGGCCCGCGACGGGCACACCTTCTACCGCAGCGCCAACGGCGTGTGGCTCACCGACGCGGTGCCGCCGGCCTACCTGGGGTGACCCGGTCACCTCCGCGACGGCTGCCGCGTCGCCGGGCGGTGCGCGCCGACGGCGGGTATGGTGCGGTTGTCGTGCCCCGCCGGGCGGGCCGGTGAACGGCCAGGGTGCCGACCTGCCGCCGGGGGCGACGCGCAGCCGGGGGCGAGCCGTTGACGCCGTCCCGCGTCCCCGCCCCAGCCGGGAAGGAGCCGCGCGATGACACCACTCTCCCTGGACCCGCACGACGCGTTGGCCGAACTCGGCCGGATCCGACTCGACGAGGTCGGCGTGGACGAGGTGTTGCAGCTGATCGCCGACCTGGCGGGGCGCAGCCTACGGGGGGCCCACGAGGTCTCGGTGACCCTGCTGCGCGGCGCTGTGCCGCACAGCATCGCCGTCACCGGCGACGTCGCGCTGCTGCTCGACGAGTGGCAGTACCGGCAGGCCCACGGGCCGTGCCTGGACGCCGCCGTCACCGGCGACACCCTCGTCGTGGCCGACACCGCCACCGAGGAACGGTGGCCGGCCTGGGCGGCCCGGGCCGCCGACGCGGGTGTCGGCAGCACGCTCGCCGTCGGCCTGCCGATCCAGGAGGCGGTGGTCGGCGCCCTCAACCTCTACGGGACGACCCCCCGCGCGTTCGACGCCGACACGGTCGAGCTGGCCCGGACCTTCGCCGCGTACGCCGCGGTGGCCCTGGCCAACGCCCACCTCTACTCCAGCGCCACCACCCTGGCCGAACAGATGCGGGCGGCGATGGAGAGCCGGGCGGTCATCGAGCAGGCCAAGGGCATCATCATGGGTCAACGCCGGTGCACGGCCGACGAGGCCTTCGGCATTCTCACCAAGCTCTCCCAGGACACCAACCGTCGGCTGCGCGACGTCGCCGCCGCACTGGTCGGCAGGGCCACCGCCGGCAGTCGCTGAACCGGCGTGGCTCAGCGGTCGGCGGCGGTGGGTTGACCGGGCACCGGCCGGACGACCTGCTGCACCAGGGCCTCCGCCACGTCGCGCAGCTTGCGGTTGGAATTCTGGGAGACCCGGGCCAGCATCGCGAACGCCTCGTCGGCCGTGCACCGGCGTTGACCCATGATGATGCCCTTGGCCTGCTCGATGACCGCCCGGTTGCGCATCGCCTCCTGCATCTGCCCGGCCAGGGTGGCGGTGCTGTCGTACAGGTGGGCGTTGGCCAGGGCCACCGCGGCGTGTCCGGCGAGTGCCCGGGCCGGCTCGGCCACCCTGCTGAAGGCGTCCGGTCGGGTGGCGTAGAGGTTGAGGGCGCCGACCACCGCCTCCTGGATCGGCAGACCGATCGACATCGCCGAGGACACCCCTGACGCGTGGGCCCGGGTCGCCCACTCCGGCCAGCGCGGCTCCCGGGTCATGTCGGTGACGATCAGCACGGTGCCGGTGGTGGCCGCGTCCAGGCACGGGCCGCGACCCTGTTCGTACTGCCACTGGTCGAGCCGGCGGGCGAGGTCACCGGTGTGGGCGGCGGTCTTCGCCTCGGTGCCGTGCACCAGGGTCACCGAGGTCTCCGTCGTACCCGGGATGCTGTCCCGGGCGACCTCGGTGATCCGGGTCAGGACGGCGTCGAGGCCCATCTCGTCGTGGCGGATGGACCCCAACCGGAGGATGGCCTCGGTGAGGTCGAGCGGGGACTGTGGCATGGCGTCTGACGTCCTTGCGAACCGGCGCGAACCTGCCGGTCGGGCCGGCGGCGCGTGACGATCGGTCCGTGCCGGCGGCCGTGGGTGCGGCTCCGCCGGGACGAACCGGGGACCGCGCCACTGCTTGACGCTCGCCTGCGACATCCCGGGGGACGTCGAATGCGGACCATCACTGTAGCGGGTCGGTCGGCGACGACAGGCGACGGACACCACCACGACGTCGATTTCCCGGGTGGTGTCCGGGGCGGACCCCGGGGGATGATGGCGTCCGACGACGACAGGGGAGCGGACGCGATGACGCTGGAGATGCCGCGTGGTGGCCGGGTGCTGTTCATCGGCGACAGCATCACCGACGCCGGGCGCGACCGCGCCGACGAGGCCGACCTGGGGACGGGCTGGGCGATGATGGCCGCCGCCTGGTTCACCGCCCGGTATCCGGGCCACCGGGTGACCTTCCGCAACCGGGGCGTCGGCGGTGACCGGGTACGCGACCTGCGGTCCCGCTGGGCGGACGACTGCCTGGCGTTGGCCCCGCAGGTGGTGTCGGTGCTGATCGGGATCAACGACACCTGGCGGCGGTACAGCAGCGGCGAGGTGACCACCGTCGAGGAGTTCTCCACCGACTACCGGCACCTGCTCGCCAGCACCCGGCAGGCGCTGCCCGACGTCCGGCTGGTGCTGATGGAACCCTTCCTCATCCCGGTCGACGACCTCCAGCGGCGCTGGCGTGACGACCTGGACCCGAAGGTCGACGCGGTGCGCAAGCTGGCCGCCGAGTTCGACGCGACGCTGGTCGCGGTGGAGGCGGTGTTCCACCGCGCCGAGGTCGACGACCGGGTGTGGACCGACGACGGGGTGCACCTGACCCCGTCCGGTCACGCGGTGCTGGCCCAGCAGTGGCTGGCGGCGGTCACCCCGGCCACCTGAGCCCGGCTGGTCGGGCCCTGGGCGTTGCCAGGGCCCGGGGTGATCCTCTACGGTCGGTCCAGCGGTTGGCGGTGCGGTCCTTCCCAACCACCACCGCCGAGCGGCCCTGTGGCGGGCCGGGGCCGGTGGGGCCCCGGGAGGACCTGCCCGGTGCCGGCGGCGGTCCCGTGTGTCGTCCCGCCCCCTCGCCGGTCTGCGCCCTTTGTCGCGTTCGGAGTCGGTACGGTGGGAAACACGCCGAGCCGCCCGGGAGATCCCGTGTTCCTCACGCCCCACGAGCAGGACCGCCTGCTCGTCCACGTCGCTGCGGACGTCGCCCGACGACGACGCGAGCGCGGACTGCGCCTCAACTATCCCGAGGCCGTCGCCATGATCACCGCGTTCCTCCTCGAGGGCGCCCGGGACGGCCGGACGGTCACCGACCTCATGGCCGCCGGCCGGACCGTGCTCACCCGCGACGACGTGCTCGACGGAATCCCCGAGATGCTGGGGGAGGTGCAGGTGGAGGCGACGTTCCCGGACGGCACCAAGTTGGTGACGGTGCACCACCCGATCCCGTGATCCCCGGGGAGATCCTGCCCGGCGACGGGCCGGTCGAGATCAACGCGGGTCGCCCGGTGACCACCCTGCTGGTGGTCAACACCGCCGACCGGCCGATCCAGGTCGGCTCGCACTACCACTTCGCCGAGACCAACCCGGGCCTGCGCTTCGACCGCGCCGCCGCGTACGGGCAGCGGCTCGCCGTGCCGGCGGGGACGTCGGTGCGGTTCGAGCCGGGCGTCAGCCGCACCGTCGACCTGGTGCCGCTGGGCGGGGCCCGGGTCGTGCCGGGGCTGCGCGGCGAGGTCGCCGGCCCCCTCGACCCGGGGCCGGATGCCGACGGGTCCGGCCCGCGCGACGCGGAGGCGGGACGATGAGCGCGGTGGACCGGCGACGCTACGCCGACCTGTACGGCCCGACCACCGGCGACCGCATCCGGCTGGCCGACACCGACCTGCTGATCGAGGTGGAGGTCGACCACTGCGTCGGCGGCGACGAGGCGGTGTTCGGCGGCGGCAAGGTGATCCGCGAGTCGATGGGCCAGTCCCGGGCCACCCGGGCCGAGGGCGCCCTGGACACGGTGATCACCGGCGCGGTGGTGCTGGACCACTGGGGGGTGGTGAAGGCCGACGTCGGGCTGCGCGACGGGCGGATCGTGGCGTTGGGGCGGGCGGGCAACCCGGACACCATGCCCGGGGTGCACCCGGACCTGGTGATCGGCCCGTCGACCGAGGTGATCGCCGGCAACGGGCGCATCCTCACCGCCGGGGCGGTGGACACCCACGTGCACTTCATCTGCCCGCAGATCGTCACCGAGGCGCTCACCTCGGGCATCACCACCCTGGTCGGCGGGGGCACCGGCCCGGCCGAGGGCACCCGGGCCACCACGGTCACCCCGAACGCCTGGCACCTGGCCCGGATGCACGAGGCGCTGGACGCCTTCCCGGTGAACGTGCTGCTGCTGGGCAAGGGCAACACGGTCTCCACCGAGGCGCTGTGGGAGCAGTTGCGGGCCGGGGCGGGTGGGTTCAAGCTGCACGAGGACTGGGGGACCACCCCGGCGGCGATCGACGCCTGCCTGCGGGTGGCCGACGCGTCCGGGGTGCAGGTGTCCATCCACACCGACACCCTCAACGAGGCCGGGTTCGTGGCGGACACGCTGCGCGCCATCGCCGGCCGGGCGATCCACTCGTACCACACCGAGGGGGCGGGGGGTGGGCACGCGCCGGACATCATCACGGTGGCCGGGGAGCCGAACGTGCTGCCGTCGTCGACGAACCCGACCCGGCCGTACACCCGCAACACCCTCGCCGAGCACCTCGACATGCTGATGGTCTGCCACCACCTCAACCCGTCGGTGCCGGAGGACCTGGCGTTCGCCGAGAGCCGGATCCGGCCGTCCACGATGGCCGCCGAGGACCTGCTGCACGACCTCGGGGCGATCTCCATCATCGGCTCGGACTCGCAGGCGATGGGCCGGGTCGGCGAGGTGATCACCCGGACCTGGCAGAGCGCGCACGTGATGAAGCGGCGGGTGGGCGCGCTGCCCGGTGACGGCCCGGCCGACAACCACCGGGCCCGCCGCTACGTAGCGAAATACACCATCTGCGCGGCGATGGCCAACGGGCTGGAACGGGAGATCGGCTCGGTGGAACCGGGCAAGCTCGCCGACCTGGTGCTCTGGGACCCGGCGTTCTTCGGGGTCCGGCCACACCTGGTGATCAAGGGCGGGATGATCGCGTACGCGCAGATGGGCGACGCGAACGCGTCCATCCCCACCCCACAGCCGATGCTGCCGAGGCCGATGTTCGGCGCGTACGGCGTGGTGCCGGCCGCGACCAGCGTGGCGTTCGTCGCGCCGGCCGCGCTGGAGGCGGGCCTGCGGCTGGACGTGCGCCGCCCGCTGGTCCCGGTGGCCGACGTGCGCTCACGGGGCAAGGCGGACCTGCCGTGCAACGGCGCGTTGCCGCGCATCGAGGTCGACCCGGACACCTTCACCGTCCGCATCGACGGGGTGGTGGTCGACCCGGAACCGGTCACCGAACTGCCCATGGCCCAGCGGTACCACCTGTTCTGATGACCCCGTCGAGCATGGTGCTGCTGCTGGCCGACGGCAGGTTCCCCGCCGGGGCGCACGCCCACTCCGGCGGGCTGGAGGCGGCGGTGGCGGCCGGGCTGGTCACCGACCCGGCCACCCTGGCCGGGTTCCTGCGCGGCCGGTTGGCCACCGGCGGGCTGGTCGCCGCCGCGTTCGCGGTGGCGGCGCACCGGGCCGCCGCAGCCACCGACCGACGGGCGACGCTGGCCCGGCTGGACGCCGAACTGGACGCCCGTACCGCCGCCCCGGCGCTGCGGGTCGTCTCCCGCCGGCAGGGTCGGGCGCTGCTGCGGGCCGGTCGGGAGATCTGGCCCGACGGCGGGTTCGACGCGCTGCCCGCCGGTGTGCCGGGGCCGCACCAGCCGCTGGTGCTCGGTCTGGTCGCCGCCGCCGCCGCCCTGGACCCGGTGGCGGTGGCGACCGTCGCCGCGTACGGGTCGGTGACCGGCCCGGCCAGCGCGGGGGTACGGCTGCTCGGGCTCGACCCGTACCGGGTGCACGCGGTGCTGGCGGCGCTGGCCGTCGACTGCGACGCCACGGCGGCCCGTGCGGTCGCCACCGCCGACGATCCGCCCGAGTGGCTGCCGGCCCCGGCCGCCCCGCTCACCGACATCCACGCCGAAGTCCACACCACCTGGGAGGTGCGTCTCTTTGCGTCCTGAAACCGTATCGCCGACCCCGCACGCGTCGATCCCGCACGACGAGACCGTGCCGCACACCCACCCCGAGCCGGGGGTCGACCCGCACGCCCCGCTGCCGCCCACCGCCCGCCCGCTGCGGGTCGGCATCGGCGGACCGGTCGGGTCGGGCAAGACCGCGCTGGTCGCGGCGCTGTGCCGGGCCTTCGCCGACGAGCTGCGCCTGGGCGTGGTGACCAACGACATCTACACCACCGAGGACGCGGACTTCCTGCGCCGGGCCGGGGTGCTCGACCCGGAGCGGATCCGGGCGGTGGAGACCGGCTGCTGCCCGCACACCGCGATCCGCGACGACATCGGCGCGAACCTCGACGCGATCGACGAGCTGGTCGACGGGGTCGGGCCGCTGGACCTGGTGCTGGTGGAGAGCGGTGGGGACAACCTCACCGCCACGTTCAGCCGGGGGCTGGTCGACCGGCAGATCTTCGTGGTCGACGTCGCCGGTGGTGACAAGGTGCCCCGCAAGGGTGGGCCCGGGGTGACCGCCGCCGACCTGCTGGTCATCAACAAGACCGACCTGGCCCCGCTGGTGCGGGCCGACCTGTCGGTGATGGACCGCGACGCCCGCGCCCGGCGGGGGGACCTGCCGACGGTATTCCTGTCCATCGTGGGCGATCCGCTGGCCACCGGGGTGGCCGACTGGGTCCGTCACGAGCTGGCCCACCACCGTGGCCGGCTGGCCGTCGCCTGATGCGCGCGGTCGCCCGGGTGGTGGCGGTGGCCGACCGTCACGGCCGCACGGTGCTGCGCGAGCTGCGGGGCGAGTCACCGCTGCTGCTGCGCCAGGCCGCCACCGAGGAGGGCGTCCCCACGGTGTACGTCGTCGGCGGCGCGGCCGGCCCGCTGGCCGGTGACGACCTGCGGTTGAGCGTCGAGGTGGGGCCGGGGGCGGCGGTGCGGGTGCGTACCGTCGCCGCCTCGGTGGCCCTGCCCGGCCGGCCGGGGGCGGTCTCCCGGATGCGGGTCGACGCGGTGGTGCACGACGGCGGCACCCTGCACTGGCTGCCGGAGCAGCTGGTCGCGGCGGCCGGCTGCGACCACGTCGCCGGGTCCCGGGTGAGCCTCGCCGAGGGGGCCCGGTTGCTCTGGCGCGAGGAACTCGTCTGCGGCCGGTACGGCGAACCCGCCGGCAACGTCGTGGTGGCGACCTCGGTCGACCACGCCGGGCGGCCGCTGCTGCGCCAGTCCCTGGCGGTCGGCCCGGCCGCACCCGGTTGGGCCGGGCCGGCGGTGCTGGGCGGGGCGACGGCGACCGGTTCGCTGCTGGTGGTCGGTCCCGCCGCCGCGTCGGGACCGGCCACCGTGGACGGCGGCGGTCAGCTCCGGGGTCGGGTGCTGCCCACCGGCCCCGGGGCGTCCGCCGCCTGGATGCCGCTGGCCGGTGGTCCGGCGGCCCTGCTCACCGCCACCGCCCCCGACGCCCACACCCTGCGTACCCTGCTCGACCCGGCCGGTGACCCGGCCGGCGTGGCGGCGATCGACCCGCCCACCCCGGCGACGGCCACCGGTCCGGCTCCGGCCGCCCCGACCGTCAGCGCTGCTGCTACCGCGTCCGCTGCCGCTGCCGGGCCCAGGGCGCTGCCGGGGGCGGGGGCAGCGTTCCGGACGCGGCGGGGGAGACGGGGTGGGTGACGGCTGCCGGTCGCCGCTGACGGCCGGCCTGGTGCCGGTGACAGCCGGCCGGAGGGACAGCCAGCCCGTGTGGTTGCCGGGGGAGTCGGCCTGCGCCGGCAGTCGGTCAGCTGGCCCGGTGTGGTTGCCGGTCAGCTGGCTGGTGCGGCCGTCGGTCAGCTGGCCTGCGCCGGCCGTCGGTCAGCTGGCTCATGCGGCCGTCGGACAGCTGACCTGCGCCGGCCGCCGGTCAGCTGGATTGTGGGGCTGCCGGTCAGTCGGACTGTGGGGCTGCCGGTCAGTCGGTCCGCACCGGCAGTCGGTCGGTCCGCCGTGGTTGCCGGTCAGCCGGCGCGGACCGGCAGTCGGCGGGGGTCGAGCCGGGCGACGAGGTCGACGAGCTGGCCGGTCAGCGTCGCGTCGTCGATGATCCCGGCCAGCTCTGCCCGGACGAGGGCATCGATGCGTTCGTGTTCGCGCCGGCCCCGGGGCGTCAGGTAGGCCCGGATGCGTCGCCGGTCGAACGGGTCGATCCGGCGGTGTACCAGGTTCTGGTCGACGAGCTGATCGACGATCTTCGTCAGGGTGCCCGGCGGCAACGACTCCTCGGTGGATACTTCGCTCATCGGGTGACCCTGCCCGTCGGCGAGTCGGCAGAGCACCCGCCACGCCTCGACGGTGAGCCCCTCGGCGGTGAGCACCACACCGACCCGACGGGCGAGCAGCCGTTCGGCGCGGGTGAGCGCGCGCATCAGGTCGACGGGCGTGGTGGGATCGTCGGCCATGTCTCTCCCCGTTCGGTGGCTTGCCATGTTACCGAAGCGTCCCGGTTTTCGGTCGGGTCTGGTGGCCCGCCAGGGTTGCCGGCAATCATGTCAGCATGTCCGTGCCGGTGCCCGGCTCCCCCGGCCTGCCGGAGCCGTTGTCCCGCCCGGGCGGCACGGCCGGTGCGGCCCCCTGGCTGACCGTCGACCGGTCGGTGGTCAGTGTCGCGCTGGTCTTCCCGATGCGCGGCCCGGCCGGCATGTTCGGCCCCACCTGTGAGCTGTGCGCCCAGTTGGCGGTGGAGGAGGTCAACCGGGCCGGCGGGGTGCTCGGTCGGGAGCTGCGGCTGGTGCCGGTCGACGGCGGTGCGCCACCGGCCGAGGTCGCCGCCGAGGTGGAGGCGCTGGTGTCGACCGGTGCGGTGCAGGGGGTGACCGGTTGGCACATCTCGTCGGTCCGGCAGGCGGTGGCGCCGAGGATCGCGCACCGGGTGCCGTACGTCTACACCGCCCTGTACGAGGGCGGGGAGCGTACCGAGGGGGTGTTCCTGACCAGCGAGACACCCGACGCCCAGCTCCGGCCGGCGATGCGGCTGCTCGCCCGGGAGCAGGGCGTACGACGCTGGTACGTGGTGGGCAACGACTACGTCTGGCCACGCCGGACCGCGCAGGCCGCCCAGCGCTACGCCCGCGACGACGGGGCGCGGGTGTGCGGGCGGGCCTTCCTGCCGTTGGGCACCGAGGACTTCGGGCCGGTGCTGCGGGCGGTCGAGCGGGCCGAGGCCGACGCGGTGCTGATGCTGCTCGTCGGGGCCGACGCCGTCCGGTTCAACCGGGCCTTCGGCCGGTCCGCACTGGACCAGCGGTGCCTGCGGTTGAGCACCCTGATGGACGAGAACATGCTGATGGCCAGCGGTGTCGGCGGCACCCGCCGGTTGTTCAGCACCGCCGGGTTCTTCGCCGGCCTGGTCACCCGGGAGAACCTCGACTTCCACGGCGCGTTCGCCCGCCGGTTCGGGGTGGACGCCCCGCCGCTGGGCAGCCTGGGGGAGTCCTGCTACGAGGGCGTGATGCTGCTCGCCGCCCTGATCACCCGGGCCCGCACCCTGGACGTACGGGCGATCGGCGCGGCTGCGGACGCCGTCACGTACCACGGCCCCCGGGGTGAGCTGCACCTGCGCCACCGCCACGTCCGCCAACGCATCTACCTCGCCGAGGCCGACGGCCTCGACTTCACCGTCCTCTCCCAACTCTGACCCCCACCCCACCCCACCCCCGGCCTCACCCACCCCCCAGACCCCAGTGATCAAGAGGTTTGCGTCACCAAACGGCCGACGGATGACGCAAACCTCTTGATCACCGGGGAGATGCGGGGTGGGGCGGCGTGGGGGAGTGGGCGTGGGGGTCGGGTGGTGGTTGACAGGGGGGTGGGTGGGGGCTCTAGGATGCTTCCTGCGTGAAGTAATCGCCATTCCTGCCATTGTGGGGCGTGCGGCCGGGTTTTTTGGTCGGGTGCCTGTGCCGGTGGTGGCGGATGCTATTTCGCGGATTCTGTTGAGGTCATCGTCGGTTTGCGGCGGTGGCCTTTTCTTATGCGCCGAGATCGATTGGTGAAACAGCCAATTAAGGGCTGGGAAACGTGGCGGCAATCAATTGGGCAGAGGCTCTTGCTGCCCGAAGTCCACTGCGGACCGCCACGGTGACGTCCCACCCGTCGCCCGGCGGTACCGCCGACGACCACCGCTACCGCACCGATTGCCGAGTTGGACCAATGTCTGCCGACCAGTGCTGGTCGGCACGGAAAATCGTCCGGCGAAATTCGCTCCGCGCAGGGAGAATGAATGTCACAGTTCCGGGGCCGCCGCATCCTGGCGGGCGCCATGACCCTGATCGCCGCCGCCGCACTCACCGGTTGTGGCAGCAAGACCTCCGACGAGAAGTCGACCGCCGGTGTCAGTGCCGACGTCTCCGGCGACTCCGTCAAGGTCGGGCTGCTCAACTCGCTCTCCGGCACGATGGCCATCAGCGAGGTCACCGTGCGGGACTCCATCATGCTGGCCGTCGAGGAGATCAACGCCGCCGGTGGCGTGCTGGGCAAGAAGATCGTCCCGGTCGGTGAGGACGGTGCCTCCGACTGGCCCACCTTCGCCGAGAAGGCCGAGAAGCTGATCTCCCAGGACCGGGTCGCCGCCGTCTTCGGCTGCTGGACGTCGGCCAGTCGCAAGGCGGTCAAGCCGGTCTTCGAGAAGAACAAGGCGCTGCTGTTCTACCCGGTGCAGTACGAGGGGCTGGAGCAGTCGCCGTACATCTTCTACACCGGGGCCACCACCAACCAGCAGATCGTGCCCGGCCTGGACTATCTCAAGGCGCAGGGCAAGAAGTCGGTCTACCTGGTGGGCAGCGACTACGTCTTCCCGCGTACCGCCAACAAGATCATTAAGGCGTACGCGGCGGCGAACGGGATGACCGTGCTCGGCGAGGACTACGCCCCGCTCGGTTCCACCGAGTTCGGCACCATCGTCAACAAGGTCCGCTCCGCCAAGGCCGACGCGGTGTTCAACACCCTCAACGGCGACAGCAACGTGGCGTTCTTCAAGGAGTACACCTCCGCCGGGCTGACCGCCGCGAGCATGCCCGTGGTGTCGGTGTCGATCGCCGAGGAGGAGGTCAAGGGGATCGGCACCCAGTACCTCAAGGACCAGTTGACCGCCTGGAACTACTACCAGACCACCCCCGGCGCGGCCAACCAGAAGTTCGTCGCCGCCTACAAGGCCAAGTACGGCGCGGACAAGCCGACCAGCGACCCGATGGAGGCCGCCTACGTCGCGGTGTACCTGTGGAAGGCGATGGTCGACAAGGCCGGCACGTTCGAGGTGGAGAAGGTCCGGGCCGCCTCCGGTGGCATCACCTACGACGCCCCGGAGGGCCTGGTCACCGTGGACGGCCCCACCCAGCACATCGCCAAGACCGCCCGGATCGGCAAGGTCGGCGCCGACGGGCTGATCGCCGAGGTGTGGAACTCGGGCAAGCCGATCACGCCCGACCCGTACCTGAAGAGCTACCCCTGGGCGAGCGGCCTGAGCTGACCGATCCCGGCCCGGGCGGGAGGCACCCCCGCCCGGGCCGACCCACCACTTCGGAGCGCGAACGTGACAGTCCTCTTCGGTCAGCTCTTCACCGGCATCAGCATCGGCGCGGTGCTGCTGCTCATCGCCCTCGGCCTGGCGCTGACCTTCGGCCAGATGAACGTGATCAACATGGCGCACGGTGAGTTCATCATGGCCGGCGCCTACACCACCTACGTCCTGCAGCAGACCGTGACGGCCGCCGGCTGGTCGCTGCTGGTGGCGCTGCCGGTCGCCTTCGCGGTGGCCGGCACCATGGGCGTGCTGCTGGAGGTGCTGCTGATCCGCCGCCTCTACGCCCGCCCGCTGGACACCCTGCTGGTCACCTGGGGCGTCTCGCTGATGCTCCAGCAACTGGCCCGCGACGTCTTCGGCAGCCCCAACGTGCAGACCCGCGCCCCGGCGCTGCTCACCGGCAACATCTCTCTGCCCGGCGGGCTCACCGTCGCCAACAACCGGCTGTTCATCCTGGCCCTCGCGTTGGCCGCCGTGCTGGCGCTGACCCTGGCACTGCGGCTCACCCCGCTCGGGCGGCGCATCCGCGCGGTGGTGCAGAACCGCGATCTCGCCGCCGTCTCCGGCATCCCCACCGCCCGGGTCGACCGGACGACCTTCTTCATCGGATCCGGGCTGGCCGGCGTCGCCGGGGTCGCGCTGACCCTGCTCGGGCCGATCGGCCCCACGATGGGCACCAACCTGATCATCGACGCCTTCCTGGTCGTCGTGGTCGGCGGCATCGGCCAGCTCAAGGGCAGCGTGATCGTCGCCTTCGCGCTGGGCGTGCTCCAGGCCACCGGCGAGTACCTCACCACCCTCAGTGTCGCCAAGGTGATCGTCTTCGTGGCGATCGTGGCGTTCCTCCAGTGGCGGCCCCAGGGGCTGTTCACCCTGCGTACCAGGAGTCTCGCATGACCGCCGCGCCGCTGGTCGGCACCGATCCCGCCAGCGCGGCCGGCACCCCGGCCGGTGGCCGGCGGGGCCGCCGGTTCGACGGCCCGGCCCGCACCGCCGCCGGGTTCGCCCTCGGGGCGGCGCTGCTGTTCGCCGTCGCCCCGCTGACCCTGTCGGACTTCCGGCTGTCGCTGCTGGCCAAGTACCTGTGCGTGGCGATGGTCGCGGTCGGCATCGGCATCGCCTGGGGTCGGGGCGGCATGCTCACCCTGGGCCAGGGGGTGTTCTTCGGCCTCGGCGGCTACGCGATGGCGATGCACCTCAAGCTCGCCGACGCCGGCCCCGGCGAACTGCCCGACTTCATGCAGCTCTACGGCCAACTCGACGAGTTGCCGTTGTGGTGGCGGCCGTTCGCCAGCCCGTGGATCGCCCTGCCGGCCACCGTGCTGCTGCCGATGGCTGTCGCGTTCGGCCTCGGCTCGCTGGTCTTCCGCCGCCGGGTCCGCGGCGCCTACTTCGCCATCCTCAGCCAGGCCCTCGCCGCCGCGATGGTGATCCTGCTGGTCGGCCAGCAGGGCACCACCGGCGGCACCAACGGCCTCACCGACATCCAGGGCTTCTTCGGGTACGACCTGGACGACCCGGTCAACCAGCGGATGGTCTACTTCATCATCGCCGCCAGCCTGCTCGCGCTGCTGGCCCTGGCCCGGCAACTGATCCGCAGCCGCTACGGCGAGTTGCTGGTCGCCGTCCGCGACGGTGAGGAACGGGTCCGTTTCCTCGGCTACGACCCGGCCGGCGTCAAGCTCGTCGGCTACGTGATCGCCGCCGGGATGGCCGGGCTGGCCGGGGCACTGTTCGTCCCGGCGGTCGGGATCATCTCACCCGCCCTGATCGGGATCGTCCCGTCCATCGAGTTCGTCATCGGTGTCGCGGTCGGCGGCCGGGCCACCCTGCTCGGTCCGGTGCTCGGCGCGGTGGCGGTGGCCTGGGCGCGTACGGCCCTGTCGGAACGGTTCCCGGGCACCTGGACGTACCTGCAGGGCCTGCTGTTCGTGCTGGTGGTGGCGTTCCTGCCGGGCGGCCTGGCATCGCTGTGGGTGCTGGCCCGGCAGCGCCGGTCGGACCCGGCCGGCGCGCGGTGGTGGCGGCGGACCCGGCCGGTGGACCGGGCCGAGAACCGGACGGAGGTGTCGGCGGCATGACCGGCCCGCAACTCGACGGCCTGTGCGTACGCGGCCTGCGGGTCACCTTCGACGGCTTCACCGCCGTCGACGGGATCGACCTCGACGTGCCGCCCGGCGACATCCGCTTTCTGATCGGCCCGAACGGGGCGGGTAAGACCACAGTGGTCGACGCCGTGACCGGGCTGGTCCGGGCCACCGGCTCGGCCCGCTTCGGCGACCGGGAACTGCTCGGTCGCGACGTGCACCGCATCGCCCGGCTCGGCATCGGCCGCACCTTTCAGACCGCCTCGGTCTTCGAGGAACTGACCGTGGTGCAGAACCTCGACATCGCCGCCGGTGCCACCCGGAACTGGTGGACGTTGGCCCGACGACGCAACCGGATCCCCGACGAGGTGGCCGCCGCGCTGGAGACGATCGGGCTGACCGACCGGGGTGACCAGCTGGCCGGCGCGTTGGCGCACGGGCAGAAGCAGTGGTTGGAGATCGGCATGCTGTTGGTCTCCGACGCCCGGCTGCTGCTGCTCGACGAACCCGTCGCCGGGATGAGCCACGAGGAACGCGACGCCACCGGCGCCCTGCTGGAGACGGTCAGCCGGGATCGCACCGTGGTGGTCATCGAACACGATATGGACTTCCTGCGGCGCTTCGCCCGCAGCGTGACCGTGCTGCACGCCGGGAAGGTGCTCAGCGAGGGCACCGTCGCCCAGGTCCAGGCGGACCCCCGGGTGCAGGAGGTCTACCTCGGCGTCGACACCGCACCGGAGGCGTGATGTTGGATCTGCGTGGCGTACACGCCGGCTACGGCCGCAGTGAGGTGCTGCACGGGGTGGACGTGGCCGTCCCCGCCGACGGGGTGGCCGCCGTGCTCGGCCACAACGGCGCGGGCAAGAGCACCCTGCTGCGGGTCGCCGTCGGGCTGCTGCGGCCCCGCGCCGGCACGGTCACCCTCGACGGGGAGGACGTCACCCGGCTCGCCCCGCACCAGCGGGTCGCCCGGGGCCTGGCGTACGTCCCGCAGGGCCAGCAGTGCTTCCCGCACCTGACGGCGGCGGAGAACCTGCGGCTGGTGGCCGACGGCCGGCGTGACGGGGCCGCCGCCACCGCCGAGGCGCTGGACCTGTTCCCGGCGCTGCGCCCACTGCTGCGGCGGCGGGCCGGCCTGCTCTCCGGCGGCCAGCGGCAGCAGTTGGCCATCGCCCGCGCGCTGGTCACCCGGCCCCGGCTACTGCTGCTCGACGAACCCACCGAGGGCATCCAACCCTCGGTGGTCGCCGAGATCCAGGACCGGATCGTCGAGCTGGCCACCGGGGCCGGCATCCGGGTGCTACTGGTGGAGCAGCACCTCGGCTTCGCGCTACGGGTGGCGACCCGGCACTACGTGCTGGAGTCCGGCCGGGTCACCGCCACCGGCGACGGTGGCCGGGACGCCGAACGGTCGGTCCGCCAGGCGCTCGCTGTCTGACCGTGTTGGATCGATGACCGAAAGTGGTCGAACCTGTAACATTGGCGTGCGTAGATGGCATGGAGGTGCTTCAACCGCCCGTGACGCAGGGGAGTGACTGTGCGGAATCTGCCGGCCCGGATCCTGGGCGTCGTGACCGCGATCTCGCTCGGTGTGGTCGGCGGCCCGTCGCCGACCCCGGACCGGCCGGCCGGCGCGTCGGCCACCGCCGCCCCGGCGGCGGACCCGGCCGACGAACTGACCGGCGACATCGTCTTCTCCACGCCGAGCGGCACCTTCCGGGACGCACTCGCGGTCTCGTTGCGGACGACGGTGACCGACGCCGAGATCCGCTACACGACCGACGGGGCGCTGCCCGGGACGGACTCCCCCCGGTACGACGGCACCCCGGTGGCCATCTCCGCCACCACCCAGCTACGGGCCGCGGCGTTCGTCGACGGGGTGGCGACCGGCGACCCGGGCACCGCCCTCTACGTCGAGCGGGCCGTGGACGTCAGCCTCGACCTGCCGATCCTGCTGATCGACGGGTACGGCCAGGGTGCGCCGGGACGGGAGTTCGTCGATGCGGCAGCCCTGCTCTTCGCGCCGACCGGGGGACACGCGTCGCTCTCGACGCCACCCACCCTCGCCACCCGGATCGGTTACCACCTGCGCGGCACGTCGAGTTCCCTGTTCGACAAGGCGCCCTACCGGGTCGAGTTCCGGGACAACGAGGACGACGACGTCGACCATCCGGTGCTCGGCATGCCGGCCGAATCCGACTGGGTGCTGCGGGGGCCCTACACCGACAAGGCGTTGATCCGGGAGGCGTTCACCTTTGACCTGGCCCGCGAGATGGGGTTCGCGGCCCCCCGGTACGCCTTCGTCGAGTTCTACCACAACGTCGCGGACCGGCCGGTGAACGCCGAGGACTACCAGGGCGTCTACCTGATCGTCGAGACCATCAAGAACTCGAAGAACCGGCTCGACCTGAAGGACCTCGACCCCGACGACGTCACCCTGCCGGCCATCTCCGGCGGGTACATCTTCAAGTTCGAGTGGCTGACGGCCGAGGAGCCGACCCTGGAGTGCCAGGGACGGCCCGCGACCTGCTGGCACTACCTGGAGGTGGTCGACCCCTCGCCCCTGCAACCGGAACAGCAGGCCTGGCTCACCGGGCACCTCCAACAGTTCAACGACCTGATGCAGTCCCGCGACTTCGCCGATCCGAGCACGGGCTATCCCGCCTGGATCGACGTGGGATCGTTCGTCGACTCGTTCATCGTCAACGAGCTGACCCGCAACTTCGACGCGTACGCCCGCAGCTCGTACTTCCACAAGGACCGCGGCGGCAAGATCACCGCCGGGCCGCTGTGGGACCTCGACCTCACCTACGGCATCGGTGGCGGGGACAACCTGGAGACCACCGGTTGGCAGTACGCGCAGCCCCGCTGGCCGAAGCCCAACAACTGGATCAACCGGCTGGTCACGGACCCCGGGTTCATGGCGCTGGTCCGGGCCCGCTGGGCCGCTCTCCGCCAGGGTCCGCTCTCCGCCGCCGGGCTCGACGCGCGCCTCGCCGCTCTCACCGCGCCGCTGGCCAACGCCGCCGACCGCAACTTCCAGCGGTGGCCGAACCTGACCACCGAGAAGATCGGCCCCATCGTCACCCCGACCGCCGACACGTGGCAGGGGCAGCTCGACTACCTGCGGGACTGGCTGGACCGGCGGATGGCGTGGCTGGACTCCGCCGTCTAGGCCAGCCGGATGTCGTCACCGTCGACGGTCACCGCCCGGGGCGGCAGCGGGCTACCGGCCGGGCCGCTGCGCACCGCGCCGTCGGCGATGCCGAAGACGCTGTTGTGGCAGCCGCAGACGATGGTGCCGTCCTTGACGGAGGTGACCGTGCAGCCCTGGTGGGTGCAGGTCGCCGAGAACGCCTTGATGGTGCCGGCGGCGGGTTGGGTCACCACCACCCCCTCGGCCTTGAAGATCTTGCCGCCGCCGACCGGGATGTCCGCCACCGCGGCCAGCGCCGCCGGGGCGGGCGGCTGCTCGCCACCTCCGGCGGGGGAACCGCTCGCCCCCGCGGACGGCCCGGCCGCGCCCGGTGAGGCGCCGGCCGGGTTGCCACCCGCAGGAGCCCCGGCGGAACCGCTGGCCGCCGGAGCGGCGGCCGGTGCCGTCGACTCACCGTACGTCTGGCAGCCGGTGAGCAGGGCGGTCACGCCCACCCCACCGGCACCGGCCAGCACGGCCCGCCGGGACGCACAGCCCGCCCCACGTTCGTCGCACATCTGCCCGTCGTTCCTCTCGTGTGTCACACGCCCACCCTGTCCACGGGCCGCCGCCGCGGCACGTGCCCGCCCCGCGTATCGGCTACCGGCCCGCGTCAGCCACCCGGCCCGCGTATCGGCTACCGGCCCGCGTCACGTGCCCACCCCGAAGGTGGTGAAGTACCACAGCGACGAGGTCACCCAGATTCCCATCAGGACGGTGAAGAGCAGCCCACCGACGACCGGCAGGACCCAGCCGGCCAACCCCCGCTTGGGCAGAGCCAGCATCTTCATGGTGAAGATGCCGAAGAAGAGGCAGCCGAGCAGCGAGTGCAGCAGGGTCCGCAGGTCGTAGTCGGCGAAGCCCAACGCGTAGAGGCAGTGCACCGCCACCGGCACGGTCAGCAGGAACGCCACCCGGCCGCTCCACCGGTGCAGCCCCCCCGCCCAGGAGGGCGAGAAGCTACCGAGCCGGCCCCACATCGACAGCGCGGTGACCAGCTGCACCACGGCGAAGAAGGCCGCCCCGGTGCCCAACCAGACCTTGACCGCCTGGGGGCTGGAGAAGCCGGCCACGTTCACCGCGATCCCGGTGGGCTGGTGCACCTTGGCGTACGCCCCGATGGCCACCGTGACCGCCGCCCCGACCAGCAGCGGTACGACCACCGAGGCGGGTGGTCCGCCGGAGGCGGTGGACGGCGTACCGGTCGGGTCGGGCGGGATCCCGACGGACGGGGGGTCGGACAGGACCCGGACGGACAGCCCGTCGTCGACGTCGCGTCCCACGTCGGTCTCGAACCTGCGGCGGGCGGTCATCACTCACCGACGCCCGGGTCGGCCGTCACCGGGGCCGCGGTGACGGTCCGGCCGTCGAGGATGGTGGTGCCGAACGCGGGGTCCAGCGGCGGGGCCGACACCGCAGTGCCGTCGCGGGTCACCACCCCGATCTGGCTGCCGTCGGGCAGCATGATCCAGCCGCCGTCGACACCGGAACGGCGCTGCTGCGAGGTGGCCCGGTAGAGCACCGGGTCGGGCTTGCTGGTCTGCTTGGCGGTGAACTTCCACCGGCGCTGGCCCACCACCATCTCGCCGGAGGCGACGCCGTCGCCGAAGGAGCCGGTGAGCACCTCGCCCTTCTTGCCGGTCAACTTCATCCGGCCGTCGGCGGCGGTGCCCTTGAGCCACACCTCCAGTTTCTTGCCGTCGCAGACGTACGCCACCGCCTTACCGTCGGTGACGGTGATCGCGATGGTGGCGCCGCCGTCGAGCCGCCCGGTCCAGTTGGAGTCGGCCTTGGCCGCCGGTGGTGTGCTCGGCGGTGGCGTCTGCGGCGGGGCGGGCTGGCCCCGCTGCTCCGACGGCTCCGCCGGGGTGGCGTCCGGTGCCGGCTCCGCTGGTGCGGCGGGCGACTCGACGGCGGCCTCGGGCGAGGCCGCCGCGTTCGCGGCCGGCCCGGCGTCGACCGTACGCGGCGCCGCCTGGGCGCTCATCGCGAACAGGACGGCGGCCATGCCCGTCCCGGTCAGCAGGGTGAGCAACGGGGTCATGCGCTTCATGAGCAGCTCCCTTCACCGGGATGTACGAAGTCCGGGCCCCGGTCGTTCAATGTCGCGGCGAGAAGCTGTGCCCGAAAGTGGGCCGGTGGCCGGTCGGTGACTTTCGGTGACCGTCCGGGGTGGCCGTTAGGGTGTCGGCATGGCTGCCGCGTTTCCGCCCCGCTGCGGGACCGGGTGACCGGTGCCGCCCGTGGCCACACCCCTGTCGCCGGTTCCCACCCCAGGGGGTGCCCCCGATCCCGGTCCCGCCGACCTGTCCGGCCTGCCCAGGTGGTGTGCCCGCATCGCCCGGTCGCGTCCGTTCGAGGCGGCGATCGTGGTGCTCATCATGGCCAACGCGGCGGTCCTCGGGGTGGAGACCTATCCGGATCTCGGTGCGGCCCGACCCGCGTTGCACTGGCTGGAGCTGAGCTTCCGGGTCGCCTTCGTCGCCGAGATCGCCATCCGGGTGCTGGCGTACGGGCGTCGGCCGCAGGACTTCCTGCGGCACGGGTGGAACGTCTTCGACCTGGTGGTGATCGCGGCGATCTTCCTGCCCGGGCTGCACGGCGACTCGGCGCTGCTGCGGGTCGTGCGGGTGGCCCGGGTGCTGCGCCTGGTGCGTTTCTCGCCGGGGCTGCGCACCATCGTGGCCGCGCTGTGGCGCAGCCTGCCCGGTGTCGGTGGGTTCCTCGCGCTGGCCATGGTGACCCTCTACGTCTACGGCATGGCCGGCTGGCTGATCTTCGGCCGGGCCTACCCGGAGCAGTACGGCGACATCGGCCGGTCGCTGCTGACCCTGTTCGTGCTGCTGTCCCTGGAGACCCTGCCGGATCTGGTGGAGCAGGGGATGGCGTTGTCCCCGTGGACCCTCGTCTACTACGTCAGCTATGTGCTCATCACGGTCAACCTGTTGCTGAACATCCTGATCGCGGTCATCGTGAACTCGATGGAGGAGGCCCGCCGGCTGGAGATGACCGAGCGGCTGGCACCCGGCTACGACGCCGACGGCGACGGGGTGCCCGACGAGGTGGACCGGATCGCCCTGACCCAGCGCCTGGACGACCTGCGGGCGGTGATCGCCGAGCTGGAACGTGAGCTGCGCATCGACCGGGACGACCCGGCGAGCCGGCACCGGTCGGCCGAACGCTCCGACGCCCGTTGACGACGGGCGTCGGCATCCGCCGTCGACATGTCACCCGGACCGTCGGCCGCTGACCGGCCGGTGCCGGTCGGTGGACCCGTGACCGTCGCCCCCGAGCGGAGCCGAGGGTCCGTCGGCACCCCCTTCGACGTCCAGGTTTCCCGAATGGTGGGACGGTGGAGGTGGGCGGTCGCGCCCCGATCATGATAGGGATGAAGGGGCGCGCGGCCGTTACCGGCCGGACGCCCCTTCGATGTTGGGCGAAGGAGGTCGGTGTGCGGTTCGAACGTACGGTCATTCACGGGGTCGGACTCTGCCAGCGCTTCGCCACCGCGCACGGCCAGTGGGCCAGCGTCATCTCCCACCCCGGCGGGCGGCGCGACATCGTGATCTACCACCCCGACGACACCGACACCGCGGTCGGCACGCTGGTGCTCGACCAGTCCGAGGCACAGGCCGTCGCCGGGGTGCTCAACCAGGCGGTCACCGTCGACCACCTCGCCGAGCTGGAACGCCAGCTCCCCGGCGTCACCGTCGTGCGAATACCCGTCGCCGTGGGCGGCGCCGGCGACGGAAAACGTTGGCGGGACACCGCGTCGTCCGGCCTGCCGCTGTCGCTGCTGGCGGTGGTCCGCGCCGGCCGGGTCGTCCCGACCCCCGGCGACGACTACGTCCTGCTCGCCGGCGACGAGGTCGTCGTCGCGGGCGCGGAGGCGGCCACCACGGCCGCCGTGGACGTGTTCGCCGGTCACTGACCGGGTACCACCACCGACCGACCAACCACTGGTGACGCCACCGCCGCGGTGGCCGTGCGACCCGGGGACGCCCGTCCCCGCGCCGCCGGTTCCGCACCGCCCCGATCGGGTCGGTGGCCGCCGACACTGATCTTTGAGGAGGGTATGTGCTGGTCCTGGTGGCGGTCCACGCACTGGCAGCCGTGGTCGCCCCGGGGCTGGTACGCCGCTTCGGTCGCCGGGCGCTCTACGCCGTCGCGCTCGCCCCGGCCGCCACGCTGGTCTGGGCGCTGACCCGCACCGGTGGGGTCCGGGCCGGCGAGCCGGTGGTGGAGACCTGGCCGTGGGTGCCCCGGATCGGCCTGGAACTCGCCCTGCGGATGGGCACCCTGTCCTGGCTGATGGTGGTGCTCGTCGGCGGGGTCGGCGCGCTGGTGCTGGCGTACAGCGCCAGGTACTTCCGATCCGACGACCCCGGGCTGGGCCGATTCGCTGCGGTCTTCGTCGCCTTCGCCGGCTCCATGCTCGGCCTGGTGGTCTCCGACGACCTGCTGCTGCTCTACGTCTTCTGGGAACTGACCACCGTCTTCTCGTACCTGCTGATCGGCTACGACCCGGCCAAGCGGGCCAGCCGGCGGGCCGCCATGCAGGCGTTGCTGGTCACCACCCTGGGCGGGCTCGCCATGCTGGCCGGGTTCGTGATGCTCGGCCAGCACGCCGGCAGCTACCGCTGGTCGGTCGTCGCCACCGACCTGCCCGGGGGCGGCTACCTGGTCACCGCGCTGATGCTGATCCTGCTCGGTGCGCTCAGCAAGTCGGCGATCGTCCCGTTCAGCTTCTGGCTGCCCGGGGCGATGGCCGCGCCCACCCCGGTCAGCGCCTACCTGCACGCCGCCGCGATGGTCAAGGCCGGGGTGTTCCTGGTCGCGCTGCTCGGCCCGGCCGTCGCCGACGTCACCGCCTGGCGGGTGGTGCTGCTCGTCACCGGCCTGGCCACCCTCTTCCTCGGCGCCTGGGTGGCGCTGCGCCAGACCGACCTGAAACTCCTCCTCGCCTACGGCACGGTCAGCCAGCTCGGGCTGCTGATGGTGGTCCTGGGTGCCGGCACCCGCGACGCCGCGCTGGCCGGCGCGGCGATGGTGTTGGCCCACGCCCTGTTCAAGGCCACCCTCTTCCTCGTCGTCGGGATCGTCGACCACACCACCGGCACCCGTGACCTGCGCGAACTCAGTGGCCTCGGCCGGCGCGCGCCGGTGCTGGCCGGGGTCGCCGTGCTGGCCGCCGCCTCGATGGCCGGGCTGCCGCCGATGGCCGGCTTCGTCGCCAAGGAGGCCGCCTTCGAGGCGTTCCAGCACGGGGGTACGGCCGACCTGCTGGTGCTGGCCGGGGTGGTGGCCGGGTCGGCGCTGACCGTGGCGTACACGCTGCGGTTCCTGTGGGGCGCGTTCGCCGGCAAGCCCGGGGTCGCGCCCACCGAGCCGCACCCGGCGGGCCGGTCGTTCCTCGCCGCCCCGGCGCTGCTCGCCGTGGCCGGGCTGGCCGTCGGCGTCGCCGCCCCGGCCCTCGACGGGCTGCTCGCCCCGTACGCCGACGGGTTCGCCTCCGCCGAGCCGGGTTACCACCTGGCGCTGTGGCACGGCCTGACCCCGGCGCTCGGGTTGTCCGCCCTGGCGGTGGCGGTCGGCGGCGGGCTGTTCCTGCTGCTGCACCGGGGACGGCTGCGGGCGACCCGGTGGACCCCGGTCGACGGCGCGGCCGGCTACGAGCGGTTGGTCGCCGGGGTGGACCGGCTCGCGGTGGAGCTGACCGGCGCCACCCAGCGGGGCTCGCTGCCGTTCTACCTCGGGATCATCCTGGTGGTGCTGGTCGTCCTGCCCGGCGGCGCGCTGCTCACCGGTGGGCCCTGGCCCCGGGAGTTCCGCGCCTGGGACACCCCGTTGCAGGCGGTCGTCGCCGCCCTGGTGATCGTCGCCGCCGTGATGGCCGCCCGCGCGCTGCGCCGGCTCACCGCGATGATCCTGGTCGGTGTCGCCGGCTACGGCACTGCGCTGATGTTCGTCCTGCACGGCGCGCCGGACCTGGCGCTGACCCAGTTCCTGGTGGAGACCGTCACCATCGTCATGTTCGTGCTGGTGCTGCGCCGGCTGCCGGTGAAGTTCTCGGCCCGGCCGATCCGCCGCAGCCGGCGCGGCCGGATCGCCCTCGGGGTCGCCGTCGGCGCGGTCGTGTCCGGGATGGCCTGGGTCGCGTCGAGCGGCCGGCTGGCCACCCCGGTCTCCGAGCGGTTCCCCGACGAGGCGGTCTCCTACGGCGGCGGCAAGAACGTGGTCAACGTGACCCTGGTCGACATCCGCGCCTGGGACACCATGGGCGAGATCGCGGTGCTGGTGGTGGCCGCCACCGGGGTGGCCAGCCTGATCTTCCGCCGCTCCCGGGACCTGGACCGGCGCAGCGCCGTCCCCGGCCCCCGACCGGCGACCACCGGCGGGCCGCGCTGGCTGACCGCCGGCTTCGAGGCGCACCGGCACTCGGTGATCCTCCAGGTGGTCACCCGGCTGCTGTTCCACGCCATCGTGCTGTTCTCGGTCTACCTGCTCTTCTCCGGTCACAACGCCCCCGGTGGCGGGTTCGCCGCCGGGCTGGTCGCCGGCCTGGCCCTGGCCGTGCGCTACCTGGCCGGCGGCCGGCGGGAACTCAACGCCGCCGCGCCGGTCGACGCCGGGGCGGTGCTCGGCGCGGGGCTGTTCCTCGCCGTCGGCACCGGCGTGGTGGCGATGCCGCTGGGCGGGGAGTTCCTGCAGAGCGCGGTGCTCGACCTGCACCTGCCCCTGCTGGGCAAGGTCCACTTCGTCTCGTCGGTCTTCTTCGACGTCGGCGTCTACCTGATCGTGGTCGGCCTGGTGCTGGACATCCTGCGCAGCCTCGGCGCCGAGATGGACCGCCAGCAGGAGGACGCCCACGACGACGTACGGGACAAGGAGCTGGTGTGACCCCCAACCTCACCTACATCGTCGTGGTCGGCGTGCTCTTCGCCGCCGGGGTGACCCTGCTGCTGGAACGCAGCCTCACCCGGGTGCTGATGGGCGTCATCCTGCTCGGCAACGGTGCCAACCTGTTGCTGCTCACCGGGGGCCGGGCCGGTGGCCCGCCGATCGTCGGCACCAGCGACGCCGACGAGATGAGCGATCCGCTGCCCCAGGCGATGGTGCTCACCGCCATCGTCATCACCCTCGGCATGACCGCGTTCCTGCTGGCGCTGTCATACCGCAGCTGGCACCTCAACGGCCACGACGAGGTGCAGGACGACGTGGAGGACCGCCGGATCATGGACCTGGCCGACCGGGACGAGGGGCCGGGCACCGACGACGCCGACCAGCCCGACTCCGACGACCAGCCCGACTCCGACGACCAGCTCGACGGCGACGGGCGGCCCGATCCGGACAGCCGGCGGCCCTCGGCGGCGTCGGTGGCGGCGGCGGCCGGCGGGCGGGGGAGGGAAGCGTGAACTACCTCGTCCCGCTGCCGGTGGTGATGCCACTGCTCGGCGCGGCCCTGACCCTGCTGCTGGCCAGCCGCCCCCGTGCGCAGCGGTGGGTCAGCCTCACCGTGCTCACCGCGACCGTGGCGGTGGCCGCCACCCTGCTGGTCCGCTCCTCGATCGACGGACCACTCGTCGTCGAGGTCGGCGGCTGGGTCGCGCCGCTGGGCATCGTGCTCGTCGCCGACCAGCTCGCCGCGCTGATGCTGGTGGTGTCCGCCGCCGTGACCCTCTGCGTGCTGGTGTACTCCATCGGGCAGGGCATGGCCGACGGGCACGAGGACACCCCGCTGTCGGTCTACCACCCCACCTACCTGGTGCTGACCGCCGGAGTGTGCAACGCGTTCCTCTCCGGTGACCTGTTCAACCTCTACGTCGGTTTCGAGATCCTGCTGGTCGCCAGCTACGTGCTGCTCACCCTGGGCAGCACCGAGACCCGCATCCGGGCCGGCACCACGTACGTCGTGGTCAGCCTGCTGTCGTCGCTGATCTTCCTGGTGGCGATCGGGCTGGTCTACTCGGCCACCGGCACCCTCAACCTGGCCCAGCTCGTCGACCGGCTCGACGCGCTCCCCGACGACCTGCGGTTGGTGCTGCAGGGGATGCTGCTGCTCGCCTTCGGCATCAAGGCGGCGGTCTTCCCGCTGTCGGCGTGGCTGCCCGACAGTTATCCCACCGCGCCCGCACCGGTCACCGCCGTCTTCGCCGGCCTGCTCACCAAGGTCGGCGTGTACGCCATCATCCGCACCGAGACGCTGCTGTTCCCCGGTGGCCGGACCGCCGACCTGCTGCTGGTGGTGGCGGCGTTGACCATGCTGGTCGGCATCCTGGGCGCGGTCGCCCAGTCCGACATCAAACGACTGCTGTCGTTCACCCTGATCAGCCACATCGGGTACATGTTGTTCGGGGTGGGCCTCAGCTCGTCGCTCGGGTTGGCCGCCGCGATCTTCTACGTGGTGCACCACATCACCATCCAGACCACCCTCTTCCTCGCCGCCGGGCTGGTCGAACGCCGGGGCGGCAGCACCGCGCTGGACCGCCTCGGCGGGCTGGCCCGGTTGTCGCCGCTGCTCGCCGTGCTGTTCTTCGTGCCCGCGCTGAACCTGGCCGGGATTCCACCGTTCTCCGGTTTCCTCGGCAAGCTCGGCCTGGTCCAGGCCGGGGTGGACGACGGTGGCGTGCTGGCCTGGGTGCTGGTCGCCGGTGGGCTGCTGACCAGCCTGCTCACCCTCTACGCCATCGCCCGCGTGTGGAACCTGGCGTTCTGGCGTCGCCCGCACCCGGAGATGCCCGAACCGCAGGACAGCGTGCACACCGTGCGTACCGACGGGGTGGAGCAGCCCTACCGGGGGCCGGACCGCGACGCCCACCCGGGCGCGATGCTGCCCCGCCTGATGATCGCGCCGACGGTCGCCCTGGTGGTGCTGGGGCTGGGGCTGACCGTGGTGGCCGGGCCACTGTTCGACCTCAGCTCCGACGCCGCGGACGACCTGCTGCGGCGCACCCCGTACGTCGAGGCCGTCTACCCCGGGGGTACCCCGTGAGCCACGATCCGCCGCCGCAGCGGCCCGAGGAACTCTCGCCGCCACCGGAGGACCTGTCGCCGCAGCGCGCCGGGGAACCGTCGCCGCCGGTGCATCCCGAGGATCTGCCGTTGACCCCGGCGGCCCGCCGCCGCAACCAGGCCGTCGCGATGATCGTCCTGGTCACCGTCTGGGTGCTGCTCTGGGGGACGCTGAGCTGGGCCAACGTGCTCGGTGGGCTGGTGGTGGGGCTGGTGGTGCTGACCGTCTTCCCGCTGCCGCCGGTGACCTTCGCCGGACGGGTGCACCCGGTGCCGCTGCTGCGGTTCGCCCTGCGCTTCCTGCGGGACCTGGTGGTGGCCAGCGTCCAGATCGCGGTGCTGGCGCTGCGGTTCGGGCACCCCCCGCTGGGCGCGATCATCGCGGTGCCGCTGCGGGTCCGCTCCGACCTCAACCTCACCCTGACCGCCGAGGCGCTGTCCCTGGTGCCCGGCAGCCTCATCGTCGAGGTTGACCGGGACGCCGGCATCCTCTACGTCCACGTCCTCGGGGTGCGCGACCGCGCCGAGGTCGAACGCTTCCGCGACGGCGTGCTGGAGTTGGAGGCCCGGTTGATCGCGGCGATCGGTTCGGCGCAGGAGCAACGGCTGATCCGGGAGCACACACCGTCCACCCTGGAAGGAAGTTCGAGATGACCGCTGTCGCCGTGATCGTCACCGTGCTGCTGGCGGTGGCCGGTGCGCTCACCCTCACCCGGATCGTCCGGGGGCCGTCGGTGCTCGACCGGGCGGTCGCCACCGACGTGCTGCTGGCCATCGTGGTGGCCGCCGTGGCGACCGAGGCCGCCTACAGCCGGGACGCGACCGCGCTGCCGATCCTGGTGGTGCTGGCCATCCTCGGATTCGTCGGGTCGGTAAGCGTCGCCCGCTTCGCCACCCGCCGGGACGACCGGTGAGCGTCGACGCGGTGCTGGACGTGGTGGCCGCGGTCTGCCTGCTGGGCGGCGCGCTGCTCAGTCTCGCCGCCGGGGTCGCCCTGGTCCGCTTCCCCGACCTGCTGTCGCGGATGCACGCCGCGGCCAAGCCACAGGTGCTCGGCCTGCTGCTGGTGCTGCTCGGCTGCGCGCTGCGGCTGCGGACCGGGGTGGACGTCACCACGCTGGTGCTGGTCGGCGCGTTCCAGTTGGCCACCGCGCCGGTCGCCGCCCACATGATCGGCCGGGCCGGCTACCCGCACGACCGGATCCGCACCGATCTCCTGATCACCGACGAACTCGCCGCCCACCTCGACCGCCTGCACGCCGACCGCCGGCCCTGACCGGGGTGTTCCCCGGCCTTCGGGCCCCGGCCGCCGGGTCGTCGCGGCCGGGTCGTCGCTGCCCTGACCGGGGTGTCCCCGGGCCGGTCAGGGGGCCTCTACGACCTCCCGGCCGAGCGGCCAGAACGCCGCCGGGACGAGCTTGAAGTTGGCGATGCCGAACGGGATGCCGATGATCGTGACGCAGAGCGCGATCCCGGCGAGCAGGTGCGACAGTGCCAGCCACCAGCCGGCGAGCAGCACCCACAGCACGTTCGCCAGCCCGGACGGGACGCCGGCCCCCGGCTTGGTGACCAGGGTCCGCCCGAACGGCCACAGCGAGTACGACGCCAACCGCAGCGACGCCACCCCGAACGGGATCGTGATGATGAGCACGAAGCAGACCACCGCCGCGACGAAGTAGCCGAGGGCCAGCACGATTCCGCCACCGAGGATGAGCCACAACAGGTTCAGGATGAAGCGAATCATTACTCCATAGTGACGGGTGCGTGCCACCGCGTCACCGTTCCATGATCTTATGTTCCCATGATCACTCCCACTCCTCTCATGCATCTCGTCGCCGGTGTCTGGGGCTTCAAGACCCTCGCCGTCGGGGTCGAGTTCGGGCTGTTCACCAAGCTGGCCGGCGGCCGGACCGTCACCGTGGCCGAGGCCGCCGCCGAGTTCGGGCTCGACGAACGCCCCGCCGACCTGCTGCTGTCGGCCAGCGCGTCGCTGGGGCTGCTGGAGCGGGCCGGTGACGGCTACCGCAACTCCGCGCTGGCCGAGCAGTTCCTGGTCGAGGGGCGGCCCTACTACTTCGGTGCCCAGGTGCGCTACTCCGACCTGCGCACCTACCTGCCCTGGCACCGGGTGGGCGAGGCGCTGCGCGGTAACCGGCCGCTCACCTGGGACCCGCAGCAGCAGGACTCCCTGTTCGACACCACCGACCAGGAGCTGGTGGCCCAGTTCTGGGACGCCATGTTCGCCACCTCCCGGTTCACCGCCCGCGCCCTGGCCGACGCGTACGACTTCGGCGCGCACCGCCGGCTGCTCGACGTCGGCGGCGGCGCGGGGGCGTTCCCGATCGAGTTCTGTCTGCGTCTGCCGCACCTGCGGGCGACGATCCTGGACCTGCCGCACGTGTGCGTGCGGGCCGGGGAGCGGATCGCGGAGGCGGGCCTGACCGACCGGATCAGCGCCGTCCCCGGGGACTTCCTCGCCGACCCGGCCCTGCCGGACGGGCACGACGTGATCCTGCTCAGCATGATCCTGCACGACTGGGACGAGCCGACCAACCGGGCGCTGCTGGCCCGGTGTTTCGCCGCGCTGCCGCCCAGCGGGGTGGTCGTCATCTCTGAGCTGCTGCTCAACGACGAGCGCACCGGCCCGCCGGAGGCCGCCCTGATGGGCATGAACATGCTCGTCGAGACCGAGGGCGGCAAGAACTACTCCGGTGCGGAGTACCGGGCCTGGCTGACCGACGCCGGCTTCGTCGATGTGCGTACGGTGCCGTTCGAGGCCCCCGGCGCGAACGGCGCGGTGCTGGCCCGCCGCCCCTGACCGGCCCGGCCGGCGGGCCACCACGGCCCGCCGGCCCGCCCGCTCACCCCGGCTTGTACGCGGTGACCAGCTCCCACCCGCCGGGCAGCACCGCCACCCGGGTGAAGCCGACCTCGGCGAGCAGCCCGGTGTAGAACTCGACCTCCCGCAGCCGGCTGACGCAGCTGTCCACCCCGATCAGGAAGTAGCTCCAGAAGAACTGCACGGCCAGCCGGTCCGGGGTGCGGAACTCCTCGGCGATCAGCAGCAGCCCACCGGGCTCCAGCGCCGCGTACGCCTGCTCGACCAGGCGGCGGGCGACGTCGTTGGGCCAGTCGTGCAGCACCCGGACGAACGCCATCGCGTCGTAGCCGGTCGGCAGCGGCCCGGCGAGGAAGTCGCCGCCGACGAAGCCCAGCCGGTCGGGGTGCCCCCGGTCGGCCCGGGTGGCCGCCACCAGCGGTGCCACCGCCGGCAGGTTGAACACGTCGACCCGCAGGGCGGGGGCGGTGTCGAGGACGTGCGCGGCGAGGGTGCCGTCACCACCGCCGACGTCCAGCAGGCGTCGCCGGTCCGACCAGAGCCGGTCGGCGTGCCGGCGCAGCGTCTCGATCACCGGGCCGAGCCCGGCGGCCATGCTGCGTTCGAAGTCGGCGGTCTGCGCGTCGGTCTTCGGCGGCCAGGCGAAGTCGTCGTCGGTCATGCCGACCTCGCCGCGCAGGCTCTCGGCGAGCCGGCCGTGCAGCAGTCGCCACGGGTAGCGGTCCCGGTCCCGTTCGATCGCGTCCGGGCCGACCACCGCCAGCACGGCATCGCGCAACCCGGGCACCGCCTGGTAGCTGGCTGCGGCGATGTCGTCGCCGGGTTCGTGGCGGGTGACGCAGCCGAGGCTCTCCAGGCAGTCGAGGAACTTGTATAGCCGCAGCGGGCGCACCCCGAACCGGTCGGCCAGCGCGTCGAGGCGTACCGGGCCGGGTTCCAGCGCGTCGAGCAGGCCGAGGGCCAGCGCGGTCTCCAGCACGTCGACGGCCTTGGGGCCGTTGACGAGCAGGCTCATCAGCGCCCGGGGGGACAGGGTGACGCTCACCGGCCCAACTCCCCGGCGAGCGCGTCCATGAACGCGTCGACCTCGTCGAGGGTGTTGTAGACGTGCGGTCCGACCCGCAGCCAGCCCCGCCAGGTGCAGATCATGTTGCGTGCGGCCAGCCGCCGCTTGACCGCCTCGCCGTCGGGGACGTCCAGGCAGACCACCCCGCCCCGGCGCTGCGGGTCGGTGGGGCTGACCACCGCGATGCCGGCCGCCGCCGCCCGGTCCAGGACCCGCTGGGTCAGCGCCAGCGAGTGCGCCCGGATCGCCCCGATCCCGACGCCCGCGAGCAGGTCCAGGCCGACCTGGGAGATCAGCGAGGTCAACGGGTACGGCGTGCCGCCGGCGAAGCGTTGCGCCCCCGCCGCCCACCCGGTCGACACCCGGAAGGTCAACGCCCGGTCGCCGGCCTGCCACCCGGTCGCCGCCGGTTCCAGCCGCTCGGCCAGGTCGGGGCGGACGTAGAGGAAGGCGGTGCCGGCCCCGCACAGCCACTTGTGCGCACCGCCGAGGACGACGTCGACGCCGAGCGCGGTCACGTCCAGCGGGACCGCCCCGACGGTCTGGAAGGCGTCCACCACCACCAGGGCGCCGACGGCGTGGGCGCGGGCGACCAGCCGGGCCAGGTCGATGGTGGCCCCGGAGGAGAAACTCGCATGGGGTACGCAGACCAGCAGCGTCCGCTCGTCGATGCGGGCTTCGAGGGCGTCCTCGTCGAACCGGGGGCCGCCGGTGCCGACCACGTCGAGCCGCGCGCCGTAGCGGCGGAACGCGGTGCCGATGAACGGCACCGTCGGGTACTCCAGGTCGGTGGTGACGATCCGGTCGCGCGGCGGGCGGTAGTCGAAGCAGGACAGTACCCGGACCAGCAGCGTGCTCAGGTTGGCGTCGGTGACCACGCTGCCCGGCGGTGCGCCGAGCAGCGCGGCGACCGAGTCGGCGTACCGGTCGAGGCCGACGTGCCAGCCCTGCCACACGTCGTCGCGCCAGTCGCGCAGGGTGGCCCAGTAGTCGGCGAGCACCCGTTCGACGCCCCGGGGCGACGCGCCGGTGGAGTTGTTGCCCAGGTAGACGCAGGTTTCCAGCAGCGGGAACTCGGCGCGCAGGGTGGTGTGCGCGGCGGTGTCCAGGCAGCCTGCCGGGAGGGTGTCGGGTCCGCTCACTCGGAGCAGCCTCCAATCGGGTCGACCCGGGTGGTGCCCGGGTCTGCGGATACGGTGGTGAAGACCGGATCGGCGCGGACGGCCGCCAGGTAGGGGGTGCCCTCGGTGTAACCGGTGCCGGAACGGCTGCCGAGCATCCGGGTCGCCAGCCGGTGATGGGTGCGTCGCCAGGTCAGCACGGCCTCGGCGAAGGCCGCCATCCGCTGGCGTACCAGCGCCTGGTCGGGGCCCCGCAGCAGCCCGTCGTGGACCGCCGCCCGGTAGGCCTGGTCGATCGACGGCTGGCCGGACCGCACCAGGTCACGCACCTCCGGCACCGACCGGTACGCGGTGGAGTCCAACCGGTCCGGCGTCGGCGGACGGCACAGCGACTCCATCAGTTTGTAGGAGCGGGACTGGATCGCGCTGGCCCCCTCGGTGTAATCCCGGAACGTCCGGAACGCCGCCGGTTGCATGGTGGCCAGCAGCGAGAAGAGCGGACCGGCGTCACTGATCAGCTCCCGGGCGTACGCCAGCGAGGCGGCGGCCCGGTGGGGACGACCGGTGGCCAGCGCGGTGATCGTGTCCCGCAACTCCTCGGCCACCCCGGCGAACACACACTCGTACGCCTGTAGGACCCGGATGAACAGGTATTCGTCGTGGGAGACGTAGACCGGCAACATGCTCAGCCGCAGGACCCGCTCCCGGGCGGGATCACGGCCGGCGACGGCGAGCCGGTGCAGCGCCGTCGCCGCCGCCACCGGGTCCCGGGTCGCTGTCACCGGGTCCGGGTCGGTGACCGCCCCGACACGGCCGAGCCGGGTCAGCGCGGAGATCCCGGCCCGCACCCCGAGTCGGTACCGTTTGGCCACCACCGTCGGCTCCGGCCGCTGCTCGGGGAGCAGATCGGTGGCGTCGGTCGCGACGGCCAACTCGAACGCGAGGGCGTCGGCGACGAGGTCGACCAGCAGCCGGTCGCGTTCCCGCCGCCCGCCGGCCTGCCCGGCCCGCGTCGCCTGCTGGCTCTGCCCGGCCCGCGTCGCCGGCCCGGTCGGCCCGGTCTGGTCGGTCTGGCCGGTCGACGGGGCCGGCCCGGCCGGGCGGATGTCCGTGGGTCCGGCGGCGGGCAGGGGGAGCAGGGGCAGGGCCAGGTAGCTGCGGTAGTCGTACCGGTCGTCCCACTTGTCGAGCGCAACGTCGAGGAAGGTGGACAACTGGCGGGCGGGGGGCGTCCGGGTGCCCACCCGGGCGCGGACCTGATCAAGGACGGCCAGCAGTTCCTTTTTGACGAAGTGTTTGCCGACGCGTTGAAATTCGGTGACAACCGCATCGTAGGGAAATCTCTCGGGATCGGCCGTACCGGACGACCAGCTGGTCAGCTCAAGCACGATCCGCACCTCGGGTGGGGGTATGTCAAGGGAGGCGCCGACGATTCTTCGAGTGGCGCTGGTCGTCATGCTTCTGCGGAGCGGGAATGGGCCGACACCGGCGTGTCGGTGTTCGGCCGGGCCGCTCGCAGCTCGGGGAAGAACCGGTGCTCGACGAGCTTGGCGAGCATCGTGGCCGGGCTGGCCGGGCTGCCGTCGGCGGGGTGGCCACCGACGGCCAGGGCGACCTGGTAGTGACGTGCCCGCCACCGGGAGACCTGTTCGTCCCATCCGGCCATCGCCTCGGCGAGCCGACGTGTCGGGTCGGTCGGCGGCAGGGTGTGCAGCGTCGCGCCCCGGTCGGCGAGCTGCCCGGCGAAGGCCCGGCCGAGCTGCCGGCTCACCGACGCGACCTGACGCCAGCCGGGTGACTCGGCACCGGATCCGTTGCCCAGCGCCGGTTGCATCGTCTGAAAGTCGATCGGTGCCAGATGGTCGAACATCGCCAACTGGTCGGTGACCAGTCGCACCGCGAGCGTCGCACGGGCCAGCAGCGCCGCCGCCGCTGCCGGGTCGGCGGCCTCGGTCCGCGCCACGGCGGCGCTCAGCTCGGCCCCGGCCAGCTTCAGCCACAACTCGGTGGACTGGTGTACGACCTGGAAGAGCAACTCGTCGCGGTGCAGCACCTCCTCCGGGCGGCGTTGCAGATCGAGCAGTTCACCGGTGCGCATGTAGCGGGCGTAGTCCGTAGGACCGTCGCCGGGCAGCACGGGTGACTGGTTACGTTTCACGAATGTCCCTCCGGTAAATGCCGGCGCGGCACGGATGTCGGCGCTCAACGGCGCAATTATCCAACGAAGAACGGCAATGTGTCACCCCCTCTCGAAGTGGAGGGTGGTCGGCCTCGGGGGAGGAAACGCACTTTTTCTCTCAGCATGTGAGCGCTAACATGAATAATTCCTTTCGTCAATGCCGAACGGTGCCTGACGTGTCACATCCGCCCGGCCCGGGCGAGGTCCGGGGTGGGTGACCCGTTCCGCGGTCGCCCGACGGGGGCCTGCGTGGGCGGGGCGGTCCGGCCGGGAATCCGGGCGTACTCGGAGTGTTCGATTGCTTACTGTGCGGATGCGTGGTTGGGTCGTCCTTGCCTATCGGCTGCGGCGGTCGGCAACGGCGGTCGGCGGGTGGCGGTGGCGGTTCGTGAGTCGACGGTTCGTTGGGTCGACGGCTCGGTCCCGGAAGGAGTGCCATGGCGACGGTGTCGACCTCCGCCTCGCGTCTGATCGACGGCTTCGGTGAGGTGACCATCCGGCCGGTGCGGCCCGACCGGGACGTCGAGGTGATCCACGACTGGGTCACCCGGGAGCGGTCCCGGTTCTGGGGCATGCGGGACGCCGACCGCGAGCGGGTGCACGAGATATACGCGTACCTCGACTCGTTGAGCACCCATCACGCGTACCTGGTCCACCGGGACGGCCGCCCGGTGGCCCTGTTCCAGACCTACGAACCGGCCGCCGACCCGGTCGGGCGGTGCTACGAGGTGCGCCCCGGTGACTTCGGTGTCCACCTGCTCATCGGCCCCCCGGACGGCGGTACGGAGCCCGGCTTCACCGGTGTGCTCCTCGACGCGTTCCTCGCGTTCGTGCTGGCCGATCCGACCCGGCTGCGGATCGTGGCCGAGCCGGACGCCCGCAACACCCGGGCCGTCGACCGGCTGGCCCGCGCCGGCTTCGTACCCGGCCCGCAGATCGACCTGCCGGACAAGCGCGCCCAACTGATGTTCCTCGACCGGGTCGCGCCGGGTCACTGACCGCCGCCCGCCGGTCGGGTGCGCCGACGGTGCCCGCTGGTCGTACTCGCTGGTCGTGCCTGCCGATGGTGCCGCAGGGTCGGGGGCGCCCCGTGGTCCTGACCGGTCGCCATGTCGAGACCCGCGTGGTCCTGGCCGCGACGTGGCGTGGCCGCGACGGCGGTTCACCCGAACGGGGACGGGGTGGGCCACCTCGCCATTCATCTTCTTGGTTAGGTTAGCCTCACCTACGTGCTTAGTGATCGAGTTCGCCCGGCGGGGGAGCCCCACCACGCCACCGGCACCGCGACCCTGCCCGTGGCCCCCTGGCGGCTGTTCGACGTTCAGGTACGCGCGGCGCGTCGACTCAGCCCGTCCTTCCTGCGGGTCACCTTCACCGGCCCGGACCTCGACCGGTTCGCCGACAACGGCTACGACCAGCGGATCAAGCTGGTGCTGCCGCTGCCCGGCCGGCCCGGCGTCCACCTGCCCGGCGGTGCCGACTGGTACTCCCACTGGCGGGCGCTGCCCGAGGACGAGCGCTGCCCGATCCGCACCTACACCGTCCGGGCGGTCCGGCCGTACCTGGCCGAGGTCGACATCGACCTCGTGCTGCACGGCGACAGCGGTCCGGCCGGTCGGTGGGCGTTGCGGGCCCGCCCCGGCGACGAGGCCGGCCTCCTCGGACCCGACGCCGGTCACCACGGTGACCACGGCGGCATCGAGTTCCGCCCACCGGACGCCGGTCAGTTGCTGCTGGCGGGTGACGAGACCGCCGTACCGGCGATCAGCGCCATCCTGGAGCGGCTGCCCCTCGACGCCCGGGGCCGGGTGCTGCTGGAGGTGCCGGAGCGGGCCGACGTGCTGCCGCTCGTCGCCCCGCCCGGGGTCACGGTCGACTGGCTGCCCCGCGACGGCGGCGACCACGGCAGTCGGCTGCTACCCGCCGTCGCCGCCGCAGCGCACCACCTGCTCTCCGACGTCGGCGCACACCCCACCGGGGGGCCGACCGTCGACGTCGACGTCGATACCGACCAGGCTGTGCTCTGGGAGGTGCCGACCCCGACCGCGCCGGTGCCGGTCTACGCCTGGCTGGCGGGGGAGGCCGGCGTCATCCGCGCATTGCGCCGGCACCTCGTCGCCGACCGGGGCATGGACCGGCGCGCGGTCGCCTTCATGGGGTACTGGCGGCACGGCCGGACGGACCCGGCTTGACCGTGACCAGCGGTTGTGACCCGCGTTACCTCTCGGTGGAGCGGGAATCAGAACAGCGGATCAGGATTTGAAGCCAGGTGTGACCTTCGCACCCGTTACCGTCCGGCCGCACCCCGACCGGGCGGAGCCTTCCCGATGACCGACGTCGTCCACGACCAGTCGCCGAAGGTCGCGTCGACGCCGGGGGACCTGATGACCCGCCGGCAGCGCGTGCGACTCGTTCTCGTCCTCGGCTCGCTGATCGCCATCGGCCCGCTGACCATCGACATGTACCTGCCGGCGCTGCCGGCCATCGCCACCTACTTCGCGACCACCTCGGCGGCCGTCCAGTTGACCCTCACCGGCACGCTCGCCGGGTTGGCCCTCGGTCAACTGCTGATCGGGCCGCTCTCCGACGCGGTCGGCCGCCGCCGCCCGCTGATCGTCGGGCTCGCGGTGCACGTCGTGGCCTCGGCGCTCTGCGTCGTCGCCCCCAACATCGCCGTCCTCGGCGCACTGCGGGTGGTGCAGGGCCTCGGGGTCGCCGCCGCCACGGTGGTCGCCATGGCGGTGCTGCGTGACCTGTTCGACGGCACCGCCTTCGCGACCCTCCTCTCCCGGCTGCTGCTGGTGATGGGCGCGGCGCCGATCCTCGCCCCCACCCTCGGCGGCGGAGTGCTGCGCTGGACCGACTGGCGGGGTGTCTTCGTGACGCTCGCCGTCTTCGGCGTGCTGCTCGCCGTGCTCGCCGTGATCGGCCTGCCCGAGACCCTGCCGGCCGCCCGTCGTCAGCGGGGCGGCGTGTGGACGACCGTCGGCCTGTACGGCTCGCTGCTGCGCGACCGCACCTTCGTGGGGCTCGTCCTGGTCGCCGGCCTGGCCATGGCGGCGCTGTTCGCGTACGTGGCCGGCTCGTCCTTCGTCCTCCAGGAGGGGTACGGGCTCGACGAGCAGCAGTTCGCGCTGGCGTTCGGAGCGGGCGCGGTGGGGCTGATCGGGGCGGCCCAGTACAACGTACGGCTGCTGCGTCGCTTCTCCCCGCAGCGCATCCTGGTCACCTCGTTGAGCGTCGGCACGCTGGCCGGGCTGGCGCTGCTGGCCTTCGCCGCGACCGGATTCGGCGGGCTGCCCGCCCTGCTGGTGACGTTATGGGTGGTGCTGGCGACGGCCGGCCTGGCGATGCCGAACGCCCCGGCGCTGGCGCTGTCCCGCCACGGCGAGGCGGCCGGCACCGCGTCGGCCCTGCTCGGTGCCGTGCAGTTCGGCGTCGGTGCGGTGGCCGCGCCGATGGTGGGGGTGCTGGGCAACGGTGCGGTGGCGATGGCGCTGGTGGTGGCGGGTGGGATGGTGGCGGCGCTGGCGGTGCTGTTCCTGGTGGTCCGCCCGTCCAGGCTCGCCGACCTGGAACCGCCCGTGGCAGTGGTCGTGGTGCACTGACGGGACCGGCCGGACACGTCGACTCGGGTTACTCCGGCCGCAAACGGGGTGAACAGCGGCGGGAGAGGGTGAGGCCCGTGACCGGCGCGGTCGCCCGCACCGGCGGCGTGGGCACCGGCCCGCACGAGGCGAACAGGGCGGGCCCGAGGGCCCGCCCTGCCGTTTGTTGGCGACTACCAGAGGATTTGAACCCCTAGACCACATCTGCAATCCGCAACCGTGCTAAGTGGCAGTCACCATGAGCGTAGTCCCGCCCGTCGGGCCGACGCAGTCGTGCTTGTGACAGCTCAACTGACGTTGCCCGAGCTGCGCGCACCCCCGGCCACCTGGATGGAACCGTTCGACGAGACGTTGTCGGTGACCGACCACAGCCGCTTCGCCGGCGCCCCCGACCAGGACGGGTTGCACAGGATCGCCGGCTCGCAGTTCTGCACCAGGTTGTCGCGGATCGCCATGATCGGACCCCCGGCGGCGAAGGCCCAGATGCCGACGCCCGCCCCGGCGGCCACCGAGATCCGGTTGTCGGAGACGAACACGTGCCGGATGCTGCCGATCTTGATGCCCCGGATGGTGCCCGAACCACGCCACCACGCCTGGTAGAGGTGGATGTCGTTGCCGGTCACCCGGATGGTGCGGCCCTGGATCGGCGGTCCCTTGTGGTAGGAGACCCCGATGTGGATCCCCTCGGCGACCTGGTCGATGCGGCAGTCGGAGACCTCGACGTCGCCGACCGCCGTACCGCCGCCGATCACCACCGCGCAGGCCCCGACGGAGACCTCCGCCGCAGCGGTCAGGTCCCGCCGGTAACCACCGGCGTACTTCTCGCCGAAGGCCGGCTCCAGCAGGATCCGGTCGGCGACGCTGCGCAGGTGCTTCGCCGCCGCCGACGGGGTCTGCACCGGGCGCGACGGCGGCGACGCGGCCACCGCCGCCTCCCAGGCGCCCTGGCTCAACGCCGAGTCGAAGCGCAGGCTCGCCCCCGGCGCCGGCAGTGCCACCTCCCGGCGGTCGCGGGCGATGTCGTCGGCCTCCCGCACGTCGATCCCCTCACCGACCAGGTAGTCGCGCAGCGTCTTGCGGCCCTCGTCGGTGTCGAAGATCCGCCCGGCGTTCTGCCCGAGCCGCCCCTTGAGCGAGGTGAGCTGCCGCTTGTACGAGGGCAGCTGGGCCGGGTCCTCGGTGGCCAGGTCCGCCAGCCGCAGCACGTACGCCTCGGCGGCCCCGGCGGTGCGCTGGTCCTCGGCGGTGGGCGGGCGCAGGGTGGTCAGGGTCTTCCACTCGCTCTGCGGGACCATCGAGTTCATCCGTACGCCCCACCGGCCGACCCGGACCACGGTGTTCCACTCGCCCGTCTCCAACCGGTCGTCGCGGTCCAGGGCGAGCCGCCCCACCAACTGGGTGGCGAGCTGGCTGCGGAACTTCTCGTCCTTGACCAGCTCGGCCAGGGTCAACGAGGCCGGCCGGGGTGGGCAGGAGAACCGGCACCGGGTGATCACCGCGTGGTCCGGATTCACCAGCAACACACCCTGCTGGCCGTGGCCGATGAGGAAGTCCGAGTCGAGCACCCGGACCTTCCCGGGGGCCGCGCCCTGGTCGTTGCGGACGGTCAGGCAGGTGCTCTGCGGTGACGCGCCGGCCACCCCGGTGAGCTGGCAGTGCTCGATCGTCACCTCGGCGCAGTTGAGCGCCGACACCGGGCCGAGCCGCCCCTCGGCGGCAGCCGGGCCGGGAGTCTCCACCGCCAGGTGCGACACCGACACGGTGCCGCAGTTGACGAACATCAGCGCGAACTCCTGACCCTGCACCCGGATCCGACTGGCCGGCCCGCTGCCCAGCACCCGGATGTTGGCCCGGCCGGTGAAGGTGACCGGCACGGTGCTGGTGTAGAGGCCGGGGGCGAAGCAGATCAGCACGTCCCCGGCAGGCAGCGTGGTGAGCGCCTGCACCCAGTCGATGCCCGGCCGGATGGTGATGGTCGCCCACCCACCGGTGGCGGACGCGGCGAGCTGGTTGATGGCGGCCTGGACGGTGGTCGCCCCGGCCAGCGAGGGCCGCCCGGCCGGGTCGTACGACACCCGGTCGGCGCGCGACAGCGCGGCGGTGAAGGTCACCGGCAGGTGGGCCGGCTGCCCGGCCTCGTCGAGGAGTTGGGCGGTGACCTCCTGGGTGGCGGCGGCCGAGTCGAGTTGCCAGGCGCAGCGGGCCCGGCCGTCGGCACCGGTCTCCACGGTGACGGTGGTGGCGGTGACCGCCCCGGCGGTGAGCCGGCCAGCCCCGCCGGTGACGGTGAACCGGACCCGGGCCTTGGCGACCGGCTGACCGCCCATCGCCACCCCGGTGACCAGGTCGTGCCCGAGCGGCACCAGGGTCGCCGGGCTGCCCGGCACCGGCACCGCCTCCTGGCCGTCCCCGCCGAGCAGGCTCAGGGTGGCCTGCCCGGTCAACGGGGCGAACACCGGCCGGCAGTCGCGCAGCACGCTCCACTGGCTGCCGTCCCAGCTCACGATGCCGATCCGGCTGTGCGCCCGACGCGGCCCGTGCGGGGTCTGCGCCACCGGCGTGGTGCCGACCCGGGGCCACTGGACGTCGTGCAGCGCCGAGCGCGCCGGAAACGACCACCAGTCGCCGGTGCGGAAGCTGCCCGCCGCCGAGAACCGGATCTTGATGCCGAGTTCCAGGTCCACCTCGACGCCGCCGGCCGGCACGGTGCCGCGGCCGTCCCAGCGGCGGACCCGGGGCCGCGACGGGAAGTCCGCCCGGTCGAGGCTGCCGGTGGCGGTGCCCGGCCGGATCACGATCCGGTCCCCCTCCACCCGGTCGACCTGCACCAACGTGCCCGGCAGGCCGTTCTGCTCCCGGCCGTCGTCGGTCAGCTCCACCCAGGAGCCGTTGGTGAAGCCGGCACTGCCGTCGCGGCCGGGGACCTTCACCGTCAGCACGTTGACGTCGATGCTCTCCCAGGTGGCCACCGTGGCGGCGTTGTCCCGGGACCAGACGAAACCGGCCACCCCGGGCGCCCCACCGGTCAGGATCTCCACCCGGTAGAACTGGTTGTCCAGCCCGGTGTACGGCGACCCGGTCGGGATCACGCAGTCACCCCCGGAACTGCCCGTCGGGTCGGCACGGACCGCGAGGGTGCCGGTGGAGGCGGCGGTCAGCTCCGCCCAGCCGGGTGGGGTGTCCGCGCAGCCGACCGGGGTGTTGGGCGGCCCGGCCTGCAACAACCGCACCTGCCACACGGTCCGCAGCCGGGTGGTGGTGTCCGGCCCGCCGAGGGCGACCTCCCGCAGCGCCGGGTCCTCGATCGCGGTCACGTGCTGCGACCACACCTGCAACCAGGCGGCGTACACCCCCGGCGGCACCGGGGTGCCACCGGCCAGCCAGGAGCCGTCGAGCTTACGGACGAACGGGCCGGCCGCCGGCAGGTCCGGCTGGGCGAACACGGACACCGGGGTGTCGTTCTCGCAGAGCACCCCGTCGAGGTAGTAGCGGCCGGCCGACAGCTTCAGGTCGGCCCCGCCGGTCAACCCGAACGCCCCGCCGACCAGCGGCGCACCGGCCGCGCCGACCATGTCGGTCAGCGCGGTGGCCCGCAGGTGCGCCTGGATGTCCTGCTGTTCGTTCCAGTCCGCGTCCAGGTCGACCCGGCCCTGCTGCTTGCGGACGCTCGTCGCGTGCCGCCGTTGGTCGAACGTGACGCGGCTGATGTCGCCCTTCATGGTGTGGTTCCTCCGGTCGGCAGGACGGGCAGGGCAGCGGCCACCCGCCCCAGCGGCAGGTACTCCGCCAGCGCGAGGGTGAGGTTGTGCAGGCGTTGCGGGGTCAGGGCACGCCGGAACGCCCCCAGCTCCGCCCCGGACTCCGCCCCCGTACGCAACTCGGTGGCGGCGGTGTCGGCGAGCCGGCCGTAGGTGGCGTCGCCGTAGCGGGTGCTCGCCCAGGCCGGCCCGACCCGGGTGGACACGTCCGGGTCGTCGGGTTGAGCCTGCTGGGCCAGGTCCGGTTGGCAGCGGTAGCGGCGCGGGGTGACCGAGCCGGGCCGCAGGTAGCTGAAGCGGACGTACCCCTGTTGCCGGCGGGCCACCGTCACCTGCTGGTCGAACAGGCAGTCGGTGGCGGTCAGCACCCGCGCCGTGGTGGTGCCCAGCACCGTCACCCCGGCCAGTTCCGCCGCCGCGTCCCCGGCGGCCACCGGGCCGTGCACCAGCGTGTCCGTCATGGTCAACGGGCCGTCGGTGGTGGTCAGCGAACCCGTCACGCAGCGGTGCACCACCACCCGGGTCCGGTCGTTGCCGGCGGTGACGGTGAGCCCGGTCGCCGCCGGGCCGACGGTGCAGTGCCGCAACTCCACCAGGCCCAGGCCCGGTCCGCCGTCACCGGGCGCGGCGACGGTCACCGCCCCGGCGACCAGCAGCCCGTCGGCGACCAGCTCACCCGGGCGGTCCCCGACACCGACCCCGGTGACGGCCAGCGTGCCCAGCAGGCAGGGACGCACCCCGACCGGGTCGAGGTCGGTCTGCCGCCGGGGCCGGTCCGGCGGCCGGGGCCACTGCGCGGCCAGCACACTCAACCGGCTGCCCTGCCCCACCCGCACCGACAGGTTCTCCCGGTAACGGTGGCTGTCCAGCACCACGATCCGGCCGGTGCTGCCCGGGTGCGTGGCCTGGAAGTCGTGCCAGGCGGTCACCGCCTCACCCAGCGAGGCGACGACCTCCCCGGCCCGTGGCGGTTCGGTCACGCTCACCGCGAGTTGCCAGTCCACCGGCCCGTCCGCCGCCCCCAGGTCACCCCGGCGGGGGTACGGCCCGGCGCCGACGTCGGCGCTGAACGCGTACCACCAGGAGACCGCGAGGCGGTGCACGGGCCGACCGGCGGCGACGGTGATCCGGCCGCGCACCGGGTCGACCCGCACCACACTGCCGGTCGGCAGCTCCCAGCCGGCCAGGTCGCAGATCCGTAGCAGGTCCAGCGGGACCGGCCGCAGCTCGTCGGCCGGGGTGGGCTGGATCCACACCACGAACGACGGGTCGTCGTCGCGGAACCAGCGCCGCTGCTCGGGTGGGGGCGGGGTGCCGCCGGCGAGCGCCGCCAACTCGTCGCGCAACGGCCGGCGGCGCAGCGGACCGGGCACGTTCGCCTCGTCGGCCCGGTGGTCGATGTCCGGCTCGGTCACCGTCGGCCCGGTCAGCTGCCGGCCCACCCCCACCGGGTCGATCCACCACCGGCCGTCCGCCGGCACCACGGCCGGTGCGGCGGTGGCCCGGTCCAGCCGGTACGACGGCAGCGGCCACACGTACAGGCCGATGTGCCCGATGTTGGGGCGGCCCCGACCGGCGTCCATCGCCCGTACGTCCACCGTCCGGCAGACCGTCTCGAAGGGCCCACCGACCAGCTCCAACGGCGCGGCGGCCCGGATCGACGCGGTGGCCGGCGCGTCGCGGACGTGGTTGACGTGCTGGGTCGCCACCAGCCGTTCGAAGAACTCGACGACGGCGGCGCTCCAGCCGGTGTTGGCCCGGGTCAGCTCCTCCAACGCGGCGGCAGTGCCCTTGCGTCGGCGGAACCGGATGGTGTCGGCGACCCGGGCCCGGTCGGACAGGCCGGTGCCGTCGGCCAGCGGATGCAACTGACCCGCCCCCACCAGCTCACCCAGGTAGGGCACCACCCACTCGGCGCAGGTCTCCACGAACCAGTCGTCGGTGAGCTGGTCCACGTCGGCACCCAACGCGACGGCCTGCTCGGCCATCACCTCCACCAGCGCGTGCAGCACCCCGCCGGCCGCCTCGTCCTGGCTGCGCAGCGCGGCCGGCAGCAGGCCCCAGATCTCCTCGGCCCTCACGATGCCTCCAGCAGGGTGACGTCACCGGCGTCCACGGTGAGCAGATCGGCGGGCAGCAGCACGTCACCGACCCGACGGGCCGGCGCGGCGGTGATCACGTCGAGGCGGGCCGGCGACTGCCCGGCGTCGTACAGCAGCTCCAGCACCACCGCCGTGACCCCGGGCACCCGGTGCAGCAGCGCCTGCACCTCGCTGGCGCGTACCGGCTGGGCGTAGTCGCGGGCGTCGAAGCTCAACCCGGCGACCAGCGACGCGCGGGCGGCGGTCGAGACCGCCGCGAACCGGTGCCCGGCGGCCAACAACAGCCTGGCGGTCACCGCCACCCGGCGCCGGTGGTGGCCGAGGATCCGCACCGGCACGGTCGCCTGGCGGGCGGCGTCCAGGGCCCGCAGCAGGTCGGCGCGGACCGCCGCGTCCGGCGGGATCTCCGCCCCGTCCGGGCCGGCGACGGTGAGCAGGACCAGCTGCCGGGCGTCGTCCCAGACCAGGTCCGCGCGGGCCTTGCCGATCCCGGCGAAGGCGCGGGCGAAGTCGGCGTGGTCGTCCAGCGAGACGACCCGGCCCAGGGTGCGTACCGCCAGCGGCGCGTTGCGACGGGCCCGGTCCACCCCCTCCGGGTCGTCGGCCCCCGTGGCGGGCACCGGGTTGCCGACCTCCATCAGGCCCAGCGGCCGGGACAGCGGGATCGTCAACCGGCCGGGTGCCAGATCGGCCAGTCGCCCGACGCCGCTGCGGTAGGTGGCCACCACGTTGTCCTGCCCGGTGGGCAGCCGGGCCCCGGTCAGGCCGTCGCCGAAGGTGACCGTGACGGTGCCGTCGTCGGCCCGGCGCACGGTGTAGACCCGGGCGGAGGGGGCCTGCCCGAGCAGCGCCGGAACCTCCTGCCAGCGCACCCCGTCCACCCAGACCGCCAGGGTGGTGCGGGAGCCGCTCGCGGTCGCGGCGGGCACATAGGTCAGCGGCACGTGCCGCAGGGTGAACCGCTGGAACGCCCGCCGCGCGTCGCCGCCCCCGAGCACCTCCGCCCGGCTCTCCCCGTGGGTCGCCGCCGTCACGTTGCCCAGCACCCGGACGCTGTCGCGCCGGTAACGCCGTGTCACGTTGGCCGTCAGGTCCACCGTGGTCTCGTCCCGTACCCGCAGCACGGTCACCACCTCGCCGACCGGCCGGCCGTCCGGGTCGACACCGGTGAGCACCAGCGGGCGGCCCGGCTCCAGCCCCGGCGTCGGCCGGGCCAGCTCCAGGGTCGCCGTCGCCGTCAGCGGGGCGGTCAGCGGTGCGGCGGCCGGCGGCAGCAACCGACTGTCGCCGAGCACGGTGGTGGTGCGCCGGGAGAACATGTTCGAGTCGCCGCCGGCCACGGTGACCCGGGTGGTGCGGGCGGCGATGCCGAAGTCGGCCACCGGCACCTCCGCCACCGCGTCGACCCGGCGCAGCTGCGGCACCCCGGCGGTCTCCAGGACCAGCCACGACCCGGCCACGATCGACGGGTACGACTGGTCCAGGTGCAGTGCCCGCTCGTCCTTGCCCAGCGGGGCGTCCACCCAGCTGTCCTTGCGGGTGGCGTACGCGCCCGGCAGCACCTGGTTGGTGCCCGGGTTCAACTCACCGACCCGCAGCGCCACCGGCAGCGCCGACCACGGCTGCGCCTGGTGCCCGAAGAGCGCGGCCCGCTGCGCCAGCAGGTGCACCTGCACGTCCCGTCCCGGTTGACGCAGGTCCGTGCCGAGCGGCTGGGCGGTCACCGCCGCGTCCAACCCGACCACCGTGTACGCCGGCACCACCGCACCGCCGTCCAGCGCGGTGGCCGCCGCCGGCAGCACCGCGGTGGCCGCGCGCACCCGACGGACGTCGAACCAGTCGGGGCCGAGCACCAGCAGCGCACCGCCCGGGGTGAGCCCGGTGTCGGTGCCGGCCAGGTACAGGGTGGCGTCGCCCGGGCGGGGCGCGCGGGGCGCGGTGACCCGCAGCCCCACCGCGTTGAGTTCCGGCCGGGCCAGCAGCGGCGTCACCGTCTCGAAGACCTGCGGCAGCTCGCCGGGGCCGGGCACGCTCTGCGCCTGACTGCCCGCCGGGATCGGCACCCCGTCCGGGGCACCGGGGGTGGCGGTGACGGTGAACGACAGCCACGTCGTCGCGGCCACGCCGGGGCGCAGCTCGTAGCCGATCGCGCGGGCCAGCATCAGCACCGAACCGCGTTCGGTGGCGGTGCCGAGGAAACCCTCGTTGGCGATCCGCTCCTGGTAGAAGGCGAGCACGTCCAGGGTCGTCGCCCAGGCGTGCAGCAGCGCCACCGCCGGGTCGTCGACCTCCCGGGTGGTCAGCCCGGCCAGCTCCGGCCGCCCACCGAGCCGGGCCACCAGGTCGGCGGCGAAGTCGGCCTGCCGGCCCAGCCGGTAGGCGATGCCACTGCGGCCGGGCGGGTTGGGCCCCCGGCCCACTCGTGAGGTCACAGTCCACCCACCAGGTCGAGGTGCAGGATGCCGTGCTCCGGCACGCTGGGATCGTTGTCGAGGCGGATCACCTCGGTGTCGCCGGCCCGCAGCACCCGGGCGGCCAGTTCGCCGCCGGCCACCACGCCCACCGGGTGCAGCTCGGTCACCCGGACGTCGGTGACCCCGGGGACGGTGACCGCGGCGGCCAGCAGTTGGCTGACGTAGAGCGGGGTGCCGAAGCTGAACCGGTCGGGGTGGAAGAAGCCCCGCACCCCACCGGGCAGGTCGCGGGGGGAGAAGAGGTCCAGCAGGGCCCGGCGTACGTCGGAGCGGAACGCGCCCGGGGTGACGCACACCCACAGCCGTAGCTCCACCGGCAGGTCGACCGGGTCGCGCAGTTGCAGGTCGTACCCGGCGACGCGGAACCGGTCGAGCCGCCCGGCCAGCCGTCGGGCCAGCGCCGGCTCGTCGGTGAGCCGCTGCCCGCCGGTCAGGTCGAGGGTGAGGAAGACCGTCCACCACGACCCCGTCCAGCGGACCCGGGCGGTGGCGTTGGCCACCTCGGGTAGCCGCAGGGCCGCCGCCACCCAGTCGGCGGTGGCGACCGCCCGTTCCTGGGTGGCGAAGGCGACCGGGGCATGCTGCCGGGCGTGTTCGATGTCCTCCGGATCGGTGCCACCGACGGCGGGCAGCGGGTTGGTCGCGGCGAGCAGCCCGACCCGGTCGGTGACCAGGGTGGTCAGCGCGTCGTGGCCGAGGTTGCCGGCCGCCCCGCCGCCGCGCCACCAGGTGACCTGGAAGACCGTGCCGGCCGGTGGTCGCCGCCCCGACACGTCGTCGCCGAACCGCAGGCTCACCCGGCCGTCGCGTTCGCGTTCCGGGACGAAACCCTGGTCGAAGCGGTCGGCGTTGAGCAGGTCGCGGCGGGGCCGCCAACTGCCCTCGGTGGTTTCCAACCGGATCAGCGGCACCGCGGCACGCGGGTCCTGGTCGAGGGCCTGACTGGCCGGGGTGTCGGTCGGGAACGGCACCGCCGAGGCGACCGGCTCGCCGGTCAGCACCGGCCGCCACCGGTGTTCGGCGGCGGCCGGGAGCTGCCCGGACACCGCGCTGGCGTGCTGGACGGCGACCAGGTTGGCCCGGGCCACCGCACAGGTCACCAGCTGGCCGGTGCCCGTGCCGGCGACGGAGGCGGTGACGGTCAGCGGGAAGGCCAACCGGTCGGCGGCGCTCCACTCGACCTCCAGCACGGCCACCCCGGTGACCGGGTCGGTGGTGGGGTTCGCCGACACCAGCCGGACCACCTGCCGGTGGGTGGGGTCGGCGTCGGCGCGTCTGCCGGTCTGCGGGGAGAGCACCTCCTCCAGCAGCAGCAGGTCACCGGCGGCCAGGCCGGTGGCCGGCAGGTCGACCAGGGTGGCCCGGGTCGCGCCGACGGGCAGCCCGCAGTCCCGGCCGCCCCACACGTACAGGGCGATCTCGTTGCGGGCGGCCCGGGGGGCGAGCGGGGTCAACGTCTCGAAGCCGGTCGCGCCGTCGGCCAGCAGCGCCACCGCGTCGGCGGGCCGTACCGCCGGGGTGGCCCGGTCGGCGGCCAGCACCGGCGTCCCGGCGGGCACACCCCGGCTCTCCACGTCCGACCCGGCGGCCACCCGCACACTGAGCCAGGCGCGGGCCGCGCAACCGTCGTGCACCGCGTAATCCAGCAGCCGGGCGTGCCGGCGCACGGAGATCCGGCTGCGGGCGGTGCCCAGGTACGCCTCGGTGCCGGCGGCGTCCTGCCGGTAGGACAGCCGGTCGGCGACGTGCGCCAGCGCCTCCACCACCGTGATCAGCGGGTCGGCCGGGTGCCGTTCGGCCCCACCGGGCAGGGCGGCGAGCCGGTCGAGCATCAGCCGCCGGAACCCGGCGTAGTCCTTGGCCAGGTAGTCGGCCGGCGCGGTGGTCGGCGGCGGCGGCGTCACGGTGGGGGCGGCCGGTGCCGGGTCCAGGTCGCTGGGACAGTTGGCCTTGAAGGAGAAGGTCTGCACCGACAGCACCGGGTCGAACCCGGGCGGCACCCGGTCGTCCACCGCCGAGCGCACCAACCGCAGGGTGTACGGGGAGAAGTCACCGGCCCGGTCCACCCGGACGGTCAACTCCGCGCCGGTGGCGGCGACGCTGAGCACCCGCACACCGGTGATCCGGACCCCGCCGTCGACCAGTACGTTCTCCACCGCCAGCGCGGCCCCGGCGGGCACCCCGCCGGTCTGGCCGGGCAACGGGTGCAGGAAACCGACGTGCAGCAGCCGCTGGTCGGTGGCGTCCACCTCGACCCAGTCGATGCCGTTGAAGGCGCTGCCCGGCCGGCCCACCTCGGCCCGCCGCTCGTCGTCGTCGCAGCGCACGCTCATCCCGCACCCCTTTCCACCGACACCTGCGCCGGCCGGCCGGTGGCCCGCAGCCGGTACCCGACGTGCACCCGCACCGCCGCTTCGGCCAGGTCGACCCGGACGTCGTCGACCTCGATCAGTTCGCCGAGCCAGCGTTGCAACGCGCTGCGGGCCTGCAACTCGGCGGTGCCCACCACCGCGTCGTCGACCGGGGCGAACAGCAACTGGCCGAGACCCGCGCCGAAGTCCGGCCGGTTGACCCGTTCGCCGGGCGCGGTGAACAGCACCGCCTCCACCAGGTCGGCGACGTGCCGGTCCGGGCCGGCCAGGCCGGAGCGGCCCCGGTTGTCCGGCCGCCACGGGAACGCCGGGTACGTCATGACGCCACCGCCCGGACCTGCACGCCGGCCACCGTCGGCGGCCCCTGCGGGATGCCCTCCGCGCTCACCCCGAGCCCGACGCTGGTGGCGAGCACCGGCGGCTGCCCGTTGACCAGCACCCGGGCCGCCGGGGTGGTCCACCGGAGCTGGACGCAGGGCTGCGGTTTGGTGCCCGCGCCCACCGGCACCTGGAACGGGCACCCGGTGACCGGGTACGCGTCGGTGGCGGTGACCACCGGCAGGCCGCCGACGAGCACCCGCGCGTTGCCGGTCTGCGGGGTGACCGGGCCGGTGTGCGGGCAGGTGAGCACGGCACCGACGTGCAGCAGCGGGCCGGGCATCAGGTCACCGTCAACGCGGTCTGGTTGACCGCGACGGTCGGCCCGACCAGGGTGATCGAGGCACCCTTGCCGTTGGAGATGATGATCCCGGTGTCGTTGATCGAGATCATCGCCCCGGTCAGCGTCTTGAGCAGGATGCCGCCGGTCGGGCCGGGAGCATCGGAGATCATCAGGGTGGCCTGGCCGGGGGTCTGCAACACGATCGGCGGGGTGGGCGGCGGGGCCGACGACACCAGCGCCGGGATCTCCGCCTTGGAGCCGTACCAGCAGCCCGTCCAGATCGGATGGTCGGCGTCGCCCTGCTCGAACTCCACCCACACCCCGGTGCCCGGCAACGGCACGGCGAACATGCCGGCCTGGATGCCGGCCAGCGGGAAACAGGGCATCGCCCAGCTCGACGGGGGGAGCGTGACGTCCGGAACGGTCACCTGGATGCGGCCCTGCTGCAACGGATCGAGGTGGTTGACCACCGTGCCGCGATACTTGCCGTAGTACCTCGTCGTCATGGCTGTGCCCTTCCCGAGGTGGAGACCTGGGCGTTGCGGCCCAGGGTGAACCGCTGCTTGACCTCGCCCGCCTTGACCGTGGTGGTCACGCTGCGTACCACGTACTCACCGTCGTAGGCCCGGCCGGCGCCCCGGACCCCGACCAGCCGCCGGCAGCGCAGCAGCCGGCCGTAGCGCAGCACGTCCAACGAGCCGGACCCGGTGATCACGTTCGCCGACTGGGCGGCCCGGGCCAGGCCCCGGGCGAGGGTCTGCACGACGTCCATCCGGGCGGTGGCGTCGTCGGTGCCGCCCGGGTTCGACCGCCCGATGTTCATCCGCCGGTACGACAACGGAATCGGGATCTTGCGGCCCAGCGGCGGGTTGAGCGGGCTGACGTCCGGCACCGGCAGCGGAATCGGCACCCGCACCTGCTCCGGGAACGCGGTGAGCAGGTAGACGGTCTTCTGCACCCCGTCGAAGGAGAACGACAACGACTCCACGTTGGCGCCCGCGTCGGCGTTGACCGTCAACGCCGGCTGCGGCTGACCGGCCCGCACCTCCGGCCCCCAGTAGGCGGTGTTCATCCCCGGGGTCGGCCCCGGCTCCACATAGAACGTGTAGCCCACCTCGTCGGCGAGCTGCGACACGTACGCGAAGGTGGTGCCGCGTACCGCCGGGATCCGCTGCACCGGGTTCGGCGCGAACACCAGCACGCTGGGCACCACCATCGGCACCACCCCGTACGCGGCGAACGGGGCGAGCAGGGTCAGCACCCGGGCCTCCGCCGGCATCGGCATCGGCAGGTCCGACAGGTCGATCAGGTCCATCATCTGGCTCACGTCCACCCCGGTGAGGGTGAGCGTCGACGCGCCCGCGTCGTTGCTGCGGGCCACGTCGTGCCGGGTCACCACCCCGTCGGAGAGCACCTGCGGCCGGCCGTCGACGTGCAGCACCAGCAGCAGCCGGGTCGGCGGGTCGAGGCCGCCGTCGGCGAGCATCCGCTCCACCAGCGACCCCCGGCCCAGCGCCAGGCGCAGCTGGAAGCCCGAGCGCTGCCCGGCGTTCTGGGTGACCTGCGCCTCCTGCACCGCCGCCACCAGCTCCATCGGGGCCGGCCGGAAGGTCAACGGCCCGATCAGCACCTGCAACCGCACCCCGCTAGGCATCGAGGCCCCCCGGGAACCCCTCGGGCAGGGCGACCCGGACCACCTGGCCCGGCTGCTCCAGCTCCGCCGGGTCGAAGACGCCGTTGGCGTCGCAGAGCTGCCAGAACGCGGTGGGGTCGCCGACGGTCCGACCGGCCAGCAGGTCCACCCGGTCCCCGTCGGCGACCGGTTCCCAGCCGGCGGTGGCGAGCCGGTCCGCGGGCGGCACGAACCGGCGACGCAGGTGCACGACCTCCCGACCGGTGTCCGGGTCAACGGTGACGGTGGTGCCCACGGTGGCGTACCGGCTGTCGGGGGAGACCGCCCCGGGTGCCGGCGTGTCGACGCCACCCGCGCCGGTCGCGGCGAAGAGGGTCTGCGCGACCCGGCTCTGCGCGGCCACCAGGGCCGGATCGGTGTCCGTCGGGTCGCTCATGGCAGCCGGTCGATGCCGAGGTCGGCCAGCCGCCCGCCGCGCGCCCGGCCGGCGAGCTGTTCGAGCTGCTGGTGGGCGGCCATGGCCAGGCCACCGGCCCGGCCGTCGGTGCCCACGTCGTTGACGGTCAACACCCGCAGACCCAGTCGGATCTTGGCGCGGATCGGATTCAGCATCGGGTCGAACGCCTCCTCGGTGATGGTCAGCTCGGTGATCCGTACCGGCCAGAGCCGGCGTCGTCCGAAGGCCAGCAGCACCAGCGGCGCCGGCGGCGGCACCACCTCCAGGGTGCCGGCGGCCAACAGCGCCGCGGCGTCCTGCACCGCGGCCAGGCTGGGATAGGCCAGCGACTCCAGGGCGGCCAGCTGGGCGGTCAACCCCAGCTCCACCGCCTCGGGGTCGGTGAGCTGGTCGGCGGCGTCGAGGTCGGCCTCCAGGGTGAGCGTCTGCACCGGCGGGCCGGTGATCCGCAACGCCTCGCCCCGCGCCCCGCCCTCGGCCCCGGCCGTCTTGAGCTGGAAGCCCCGGGTCAACGAGTCCGGGTTGTACTGCAGGGTGATCACCCGCCGGCTGCGCCCGCTGTCCGGGTCGAGCACGACCAGGCCGGCGCGCAGCAACCGGGGGCTGAGGGGACTGGTCACGGGGTGCCTCCAGAGGTGGGACGCCGCCAGCGGATCCGCTCCGCCACGGCCCGGGTGATCCGGCCCTGCATCAGCAGCGGGTCCAACCCGCTGAAGTCGACGGTGCAGTCGGTCAGGTCGGTGATCCGGATCTGCCCGGTCGACAGGCCGAGCCCGTCGAAGAGCAGGTTCACCCGGGCCACCGTGGCGCTCTGCAACGACACCGGCCGCAGCCGACCCGGCAGGCCGCCCCCACCGGCGGCCCGGCGCACCCCACCGCCGACGGCGAGGTGCACCAGCGCGTCGGGGGCCAGCACGATCTCGTTGCTACCGCCCAGCGGCAGGGTGATCTCCCGGGGGTTGTTGATCGACAGGTCCACGTCGACGTTGCCGATCGCCAACCTGCCGGGCGGACCGGTCGACGGTTCGTCGCTCTGCACGTCGGCGATGGTGTGCAGCAGGTCGTCACGGGAGGCGGCGGTCGGCCGCAGCAGCCGGTTGAGGCGTACCAGGTGCTCGGTGCGGGCCTGGCTGACCTCGCCGGTGTCGAGCTGCCACCGTAGGAGGTCGACGTCGTTGTCCGGCGGGGGCGCACCCTCCGCCCCGAAGCTGGGCAGGTGCACCCGGTAGACCAGGTCGTCGCCCTCGACGATGAACCGGCCCGGGGTCCACCACGGCAGCGCGCCGGTGAGCCGGCGGTAGTCGACCGCCCCGTCACGCAACGCCAGCCGCACCTCCCAGCTGCGCTCACCCCACAGGAACCCGTCGTGGGTGACGTCGAAGTCGATGTGCCCGTTGAGGCTGTCCAGCACCTCACCGATGCGGTAGGCGTCCAACACCCGCACCAGGGCGTCCCATTTCCCGGCCAGGGCGGCCCGGCGCTGCGCGCTGGTGGTCCGGGCGGGCGGCGGGGCCGGGATCGGGGAGCCGCCGCCGAGCATGGTGGCCAGGTCCAGCACGAACCGGGCGTTGCGGATGTCCAACGACGGCAGCTCGCCCGACCCGCTGGTCAGGTCGTGGGTGAGGTCGCCGAGCAGCCCCTGCTCGACGAAGATGTACAACCCGAGCCCGCTGTCGGTGAAACTCAGCCCGGTCACCTCACCACCGCGTACGGCGATCCGCCGGCCGGGGGCCGCCGAGCCGTCCGGCCCGGCCGGGTCCTGCTCGTAACCGATCGAGGTGAACCGTAGCCCGTACTCGGGGCGTCCGGTCGGTGCGCCGAGGAACAGCAGTTGCCGGCGCGGGTCGGCGGTGACCTGGGCGCTGATCGCGGTCAGCGTGGGCTGCGCCAGGTTGAGCCGCAGCCCACCGTGGTCGAGGAAGTCGACGCTGAGCCCACCGGCGGTGAAGTCGGCCGTGCCGCCGGACAGGAACGTGCCGATGTCGAAGCCGACCCGGGCCGCCTCGATGGCCCCGATCCGCAGGCCGCCGAGGATCCGCATCCCCTCCGCCGTGCGGGTCGCCTCCACCAGGAAGCCGTCCTGCCCGGCCGCCGGCACCAGCCGCAGCTCCCCGAGCACTGCCTCGATGTCCGGGTTGAGCCGGATGGTGACGCCGTCGTGCAGATCCACCAGCAGCCCGCTGGCCCGGGTCTGCTGCACCACCAGTTCCCGCAGCAGCAGCCGGCGGAACCGGCCGCCCGGCGTGCCCGCCGGCCACAGGTCGACCCGGGCCCGCGCGCTGATGCCGAGTAGGGTGATCGCCCCCGCGCCCGACGGGATCCGCAGGCCGAGCGCCGCACCCTGCCAGTTCAGCGCGTCCACCGAGATGGTGGCCAGGCTCAGCCCCGGCTGCCCGTCCGGGCCGATCTCGATGTGGTCCGGGCCGACGCTGACCACGCCGGTGTCCAGCCCCTGGATGCTGACGTGCTGGTCGTGTTCGCCCGGCCGGGGACCGACGCCGAGCTGAGCCTCACCGCCGACCACCCGGGCCTGGATCCGGCCGCCGCGACCGAAGGCGAGGGTGAGCTGGGCGGCCCACAACGCGCCGTCGACGTGCAGCGCGGCGTCGATCCGGCCGGCGATCTCCACCCGGGTCGCCCCGGTGGTGAGCCGTCCGGCGGTCACCCCCGCCGCCGCCGACCAGCGCAGGCCGCGCAGGTCCACGTCGAGGATCTCCAGCGGCGGCCGGTCCGGTTCCCCGGCCGGGAGCGGTTCGGGTCGGCCGAGGCCGACGTCGAGCACCCCGTCGCGGTAGCGCAGGTCCCGCCCGGTGATCCGGGCGATGTGCAGCCGCTCCAGGTGCAGCGCGGCGGTGGCCGGGACGACCCGACCGGCGGCGTCGCGCTGCTCCGGCGTGCTGTCCCAGCGACCGCTGGCGGTCAGCCCGTCCAGCACGGTCGCCCCCCGGGAGACGATCCGCCCGTCGCCGGCCCGCCAGTCGATCGCGCCCAGCTCGATGCGGGCCGGGCCGACGTCCTCGAAGCGCAGCCCGCCGGCCCGTTCGGTGACCAGCCGGCCGCCGAGCCCCGCCCGGCGTACGGTGACCGCGCCGTCCGGGGTCCGCAGGGTGGTGTCGGTGAGGGTGAGCCCGTCGAGCTGGATGCGTTGGCTGTCGGTGGGGTCGCTGAGGATCCGGCCGGTCACCGGGTCGACCTGGTGCGGGCCGGCCCGGATCAGGTCCACGGTCACCGTGGCGGCGTTCGGGCGGGTCGCCCGGCCACCCACGGTGCCGGTGATCGTGGTCGGGCCGCCCTGTACCGCGCGGGACACCACGGCGAACCGGAGCCGGTCGAGCTGCCCGACGGTCAACCGCCCGGAGTAGGTCAGCTCCTCGCCGGTGAGGTCCACGTCGAGGTCACGCAGCCGCACCCCGATCAGCGCGCCGGAGACCACCTCGACGCTCATCCCCGGCGCCGGGTCGGTGACGTCCATCCCGATCCGGTCGGCGTCGATCCGATCGATGACCAGGTTGCGGACCAGCGCGCCACGGACCTGCCGGCCGGTGGCGGTCACGCCGGTGCGGACCCGCACGTCGAGGCTCATCCGACCGATCCGGGTGCTGCCCCGGGAGTAGACGCTGCGACCGGGGGAGTCCATCGCCAACCCGGTCAGCTCGGTCTGCTCCACCACCAGGTCGGGCAGGCGCAGGTCGTCGCCGTCGGGCAGCACCCGGCCGTGGATCGCCTCGCCGGGTGTGCCGTCGGCGCGGGCCGGTGCGGTGAACGCGATCCGCTGCGCCTGCACGCCCGGCCCGGAGACCCCGGTCACCGCCAGTTCACCCACCCCGAATCCGACGGCGGTCCGGCCGACCGGCAACCCCGCGGCGGCGGCCGGGCCGGCCAGCTCGGCGGGTAGCGGACCACCGCCGACGGTGTCGAGGTCGGCGCGTACCCGCAGCCGGGACGCGGCCAGCCGCTCCACGGTGGTGGCCCCGGCCCGGACGTCGGTGGCGGTCAGCTCGGCCAGCCGCACCTGCACCCCGAGGGTGGTCGGGTCCAGGGTGACGTCGAGCCCGTTGACGGTCAGCCCGCCGGCGGTGATGCCGAAGTACCGGCGGGCCCGTTCCCGCAGCAGCTGAAGCTCCTGCTCCTGGGCCCGGGTGCGGTGTCGCGGCAGGGGGCGGCCGGCCGGGTCGACCGGTTCGGCGGCCAGCGACTCCAACTCCCGCAACCGGTCCAGGTCGGTCAGCCAGCGGGTCAGCTCCGCCCGCCGGTCCGCCCAGCGGGGCTCGGCGGGCAGCGCGGCGAGTTGGGCGGCGACGTCGGCCCGGGTGGGCAGGTCCCCGGCGGTGATCCGCAGCGCCGGTGCGCCGGCCGGGCCGGGCAGCAGCCGTACCCCGGCGAGGGTGGCCGACCCGGTGCTGCCCCGGGCCGTCGTCGCCGCGTCGACCGGGACCCGGTCGCGGCGGAACCTGGTGATCAGCTCGTCGTCGGGCAGGTACTCGCCGATGCGCGACGGCAGGGACGCCTCGGCGTGGATCGGGTCGACCTCCACCCCGGCGGCCTCGACCCGGCCGGTCAGCCCGGTGACCCGGATGCCGCCGATGTCGATCGCGCCGCCGACGGACTGGCGCAACTGGTCGGAGAGTTCCACCAGCCGGCGGCGTTCGGCCTCGGACAGCGACTCGGCGTGCCAGCGGTGCCGGGCCTCCAACCGGTCCAGTTCCCGCTCGGCCGGCTCCAGCGTGGTGAGCTGGCTGTCGACGGCGCGCAGCCGCTCCTCCAGGGTGGCACGTTGCGCCCCGGTGGCGGTCTCGCGGCGCAGCCGCAGCGACTCCTGCTCGGCACGCAACCGGGCCGGCAGGCTGGTGGCCACCCCGATCAGCGTGCGACCCACCTCGATCCGGCCGACCTGTTGCAGGCCGGCGAAGGAGAGCCCCTCGGCGGTGGCGCTGGAGAAGCTGACCCGCAGCGAGTGCATCATCTCCACCGCGTCGGTGACCCGTTCGCCGACCCCACGGGGCGGGCGGAACACCCCGTCGGTGAGCAGCCCGATCGTCGCGTTGGCCAGCGGGGTGAAGATCTCCCCGGCGGTCAGCGAGGTGAACTGCTGGGCCAGGAACGGCGCTCCGGCCGTGTACGGGGCCAGCAACGCGTCGCTGATCTTGGACAGGAACGGCAGCCCACCGTAGAACGAGATGACGTTGTGCAGCAGGTGGATCAGCGGATCGATGATGGGGATGCCGACCCAGCCGTGCCGGCCCGGCTCGGTCACGTTCTCCTGCCCGGTCGCCCCGGCCCGGAACGCCAGCGTGGACAGCCCGAACCGGGTCAGGCCGAGCAGCCCGCCGGGCAGCCCGTCGCTGGCGTACACCACGTCGGAGACGCTCAACGCGCCCATCCCGGCCTGCGCGCCGACCGGCCGCTCGTAGCCCCGGTCGGAGAACGAGGCGACGATGTCCAGGTCGGTCAGGGTGACCCGGCCGGTCCGCAGCGAACTGCCGGTGAAGGTGCGGTTGACCCCGTCGAGTTCCAACCGGGGCAGCCGGACCCGCAGCACCCCCTGCCGGGCGTCCACCGACAGCGACAGCCGGTTGGTGCGTTCCCGGTCGGTGTCGCGCAGCCGGGCACCACCCAGGTCGCCGCTGATCCACTGGGCGTCGTGCAGGTCGAACTCGTCGACGGTGACCTCGTCGGTGAACAGGCTCAACCCGGTGCGGCTGAGAAACAGCAGCTTCAGCCCCACCGCGACCAGCCGGGCCAGGTCACCCACCACGGTCGGCAGGCCGTCGGTGCGCAACGACTCCGGGTCGAACGAGGGCCGGCGGGTCGCGTGGTAGAGCCGCAGCTCCGCCACCAGGGTCGCCAGGTCGGGCAGCAGGTCCGCGCGCACCTCCCGGGAGCGCAGGAACACCCACCGCCGGTCGTCCAGCGCGTACGCCTGGATGATCAACGACCGCAGCTCGGTGACCCGCCCGGCCCGCCAGAGCCGGTCGTCGCGCAACCGGTCGCGCAGCTGGTCGCGGGCCTCCACACGGCGCGGACCGGAGATCGCGGTGACGGCGAGGGAGGCGCGCATCTGCGGGGTCATCCCGGACTGCATCCGGGCCCACCGGTCCGGATCGTCGGCGGCCAGCCGGGTCTGGTCGGCCACCGGCAGGCTGCGCACCAGCTGGAAGGCCAGCCACGCCTCCCGGGGGTTCACCGCCCAGTCGGTCAGCCCGATCGCCAGCAGGCCACGGACCTGCCGTTCCAGATGCGCCGGGTCGCGCAGGGCCAGCAGGTCGAGCAGTTCGGCCCGCCACATCTCGTGGGTCAGGTACGCATCCGGTAGGGCGGCGAGGATGCGGTCCAGGTCGCGCAGCGCGTCCAGCCGGTGCACGGCGGTCCGCAACGCCTCCCGGCCCCGGGCATCCGGCCCGGCGGTCGCCCCGGTCGGCCGGTCGTAGCCGATCAACCGGCGGACCAGCTCGACGGCCTTCACCCCGTCCAGGCCGTCCTGCACGATCCGGTGGATGTCGGCGGCGAGCCGCTCGGCGTCGACCTGCCCGCCGCTGCGCCGGCGGCGGTCCCACGGCTCGGCGAGGGCACCCACGCCGGTGTAGCCGCCACCGAGCACATCCTCGGCCGGGATGTTCTCCTCCAACCGGTCGAACCAGCTGCCCTGGTCCAGCCGCCGCCACCGGTCCTGCGCGGCCAGCGGGAGACTACGCAGCAGCAGGTACGCGAAACGGGCCTCATGGTCGCGGATCGCCCAGTCGAACACCCCGTACGACAGCAGTCCCTCCACCCGGGACAGGTTGCGGTGCTCCGGGCGGGCGGCGAGCACGACCAGCAGCCGGGGGCCGAGCGGCGCGTCGACCCGCTTCTCCTCCCACGGCAACTGGTCGAGCAGGGTGTCGAGGTGGCCGCCGTCGTCGAGCTGGCGGACCGCGTACCGCAGCCTCGGACCCGGCTCGGGCGGCCCGGCGGCGGCCGACGCGGCGGTGGCCGGGGCACCGGCGGTGGGTACGGCGGGGGCCAGGTCGGCGAGCTGGCGCAGCGCCTCGTCGGCCCGACGGTCGCCGATCGACCGTTGCACCCGCCGCAGCAGGGCGGCCAGATCGGTGTCCCGGTCGAGGCGGGCGTCGTCGGCCGACGCCCCACCCAGGATGGTGACCTGCTCGCGCAGGGCGTCGGCGTCGTTGCCCGACGGGGGCCGCTCGGCCAGCAACGCCCGGAACTGCGCCTTGCGGTCACCACCCAGCAGCTCCCGCAACACACTGGTCCGCAGGGCCCGCAGCACGTTCAGCGCGGTGCGCCGCTGCACCGGGTCGAGCCCCTCGGCGCTCAACCCGTGCACGTTGTCGGCTTCCAGCACCCGCAGCAGGTAGGGGGTCTGCCCGCCGAGGGCGGCCAGCGCGGCACGCGGGTACGCCCGGTGGTGGTCGTCGTCGAGGTTGCCGGCCAGGTCGGTGCGCCGGGGCGCGGGCAGGCTGTGCACCAGGCTGCGGGCGACCACGAACGGCAGGGTGTCCAGGATCCGCAGGCAGCCCCGCACGTCGTCGCCGGAGACCCAGAGGCCGTCGAGCAGGTCGATCATGCGGGCCCGTTCCGCCCGGTACCGGCGCTCCACCAGCGCGCCCAGCTCCGCCTCCAACGGGCCGGTCGCGGCCTCGTCGGCCGGCGCCCGGTCGGGGGCCGGCGGGCTGGCCGGGCGCGGCGGGGTGGCGACCGCACCGGTGTCGGCGGCGACCACACCTGCCGGCAACCGGGCCACCGGCGTCCACAGTGCCCGCCCGGCCGAGACGGCGTCGGCCAACGCCCGCGCCTCGCCCTCCGGGTCGGTCGCCCGCTGCCCCGGGTACGCCGTGCCGGCTGTCGCCTGCGCCAGGTGCCCCAACTCGTGCACCAGCAGGGCCCGCCCGGCCGCCCGGGACGGGTCGAAGCCCGGGGCCAGGTGCACCGCGCCATCGGCGAGCAGCCCGCGCGCGCCGTGGTTGGCGGCCCGTCGACCCGCCGCCCCGAGGTGCACCCGCACGGCGTCCGGCCGCAGCCCCAGCGCCGGGGCGTACCGGTCGACCAGTTCACGGGTCAGCGTGGCGAGGGCGTCGTCGCGGCCCGGTGCGGGTTGCGTCGTCGGTGGCGGAGCCCGGTGGGCGGCAGTCTCCCGGGCGGCTCCCGCGCCGGTGGCCGGGTCGGGGCTGGTCATCGGCCCACCCCCGGCAGCCGCAGCCGGGCCCAGATCGTCTCGGCCAGCGCGGTCGGCAGGTCGTCGCCGGCGGATGGGGCGCTGGCCGGGGCACCGGCCGACGGCAGGCCACGATCGGCGACCAGCCGGCTCAACCGGGTGCCCACCTCGGCTGCGAGGGTGGCGTCGACCGGCCCGTCGACACCGGTGAGGACCAGCCGGCGGATGTCGACCTCGATGGTCGTGACCTCGATGTTCATGACCACAACCCGGGGTCGGCGGGCCGGTCGTGTTTGGCGTACTCGGCGGCGACCGCGTCGAGCACGTGCCGCATCCCGACCGGGTCACCCTCCCCGGCGGCGACCAGCGCGGCCCGCAGCGCCACGGTGTGGATGTCCCCACCGGTGAGGTCCAGCGCGGCGAGGCGGGGCAGGTCCAGATCGGCGGTGGCGACGGCGGCCGGGAAGGCCCGCCGCCACAGGCCGGCCCGCTCGGCGGGACCGGGGTGTCCGAACGGGACCACCACCCGCAGCCGACGTAGGAACGCCGGATCGATGGCGGTGCGCATGTTGGTGGTCAGCACCGCCACGCCCCGGTACTGCTCCATCCGTTGCAGCAGGTACGACACCTCGATGTTGGCGTACCGGTCGTGGCTGTCGCGTACCTCGGACCGGCGGCCGAACAGGGCGTCGGCCTCGTCGAACAGCAGCACGGTGCCGCCCCGCTCGGCGGCGTCGAAGATCCGCCGCAGCTGCTTCTCGGTCTCACCGATCCACTTGCTCACCACGGTCGCCAGGTCGACCCGGTGCAGGTCCAGCCCGAGTGCGCCAGCCACCACCTCGGCGGCGAGGGTCTTGCCGGTGCCGCTGGGCCCGGCGAACAGCGCGGCCACCCCGAGACCCCGGCCGGTCCGAACGGCGAAGCCCTGCTCCGCCAGGAGGGCCCGGCCGGCCGCCGCGGCGGTCAACTGACGTAGCTGGGTCAGGGCGGGGGCGGGCAGCACCAGGTCGTCCCACCCGGCCCGTACGTCGATCCGTTCGGCCAACCCGTCCAGGTCCCGCCGGACCCGCTCACGGACCAGCCCCCGCGCCACCGCCACCGGGTCGACGGTCGGACCGGGGACGGCGGAGTCGAGGATCTCCCGGTGTCCCAGGTCGAACTCCCGGGCCAGGACGGCGGCGGCTGCCTCGGCGCGACCGGGCAGCGACTCCCGCCACAGCGCCCGCTGCTCGGCCCGGGACGGCCGGTCCACCGTCGGCCCGGGGGCCACCCCGTCGAGGGCGACGGCGCGGGGGACGCTGACCACCACGTCACCGACGAGCCGGGCCAGCAACTGCGCCACGGCGGCGCTCACCTCGGGTGGCTCGTCGCCGGTCAGGTCGACGACCAGCACCGGATCGGCGAGCACCACCTCCCGGTTCCACAGCCGGGCGAACGCGTCCCGGTCGGTCACCGCGCGGGGCAGGTCGGCTGCGGCCACCCGGTGCCCGGCCCGGCCCACCGTCGCGCACGCCGCCGCCAGCACGTCGACCCGGTCGGCGGGGTCGGGGCCGCAGACCCGCAGCGGGCGACGGCCGCCCTGCCAGGCGGCGCAGAGCTGCTGCGCGGCCCGGCGACGGCTGGCCGGCAGGACGGCCGGCGGCGGGGGCAACGACACCAGGTAGGGCCGCAACCGTTCGTCGAGCCGTCCGACGCCGCGCAGCTCGTGCAGGACCCGCTCGTCGACCCGCAGCGGGGCGTGCGGCAGTGGCCCCTCACCCAACTCCACCAGCCGCGCCGCGCGCAGCGGACGGTCGGCGGCGAGGGCGTCCCAGTGCCCGCCGGGCAGGGCGGCCAGGCACCAGGCGAAAGTCGGCGGTCGGTCGAGCAGACCCAGCTCCCCGGCGACCGAGGCGACCAGCACGTCCCGTTCGAAGGCGGTCAGCCCGAACCCGGTGGCGATCCGGTGCGGGGTCGACCCGTCGGCCGGGCCGTCCGGGGCCGGTTCGCCCTTGAGGAGCAGGTGGATCCGCTCCACCTCGGCGGCCAGCCCACCGTCGTGCCCGGCGGCCGGCGGTGGGCCGGGCCAGTGGGCGGCCGGGCGTGGGGCGGGCATCACAGCACCACGGCGGGGCCGTCGTACCGGCCGGTCGGGTCGGCGTGCAGCGGACTGTCCACCCCGTCCACCCGCAACCGGGCCAGGTAGGTGCCGGCGGGCAGGTCCTGGAAGGCGAAGCTGATCCGCCCGGTGTGCTGCCCACCGGACGGCACCCCGTTGTCGGCCGGCGCGCCGAGCACCGTGCCACCCGCCCCGGTCAGCCCGAGGGTGACCTGCTGGCCGCCCTCGACCTCCGGCACGACGTCGACGGTGACCGTGCCGGTACGCAGCACCACCCCGTCGACCGTCCGGCTGGACCCGACTACCACGTCGCCGGGGGCGACGGTGATCGTCGGCCGGTAGCTGACCGGTACCGCGTCGGAGCTGATCGCCGGCCGGGGCGTGGGTGGGTCACCCAACGCCACCGAGTGGGTGACGACCAGGCCACGGACCCCGGCCGCGACGGGCCGGTCGAAGGCGGACATCGGCAGCCGCAACTCACCGGCCGAGGCGGTGGCCGGGCTGGCCGAGGCCGTCCCGATCCGCACCCGGACGTCCGGCCCGGCCAGGTTACGGCCGGTCACCACCAGCGTCGCACCGGCCGTGACGGGGGTGCCGGTCGGCCCGTCGGCGCGGACCAGGTCCACCTCGGGGCCGTCGACGTCGACGGTGCCGGCGGTGACCGCGCGGACCGGCAGGGGCTCCCGGGCACCGCGCAGCGGGTCGATCAGCACCACCGACACGTCGAAGAAGACACTGCTGCGGTACGGCGCGCTGAACGCCGACCAGAGCCGGAAGCTCTCCTCCCCGCCCGGGCTGTTGGTGACGCTGACCCGGAGCAGTTCGACCTGCTCGGCGAGGCGGGAGTCGGCCACCGCGGCGGGCAGCGTCGGGTCGGGCGGGTCGGGGGCGAGTGACCGGCGGATCGTCGCCCGGGTCAGCACCGGCGTCTCGTGCAGCATCGCCAGCAGGTGGCCGAGCAGGATCTCCCCGGTCAACGGGTCGTGGCCGTAGACGCTGGCCACGTAGTGCAGGTCGACGCCGAGCGGCGGCGCGGCGACGTCGTCCCCGCCGGTGCTGCGCGGCGGCGGGCCGAGGTTGGCCCAGGTCGGGTTCCGGGTCACCCGGCTGAGGAACAGGTTGACCTGGTTGCCCTCCTGGTTGCCGACGGTCACCCGGTCCGGTGGGCCCGCCGAGACGGAGACCCCGCCGACCGCCGACGAGGCGCCGGTGGCCCGCAGGTAGGCCATCAGCTGCCCGCGCAGCACGGCGGTGACGGCGGCCAGGGCGTACCCGGTGCTCATCGCGGCACCCCCGCCCCGCGCAGGTACGACTCCAACTCCGGTGCCGGCCCCGGGGCGACGGCCGGGGTGGCGGCGGTGGCCGGTGTGGTGGCCGCCGGTGCGGTCGCGGGCCGCCGGTTGCCGGCGAGGCGTACCTCGATCCGGTCGATGTGCACGTGCACGGTGACCGGCTCCGGGCTCCGGGCGGTGGCCCGGGTGACCGGGGGGCGGTGCCCGGGGGTGGCGGGCGGTGCGGGAGGCGGCACGGTGCCGGCGCGCACCGGCGCGACGGCCGGGGGCGGGACGACGGGGTGCGGGGCGGGGGTGTGGGCCGGCGGCCGGTCCGGGTGGTCCCGGCGGGATGGCTGCGGGGGCCGCTGCGCGGCGGCGGGGGTGGCCGGCGGCGGGGGCGGCGTGGCCCGGCCCGTCGGCACGCCGACAGGCGGGACGGAGCCGGAACCGGTCGCCGGAGCGGGCAGGGGTGCGGGTGCTGGTGGGCGGGTCGCCGCCGCCGGGGTCGGCCCGGCCACCGGGCGTTGCCGCCCTGCGGCGTTGCTGCCCTGCGGTGGCACCGGGTGCGGCGGTTCGGGGGCCGGCATCCGGGCGGCCGGTGAGGCGGGTGTCCTCACCGGGCCGGGCGGTGCCACCGCGACGTGGGGGCGGGGCGTCGGCGGCGGGTCTGGCACCGGCGGGGTGACCGGCCGGCTGGCCGGCGGGGGTGCCGTCGACTCCTGCTCGTCGGCCAGGAACCCGCCCACCTGCGGGGTGTCCGGTTCGAAACGCCCGTGGCCGCGCGGGCGCAGCCGGGGGGCGGTGCCGACGGCCAGCGCGGCCAGCGCGGCCAGGTAGCCGGTCACGGGACCCGCTCCAGGTACGCGGCCCGCCGGTGCGGGCCCAGCCCCAGCACCTGCGCCTCCGACCAGCCGTAGGCCCGGGCGAGTCGGTGCACCTCGTCGAGCAGCCGGCGGACCCGGGTGTCGGCGGCCTGCCACGCCCAGGCCGGCACGTCCAGCAGTGCCTCGGTGCTGCCGCCACAGCCGGGACAGGTCAGCGTGACCGCGACGACGCCGAGCGGGTCGCGTTCGGCCATCGCCTCGGACACCGCCGGCAGCGCGGCGGACGGGTCGGCCAGCGGCGGGGTGGCGTCGAGCAGGCAGGCGTCGAACAACCACCGTTCGGCCGCCGCCGCGTCACCGGCCCGGGCCGCCCCGGCCAGGTCGGCGGTGGTGGGCAGCCGCAGGCTCAGCAGGTGCCCCCGCCAGGTGAGGGTGAACGGCCCGGCGGCCCGGTCCGCGTCGGTGCGGTCCGGTGCGGCGGCCAGCAGGTCGGCGACGCTGAGGGCCACCTCCAGGTGCTCCGGGCAGGCCCGGCAGTCCACCGTGGCCGCCACCCGGCCGCCCGTCCAGTCACCGGCGGCGGCCAGCAGCAGCGCCGTCACCTCGCCCACCGGCAGCCGGTCGGCGTCGGCCCGGCCGAGCAGCAGCAACCCCCGGACCGGCGCGGGCCGACCGAGCGCGCTGTCCCAGGCGTCGACCAGCGCCACCTCGGTCAGCGGCGGCCCCCCGGTCACGACCCGAGCCGGGGTTCGGCCGGTTCGGGCACCGCCTCGTCGCGTTCCCAGCCCTCGTTCTCCAGTTTGATGTGCTCGATCGCCACCGCGTTGGCGTTGGCGTCCAGCTCCGGCAGCGCCTGGTATTCCGAGACCCAGCAGCGGAACAGCCGGTACGACTGGGCGACCTGGCCGGCCTCGTTGAGCAGCTCGATGGTGATGTCCCGGCGGAAGTCGGCCAGGGACACCTCCGAGCCGAGCCCGGCGTGCAGCGCCCAGATCCGTCCGGCCCACTGGGCGAACTCGGCGTCGTGGGTCAGCCCCCGCTCCAGGGTGACCGCCTCGAACTCGGTACGCCCCGGCGACTTGTGGCTGGTCGAGGCGTTGCCGCCGTCGCGGTGCTTGACCACCTCGGTGGTTCGTTTCAGCGCGCTGACCTTGCTGACCCCGGCCACGTAGCGGCCGTCCCACTTCACCCGGAACTTGAAGTTCTTGTACGGGTCGAAGCGCGTCGGGTTGACCGCGAACTGCACCATGACTCACACCTCTCAGGACGGGCTCTGGCCGGCGAGCTGCTGGATCCGCACGATCACGAACTCGGCGGGTTTGAGCGGGGCGAACCCGACGACCACGTTGACCACGCCGCGGTCCCGGTCGTCGCTGGTGGTGGTCTCCGCGTCGCACCGCACCAGGTACGCCTCGCGCGGGGTGCGCCCGGCGAACGCGCCCTTGCGGAACAGGTCCTGCATGAACGACGTCAGGTTCAGCCGCAGCTGTGACCACAACGGTTCGTCGTTGGGCTCGAAGACGGCCCACTGGGTGCCCCGGAAGACGCTCTCCTCGATATAGAGCGCGAGCCGTCGGACCGGGGTGTACTTCCACTGGCTGGCCAGTACGTCCGCGCCGGCGGTGGTGCGGGCACCCCAGTTGACGGTGCCGGTCACCGGGAAGGTGCGTAGGCAGTTGAGCCCCAACGGGTTGAGCACACCGTTCTCGGCGTCGGTCAGCGGATAGACCAGGCTGGTCACCCCCCGCAGCTGTGCCTCGGTGCCGGCCGGTGCCTTCCACACGCCCCGTTCGGTGTCCTGGCGGGCGTACAGGCCGGCGAGGGTGCCACCGGGGGCGACGGTGCGGGGTCGGAAGCCGTCGGTGGGGTCGGGGATGCGCAGCCGGGGGAAGTGGGCCACCGCGTTGGGGCCCTTGACCCCGAGTTGGTTGATCCAGTCCAGGGCGCGGTCCGGGTCGTCCACTCCCGGCGGCGGGTCGACCAGCAGGACCGCCCGCCGCCGTTCGCAGACGTCGTAGGCGACCGACCAGACCGCCTCCGGGTCCAGCCCGCTGTCGACGACGCCGGGGTCGCCGCGCTTGGCGCGGGTGGCGTCGGGGATGCAGAGCAGGTTGAACAGGTCGGTCTTGAGCAGCGCGTAGATGCCGGTGTAGGCGGCCTCGCTGCCGATCAGCGCGCCGGTGCCGGGCAGGGTGGTGCCGTCGGAGCCGGTGACCAGGTCGCCCTGCCCGAGCCGCTTGACGCCGAGCGGGCTGATCCGGCCCACGTTGGTGGCAGCACCTGACAGGCCCAGCAGGGCCGCGCCGTCGGCCACGTCACCGGCGGGGGTGACCCCCGCGACGGTGAAGGCGGCGTCCACGGCCGCCGGGGCGACCAACGCGTCCACGTCGCCGAGGACGCGCAGCCCACCGGCGGCGGTGGGTACCACCCGGACCCGCAGGCCGGCCGCGCCGTCGGCGGCACCGAGCGCCGTGTTGACCTTCCGTTGCAGCAGCGCGGCCACCCCGGCCGGGGAGGACGGCAGCCGTTCGCCCTTGGTCAGCGCGGTGACGGTCACCGGGGCGACCGCCGGCACGGTCTTGGCGGGGTCGTTCGGGTCCGGTTTGGTGGGCCGGTCGGGTTGCACGGTGAGCCGGTAGTTCTTGGCGGCGTCCACGGTGGGCGTGCCGAGCGCCGCGCCGACCGTGCCGCTGGGCACCGGTCGTCCCGCCCCGGCGGCCCCGGCCCGCGCCCGGACCAGCGCCGAACCCCGGTCCGGGTCGTTGAGCAGGGGCACCGCGTACGCGGCGCTGGTCGGGTCGGCGGACAGACCGGTGAACCGTTCGGTGTCGCCGGTGGCGGTGTCGGTGACGGTCAGGTTGAACGACGTGGCGTCGGCGGCCCCGTCGTGGTCGACGTCGACGAGGAGTCCGCTGCCCCACGCACCGGTGCTCGTCGCGTCCAGCAGCAGCGCGGACTTCGCCCCGGCGCCGACCTTGTCCAGCAGGGTCACCGAGGCGGCCCGGGCGTCGGCGCGGGGCACCCGCACGACCAGGGCGGCGGCCCCGCCGTTGCGGAAGAACTGCTGCACGGCCAGGCTGAGTTCGGAGTCCCGGTCGGCCCCGCCGAACCGGCGTTCGAACTCGCCGAAGGTGTTCACCCGGACGGCCCGGTGCTCCGGTCCGGTCCGGACGTATCCCACGAAGGCGGTCACCCCGGTCGCCACGCCGATGACGGGGCGGACGGAACTCGCGACTTCCTCGATGTACACGCCGGGATAGCTCGGAGTGACGGGCATGACTACCTCGTCTCGCAGTGGCGGGTCGGCTGTTGTCACCCTCCGCTCATGCCGTACCCACCTCTAGCGGGCACCCGACTACGCCGCGTCAGCTACCCGACACCCGGTGCCGTCACCGGTTCACGCAGACGAGTCGTCGGTGCGCCGGCCCCCGGTCCCCTCCGGCACGTGGCCCGCCGGCCCCGCCGGTCACCGGTAGAGCTGGAAGTTGTCGAATTCGAAGACGCCGGTGCTCGTCGCGATGACGCCGCTCTGCCCGTCGGTCAGCTCCTCCGCCGACACCGTCTTGACCCGGGTGTCGTCGAGGTAGAGGTCGAGCCGGTCGCCGTGGCCGACGATCCCGATCCGGTTCCAGCCGCCGGGCCGGATCCGGTCCGAGGCCTCGGTGAACCGGTAGGACAGTCCGCCGTCGCCGCTCGGCCGACGGACGGCGAACGAGTAGGTGCCGTCGGGCGAGACCAGGAAGGCGTAGTACGCCCGGGGTTGCTCGGTGGCCCGGTAGAGCAGGCCCGCCGAGCTTGCCGGGGTGCCGTGCTCGGGAATCCGGACGTCGACGGTGACCGGTCTGTCGGCGGCGTCGAGCGCCGTGCCGGTGCGGTGGTCCCGGACGCTGACCCAGTGGTAGCGCACGGCGTTGCGGTCGGCCCGGTTGGTGAGCCGGAACAGGCCGTTGCCGGTGTCCACCTGGGTGGTCCAGGCGTCATCCGGATCGCGGTCGCCGTCGGGGTCGGTCCAACTCGCGTAGTACCGGTCGGCTTCCTGCGGGTCGGCCAGCGGCGAGTTGAACGACTCGGAGAAGGCCGACTCGGCGAAAGGCGAGGACGGGGGCCGGTGCGGGATCAACGTCACGACACCGCCCACCACCCCCACCGCCCCGGCGAGGACGGCGACGACGGTCGGAATGGACCGGACCAGTCGCTGTCGGCGCGTCGGTCGGGCGTCGGCCGGCGGCTCGTCCGCGCTGCTGCCAGGGGGACCGGAGTTGCCGTCCCGGTCGTCGGGGTGGGCGGGTTCGGCGTCGACTGCCCGTTGCTGTTGCGCGCTGCGCTCCTGGTCGGCGGGGTGCTCCTGGTCGGTGGGGCGGTCCTGCGTGCGACGCGCCGGGTCGACGGCGGCGTCTTCGGTGTGGTCAGACGCTGACATGGAGTAATCATGTCAGGCCTACGCATCCGTTCACCCCGGGCGACCGTCCGCTACTCGACACCGGCCGTCGGGAGTGGATGAGCACTCGGCGAGATGACCGACGGGCCGGCCGCTGCCAGGATGCAGTGAAAGACGTCAATCCCGTCGGGCAGGGTGGTGGGTCATGGGTTCCGGGTTGTCGCTCGCCCTCTTTCCGGTCGCCCTCGGCATCGTCATGCTGGGCATCGGTCTCAGCCTGACCGTCGAGGACTTCCGCCGGGTGGCCCGCCAGCCCCGGGTGGTGCTGATCTGCCTGGGCTGTCAGATGCTGGTCCTGCCGGCGATCTGCCTGGGCCTGGTGGCCGCCTTCGATCTGCGCCCGGAGCTGGCGGTGGGGATGATGCTGCTCGCCGCCTCACCGGGCGGCAGCACCGCCGGTCTCTACAGCCACCTGTTCCGGGGCAACGTCGCGCTCAACGTGTCGTTGACCGCGATCAACTCGGTGCTGGCCCTGTTCACCCTCCCGTTGATCGTCAACCTGTCGGTGGCCGGTTTCGTCGGTGCGGACAGTACGATCGGCCTCCAGTTCGGCAAGGTGGTGCAGGTCTTCGCGCTGGTCCTGATCCCGATCGCCATCGGGATGTTGCTGCGGCGTCGGTTCACCGCCTTCGCCCTGCGGATGGAACGCCCGGTGAAGATCATTTCCGTGCTCGTCCTGGCGGTGATCATCGTGGGGGCGGTGGCCGGCATCAAGGACGACGTGCTGGCCACCCTCGGGGAGCTCATCGGGGTCGTGGTGCTGTTCAACCTGACCAGCCTCGCCGTCGGCTACCTCGCGCCCCGGCTGCTGCGGGCCGGGCACCGGGACTCGGTCGCCTCCTCCTTCGAGATCGGCCTGCACAACGCCACCCTGGCCATCACCATCGGGATGAGTCCGACCCTGCTCGACAACGCCACGATGGCCATGCCGTCGGTGGTCTACGGCAGCCTCATGTTCTTCACCGCCGCCGCCTTCGGGCTCGTCGTCACCCGTCGCTCCGCCGCCCCCTCGTCCACCGTCGCCGGGCAGACGGCCCGACGGACCCTGCACTGACCCGTCCCACCGGCCGGGGGCGGTGGAGCAGGATGGGTGCGTGCAGATCGAACCGGTCGTCGCCGCACCCGTCCAGACGTTCCCCCGTACGCTGCTGCGCCAGCGGTGGGCGGACCTGACCTTCCTGCACTGGGCGGTCGCCCCGGAACTCGTCGCGCCGCTGCTGCCGGCCGGTACCCGTCCGGACACCGTCGACGGAACCACCCACGTCGGACTGATCGGCTTCCGGATGGTCGGCCTCGGTTTCGGCCGGGGGCCCGCCGTGCCGTACCTGGGGACCTTCTGGGAGACCAACGTGCGGCTCTACTCGGTGGACCAGGCCGGTCGGCGGGCCGTGGTGTTCCGGTCCCTCGACGCGTCCCGGCTGATCCCGGTGCTGGTCGCCCGGATCACCCTGGGGCTGCCGTACCTGTGGTCGGCGATGCGCCTGGACCACGACGGTGACCTGCGCAGCTACCGGTGTCGTCGGCGCTGGCCAGGGCCGGCCGGGACGACCAGCCGGATGGTGGTCCGGGTGGGTGCGCCGATCCACCGGCCGACCCCGCTGGAGCACTTCCTCACCGCCCGGTGGGGCCTGCACACCCGGGCGTACGGGCGCACCCTGCACCTGCCGAACTGGCATCCGCAGTGGCCGTTGCGCCGGGCCGAGCTGCTGCACCTGGACGACGAACTGGTCACCGCCGCCGGGCTGCCGGCGCCGACCGGACCGCCGGTCAGCGTGCTGTACTCACCCGGCGTGCCGGTCCGGTTCGGTCCACCGGTCGTCCTGCGCCGGCCCCGGTGACCCGGCGGACGCCCACCGGATCGGGCGGACGCAGCGGAGCACCGGTTGACCCTGACACGGTGTCAGGGTCGACACTGCGTCGGGGAGGTGGTCCGGATGACCAGATCGGAAGTGGACCCGACGCGGGCGCTGCGGGGGTTGGCGAGTGGTGACCCGTCGGTGCGGCTGCGGGCCGCGCTGGCGGTCGGCACCACCCCCGACCCGGCTTTCGTCGACCCGCTCGTCGCCCGCTGCGGGACCGAACCGGACTTCTCCGTCCGCGAGATGTTGACCTGGGCGCTCACCCGTCACCCGCCGGAGGTGACGGTGCCCCGGCTCGTCGCCGCCCTGGGGTCGACCCGGGCGCAGGCCCGCAGTCAGGCGTTGCACACGCTGTCCAAGATCGGGGACCGGCGGGCCTGGCCGGCGATCACCCGGGCCCTGCTGACCGACCCCGACGACGAGGTGGCACGCAGCGCCTGGCGGGCGGCGGTCGCGCTGGTGCCCGACGGCGCGGAGTCCGGCCTGGCCGAGGTGCTGGCCACCCAGCTCGGGCGGGGCGACCGGGCGACGTGGCTGAGCCTCAGCAGGGCGTTGTCCGCGCTCGGCGAGGTCGTCCCGCCGGTCCTGCACGCCGCCGGGACGCATCCGGATCCCCGGGTACGCGCGCACGCGGTCGCCACGCAGCGGCTGTTGCGCGACCCGGACGCCGGATTCGAGTTCTCCCTCGGGGAGGCGACGCGCATCGTGGCGCTCGGCGGGACCGGCGGGCCGGGGTGAGGCGGTGCTGATCGGTGACGTGTCGCGACGCTGCGGGGTCAGCGCCCGGATGCTCAGGCACTACGAGTCGCTCGGACTGCTACGACCGACCGGTCGTAGTGGCGTCGGTTACCGCGAGTACTCCGGCGCGGACCTTCGCCGGATCTTCCACATCGAGAGCCTGCGCTCGCTGGGGTTGTCGCTGCGGGCGGTGGGACGGGCACTCGACGACCCGGCCTTCACCCCTGCGGAACTCGTCGACGACCTCATCCGGCAGACCCGGGCGCGCATCACCGCGGAGCGGGAGCTGCTCACCCGTCTCCGGCGGATCGACGCCGCCGGGCCCGCCGACTGGCAGGACGTCCTGCAGGTGGTCGCGCTCCTGCGCGACCTGGGCTCACCGCGCGCGGAGCAGCGTCAACGCGCGGCGCTGGCCTCGGTCGGTGAGGTACCGGTGCCGGTGGAGGCACTGGTCACGGCGGTGCTGGACGAGTCCGACCCGAACGTCGCCGGGGCGCTGCGCTGGGCGCTCGCGCACCTGGGCGTCGACGGGTTGCCCCTGCTGGCGGAGGGGCTCGACGCACCCGAGGCCGGGGTGCGGGAACGTGCCGTCCGGGCCATCGTCGAGATCCCGGGTGGGGACGCCACCACGTTGCTCCGCGACGCCCTGCGCCACCCGGACCCCGTGGTCGGCAGGTACGCGGCGCTGGCGCTCGGCGTCCGTGGCGAGCCCGACGCCGTGCCGACGCTCGTCGACATGGTCGTCGCCGAGGTGAACGACGTCGACGCCGCCGACGCGCTGAGCGCGCTGGCGACCGATCCCGCCACGGCGGAGCGGATCGCCGCGCGCCTGATCGGCCTGCTCACCCGGGCAGATCTCGGGGCGTCGGCACGGCGTCGGCTGACCCAGGCGCTCGCGGACATCCCGGGGGACACGGCGTCCCGGGCCCTGGCCGGGCTGACCGGGGACGACGACCGGGTCGTCGCGCTCACCGCTAGCTACGTGCTCACCCTCCGCGCCGCCGCCGACGGCCGCTGAGCGCCGGTCGGCGGAGAGGCGACGGCCGGCCCCTCCCCTGCCCCGTGGCCGGGGAGGGGCGGGCCCGCGTCCCGTGCGCCGGTCACCGGGCACGGCGGTGCCGGGCGAGCAGCGTCCCGGCGCAGAGCACCGCCAGCAGGCCGCAGGCGGAGCCGGCCCACTGGTTGTCCAACACGGTCGTCAGCGCCGCGTTGGCGGCGAGGCTGACCACCAGCACCAGCCACAGCAGCGGGCGGAGCAGGTCGGCTTCCGGCTTGGTCGGAGCGTCGGCGATGCGGTACGGATCGGTCATGGCTGCCTCCTCGGGCGGCGGGTGTTCGACCAGGTTGACGCTAGGCGTGGCGGTGGGTCGGGCACGATCCCGCCAGCGCGACCGGCGGCGGTACAGCAGGCGCTACTTTCCGCGCCGACGGTGCCGGGCCGCCCGCCCGGTGGCCTATGTTGGCGCGGGAGGTCTTCCGATGACACACCTGCGGGACCGGGCTCGTGCCTCGGTCGACGCCCTCGAACACCTCGTCGGCGGGTTGGCCACCGCACTGTTGGCGTTGGCTGCGCTGCTGTGGGTGTTGCTCGTCGCGACGGCCTGCCTGGTCTGGGTGGGGCTGCCGGCGGCACCCGGCGCGCTGCGGGCGGTACGCTCGGTGGCCGACCGCGAGCGTGCCCGGCTGTCCCGCTGGGGCACGCAGCTCCCCGCCCCGGGCCCGGTGCCGGCCGAGCTGCGGGTGGCGGTGCGCGACCCGTTCGTCCGGCGGGAACTCGGCTGGGTCGCGCTGCACGCGGTCACCGGCCTGGCCAGCGGGCTGCTCGGCCTCGCTCTGCCGCTCTACGCCGTGCAGGACCTCACGTTCCCGCTGTGGTACCGGCTGCTGCCGCCCGGGGCGGGGGCGCCGGGGATCGTCTGGTGGCGCATCGACGGGCCGGCCGAGGCACTCCTGGTCGGGTTGCTCGGGTTGGGCTGGCTGGTCGCCGTGGTCGCGCTCGGTCCGCCGTTGGCCCGCCTCCAGGCCCGGCCGGGACGGTGGTTGCTGCCTCCGCCGCCGGGCATCGACCTGTCGTTGCGGGTCGCCGAGCTGACCGCCACCCGGGCTGCGGCGCTGGACGCCCACGCGGTGGAACTGCGTCGCATCGAACGTGCCCTGCACGACGGCACCCAGAACCGGCTGGTCGCGGTCAACGTGCTGCTGGGGGCGGCCCGCCGGGCGGTACGGCGGGACCCGGACCGGGCCGACGAGATCCTCGGGCGGGCGCAGGACGCGGCGGAACAGGCGCTCGGCGAGTTGCGTACCGTGGTCCGGGGCATCCTGCCGCCCGTGCTGGACGACCGGGGCCTCGCCGGTGCCCTGGCCGGGCTGGCCGGCAGTTGCGCGGTGCCCTGCCGGCTCACGGTCGACGTGCCGGTACGCTGCGCCGTCTCGGTGGAGGCCACCGCCTACTTCGTGGTGGCCGAGGCGTTGACCAACGTGGTCCGGCACAGCGGCGCGGGCCGGGTCGACGTGACCGTACGCCGCGAGCAGGGCCGGTTGTCGGTGACCGTCGAGGACGACGGGCGCGGCGACGTCGACGAGACGCGCGGCTCGGGGCTGACCGGCATCCGTCGGAGGGTCGGGGCGTACGACGGCCGGATGACCCTGACCAGCACCAAGGGTGGGCCGACGAGACTGGAGGTGGAGTTGCCGTGCGGATCGTGATCGCCGAGGACGACCCGCTGCTGCGGGAGGGGTTGGCGCTGCTGCTGCGGGCGGAGGACCTGGACGTGGTCGCCACCGCGGGCAACCCGGGTGAGTTCCTGGCCGCGGTCGACGCGTACGCGCCGGACGTGGCGATCGTGGACGTGCGGATGCCGCCGACGCACACCAACGAGGGCATCGTGGCCGCGGTGGAGGCCCGTCGCCGGCAGCCCGGCCTCGCGGTGCTGGTCCTTTCGGCGTACGTGGAGCAGGCGTTCGCCACCGACCTGTTCTCGGTCGGCGCGGTCGGGCTCGGCTACCTGTTGAAGGAGCGGGTGGGTCGGGTCGAGGAGTTCCTCGCCGCGCTGCACCGGGTCGCCGACGGCGGCAGTGTGATCGACCCGGAGGTGGTGGGGCAGTTTCTGGCCCGCCACCGCAGGCCGGACGCGGCACTGGGAGAGCTGTCGCCGCGTGAGCGCGAGGTGCTGGGGCTGATGGCCGAGGGGCTCGGCAACACGGCGATCGCCGAGCGGTTGTACGTCACCGAAGGCGCGGTGCACAAACACATCCGCAGCATCTTCGCCAAGCTCCAGCTGCCCCCCGACGACCGGGCCGACCGCCGGGTCACCGCAGTGCTGCGCTACCTCGACGGCGGTCGACGGTAGCGTCGGCGGTCCCCGGCCTGGCGCTGCTGCGTTGGTCGGGGTCACCCGCCGGCAGATCCGCCGGATGGTCCACGTTGAGGGCATCGTCTGCTCGTAGGGCCGCCGAACCGGTGGTAGACGGGACCAACCCCGGCCCGGTTCCTGAAACCCAGGGCCCGGGACAGAGTTTGATCAACGCTCGGGTCCCGGCGTCGTTCCGTGTCGGGAAGCTACGGACAGGCATTGTCGGGGGTAGCACCTAGGCTGGTCGGATGATCGACCGCCGTCAGGTGATGCAGTTCCGGGTCGGGGCGCAGCAGCTCGACCGGGTCGAGGGCACCCCGGCGGACACCGCCGTACTCGACATCGGGGTGCAGGACACCGGCCCGGACGGCGGCCGGTGGGCCCTGGCGCTGCGCGGTGTCGAGGTGACGGCACCGGTCGCGGACGACCTGATCCTGCTCTGGACCGTTCGCGGCGCGCCGCATCTCTACCGTCGCGCCGACGTGGCCGAGGTGGCGGGGGCGGTCGCGCCGTACTCCGACGCGGACGCGGGCAAACGCATCTACGACGCGGCCCGGCCGCTGAAGGCCGCCGGCATCGGCAACCTGGCCGCCCTCGACGAGGTGGCGGCGCGGATGCGGGCGGTGGTCACCACCCCGACGGTCAAGGGCGACGTCTCCGGGCGGTTGGCCGAGCTGCTGCCCGAGCCCTACCTGCGGTTCTGCCGTCCGTGCGCCGCCACCCACCTCTACGAGATGCCGTTCCGGCTGGCCGCTGTGCGGGCCGGGCTGGAGTTGCGCCCCGGCACCTCGCCACCGGTCCTGCACCGCATCCCCGGGTTCACCCGGGCCGCGCCGCCCGGCGACCGGTTCGACCTGGTCCGCGCCTACCTGCGGCTGCTCGGCCCGGCCACCCCCAAGCAGGTCGCCGACTACCTCGACGCCCCGGTCAGGGAGGTGCGGGCCCGCTGGCCGCAGGACGTGGTCGAGGTACGGGTCGACGGGGAGGCCCGTTCGCTGCTCGCCGCCGACGAGCCGGCGCTCGCCGGTGCCGCCGACACCACGGCCGTGCGCCTGCTCGGCCCGTTCGACCTGTTCCTGCAGGCGCGGGACCGGTCGACCCTGGTGCCGGACGCGGCCCACGCCAAGCAGTTGTGGCCGGTGCTGGGCCGCCCCGGGGCCGTCCTGGCCGGCGGTGAGATCGTCGGCACCTGGCGGCCCCGTAAGGCCGGCCGGGCGCTGACGCTCGCCGTCCAGCCGTGGCGGAAGTTGTCCGCCGCCGTCCACGACGACATCGTCGCGCAGGCGCAACGCCTCGCGGCCCACCGGGGCCTCGCCCGGGTCGACGTCGACGTCGACCCGGGCGGAGTTTGACACCGGCCCACGGCGTCGGGGGAGGATGCGGCGTGCGGGTCCCGCTCTCCACGCCACCGGCCATCCCGGCCGGGGCCCTCGCCGCCGGTGCGCAGCCGACCCTCGCCGCGCCGGGGGGTCTGGTCCTGCGTCCCTGGGAGCCGTCCGACGCCCCGGTGTTCCTGGCCGCCTACCGGGATCCGGAGATCCGGCACTGGCACACCCGTCATCCGGCCTCCGAGAGTCAGGTCCGTGAGTGGTTCGTGGAATACCAGCAGGCCTGGGTGCGGGAGACCGGTGCCAGTTGGGCGGTGACCCGCGACGGCGTCGAGGTGCTCGGCCGGATCGCCCTGACCGGCATGGATCTCGATGACGGCGTCGCCGGGTGCGCGTACTGGGTGCTTCCCGCCGCCCGCCGGGCAGGGGTGGCCTCCCGGGCGTTGACGGCACTGGGCGGGTGGGCGCTGGACGGGGCGGGCTTCCACCGGCTGCACCTGGACCACTCGACCCGCAACCTCGCCTCCTGCCGGACCGCGCTGCGCGCCGGATTCCGGCTGGAGGGCACCAAGCGCAGCGACGCCGTGCACGCCGACGGCCGGCACGACATGCACCTGCACGCCCGCATCCGGGGCGATCGACCAGCCGGCTGACCCCGGCACCCGGTGGGCGACCGACCCACCCGGCGGCCCGTCCGGTCCTGCCCGGCGCGTGCCGCGCGGTCCACTGGGGAGCATCTACACCGCCGGCCTGTGTCGCCGCGTCGACTTTACGGATGATGTCTGTCGACAGGGGACCCGTCATAGCGTGTGCTTCTCCGGGACAGCCCGGCGTGGCCCACGAACGCCACGCCATCCGGCCGGTTCCTCTTACCTGGTGAAGTGAGGCCCACTCGATGACGGTTCCACCCCCCGATCCCGCTGGTCGCGGCCGCCGCCGACTGGCCGGGCTGTGCGCTGCGGTGCTGGTCGCCACCGCGCTGCCGTTGACCGGTGGCACCGCGGCGGTCGCCGCGCCGGCCGACTCCGGCCCCTGGCGGCAGCTGCCGAGCGAGCCGTCGGCCAACGCCCGCGACGGGCGTACCCCCGACATCCGCGCGGAGCGGTTCACCGCGTACACCCTGGACCGGGCCGCGTTGGCCGACACCCTGGCCGACGTGCCGGCCGAGCGGGCCGGTACGGCCCGACGGTCGCAGTCGGCGCTGACCGTCGCGTTGCCCACCCCCACCGGGGGCTTCCAGCGGTTCGCCCTGGTCGACTCGCCGGTGATGGAGCCGGGGCTCGCCGCCCGGCATCCCGAGATCAGCACGTACGTCGGCCGGGGCCTGGACGACCCGACGGCGACCATCCGCGCCGACCTGACCCCGCTGGGCTTCCACGCCTCGGTCCGGTCGACCGGCGGCAGCTGGTACCTCGACCCGTACTACCACGGCGACCAGAGCGTCTACGCCAGCTACTACGCCCGCGACCTGCTCGACACCGACCCGGCCATGGTGGAGCGGGAGGACGTCGCCGTGGCGGCCGGGGCGCTGTCGCCGGAGGTGACCGCGGACGAGCCGGCAGGTCCGCCGGTCACCCTGCGCACCTACCGGCTGGCCCTGGTCACCGACCCGTCGTACGCCACCTTCTTCGGCGCGGAGAACGTCACCGCGGCGAAGGTGACCCTGATCAACCGGGTCACCCAGATCTACGAGGACGAGACGGCGATCCGGTTGGTGCTGGTCAACGACACCGACAAGACCAACCTGAACACCGCAGCCCTGGCCACCGAGGCGAACGGGCCCTGTGGCGCGGCGGCCTGCTACACCCCGACGCAGATCTCGTCGTGCACCAGTTCGCTGCTCAACCGCAACCGGATCGTGCTCGGCCAGCTCGTCGGCGCGGGCAACTACGACGTCGGGCACATCGGCCTCGGCCTGCCCGGTGGCGGTGTCGCCGGCCTCGGCGTGGTCGGCCTGGACGGCAAGGCGCGCGGCTGCACGGGCCTGCCCACCCCGGTCGGTGACTTCTACGCCGTCGACTACGTGGCGCACGAGATCGGCCACCAGTTCGCCGGCAACCACACCTTCAACGGCACCCAGTACAACTGCTCCGGCAGCAACCGTAGCGCCGCCAACTCCTACGAGCCGGGCAGCGGTTCGTCGATCATGGCGTACGCGGGCATCTGCCAGCAGGACAACCTCCAGCCGCACAGCGACCCGTACTGGTCGCAGCGCAGCTACACCGAGATCAGCACGTTCGTCTCCGGCACCCGCCCGGCGCTCAACGAGGTGCAGACCGTCTCGCTGTCCGGCTTCGACACCGACGGCGACGCGTTCAGCATCAGCTACGCGGGGCAGTCGTCCGTGCCGGTGGTGCGCGGCGGCAACTACACCGCCGCCGGGATCAAGGCGGCCATCGAGGCGATCGCCGGCTGGCCGGCCGGGGCCACCGTCACCGTGTCGGCCTTCGGCGGGCTCGGCGCACCGAACGACACCGGCTTCCAGGTCACCTTCAACGGTGGGTCGCTGGCCGGGGTCGACGTGCCGGCGCTCGAACTGACGGGCGTCGTGGGCGCGTCCGGCTTCGTCGGCGAGACCGCCCGGGGCGGCGCGGCCGGCAACAACGGCTTCCAGACCGCGCAGACCGGCAACCGGGCCCCCGTGGTCACCGTGCCGGCGGCGGCGTACACCATCCCGGCGCGGACCCCGTTCGCCCTGACCGGTGGCGCCACCGACGCCGACGGGGACACCGTCAGCTACCTGTGGGAGCAGAACGACCGGGGCGGCAGCACCGGCACCGCGCTGGTCAACAACACCAAGACCAACGGGCCGCTGTTCCGCCAGTTCGGCGAGGCGGCGGCGGTCAGCCCGACCGACACCCTGGAGTACCACTCGCCGGGCGAGAACGCGGTGACCACCGACCCGACCCGGCACTTCCCCGACCTGACCCAGATCGCGGCGAACAACACCAACGCCGCCACCGGGGCCTGCCCGGCCGCGCCGGCCCCACCGGCCACCGGCGGGGCGAGCAACGTGCCCGCCGCGACGGTGGACTGCTACTCGGAGTTCCTGCCCACCGCCGACTGGGTCGGCGTCACCAACGACCGGACCCTGCACTTCCGGCTCACCGGACGGGACCACCACCCCGGTGGCGGCGGCATCGGCAGCGCCGACGTGGCGTTGACCCTCGCCCCGGCGGCCGGCCCGTTCCTGGTCACCTCGCAGGCCACGCCGGCGGCCCACCTGGGCGGCGGCACCATGCCCGTCACCTGGGACGTGGCCGGCACGGACACCGCGCCGGTCAACGTGGGCGAGGTGAAGATCTCGCTGTCCACCGACGGCGGGGCGACCTTCCCGCACGTGCTGGCGGAGAGCGTGCCGAACACCGGGTCCGCGACGGTGACCCTGCCGAACGTGGACACCGCCCGGGGCCGGCTGAAGATCGAGGCGGTCGGCAACGTCTTCTTCGACCTCAGCGACGCCGACCTCACCATCACCCAGGTCCGCGCGGCCACGGTCACCTACACCGGTGACACCCTGGCCGCCCCGGTGGACGACGCCGACACGACCGGTGTGCTGCTGCGGGCCACCGTCCTCGGTGGCGGCGGTGACGTCCGCAATGCCACGGTGACCTTCACCGAGGGCGACGAGACCCTCTGCACGGCGGTCGCGACGCCGTTCGGCGCGGCGGCGGACGACGGCTCGGCCAGTTGCCGTGCCGTGCTGCCGCACGGCGCGCACCCGGTCACCGCCACGGTGTCGGGGGCGTACACCGGCAGTGCGACGGCCACCGTCACGGTGGCCGGCGGGTACGGCCGGTCGGTCGCCGGCTCGGGCTACCTGAAGGGCGGGGCCACCGCCGGTGGTTACCCGCTCGACGACGACCGGCGCATCGAGGTGACCCTGGACGGCCGGATCAACAACGGCAAGAAGCTGGTCGGCAGCGCGAAGGTCGGCTACAAGTCGGGCGGCAAGCGGTACAAGTTCCAGAGCACCGCGCTGGAGTCGTTCGGTGTCACGGTCGCCGGGGAAGCGGTCGCCGACCTGCGCTACCAGGTCACCCTGTACGACATCTCCACCGCCCAGGACCCGGTGGCGGTGGCGACCGGGCTGACCATGCGGGTGACCGCCACCGACCGGGGCGAGCCGGGCCGCCGCGACGGGATCGGCATCACCGTCTGGGACGGTGACCGGTTGCTCTTCTCCTCGGACTGGACCGGCGCGTCGACCCGGGAGGGCACCCTGACCGCCTCCGGTGGCAACCTCACCATCGGCTGACCAGGCGCACCGCGACACCCGGCGTCCTTCCCCGCCCATCCGGCGGGGGAGGACGCCGGTCTGCGTCCGGGCGGTGGACGGGGCGCGTCGGGCACCCGGCACGATGAGGGGGTGACCGCCCCCGCCCGCGCACCGCTCGCCACCCTGGACGCGGTCCTCGAACGGCTGACCTACGTCAACGAGGAGACCGGCTACACCGTCGCCCGGGTCGCCACCGACCGGGGCTCCGACCTGCTGACCGTGGTCGGCGCGTTGCTGGGTGCGCAGCCCGGGGAGAGCCTGCGGCTGTCGGGACGCTGGTCGTCGCACCCGAAGTACGGCCGGCAGTTCGAGGTCGACTCGTACACCACCGTGCTGCCGGCGACCGTCCAGGGCATCCAGCGTTACCTGGGTTCCGGCCTGGTCAAGGGGATCGGGCCGGTGTTCGCCGAGCGGATCGTGGCGCACTTCGGCCTGGACACCCTGCGGATCATCGAGGAGGAGCCGGCCCGGCTGGTCGAGGTCGCCGGCCTGGGGCCGAAACGCACCGCGAAGATCACCGCCGCGTGGGAGGAGCAGAAGGCCATCAAGGAGGTGATGGTCTTCCTCCAGGGCGTCGGGGTGTCCACGTCGCTGGCGGTACGCATCTTCAAGCAGTACGGCGACGCGTCGATCGAGGTGGTGACGAAGGAGCCGTACCGGCTGGCGGCCGACGTGTGGGGCATCGGCTTCAAGACCGCCGACACCATCGCCCAGGCGGTGGGTATCCCGCACGACAGCCCGCAGCGGGTGATGGCGGGCCTGCGGTTCACCCTGTCCGAGGCCACCGACTCGGGCCACTGCTACCTGCCCGCCCCGGCGCTCGTCGCCGACGCCACGACGATCCTCGACGTCCCCGGTGAACTCGTCACCCGCTGCCTGGACGACCTGATCGCCGAGGAGGGCGTGGTCCGGGAGCTGCTGCCCGGCGACGACGGCGAGCCGGTGCCGGCGGTCTACCTGGTGCCGTTCCACCGCGCCGAGCAGTCGCTGGCCACCTCGTTGCTGCGGCTGCTGCACGACCGGGTCGACCGGCTGCCCCACTTCACCGACGTCGACTGGCCCCGGGCGCTGACCTGGCTGCGCGCGGTCACCGGCAACGACCTCGCCCCCGAACAGGAGCACGCCGTCCGGCTGGCGCTCACCTCGAAGGTCGCGGTGCTCACCGGCGGGCCGGGCTGCGGCAAGAGCTTCACCGTGCGGTCCATCGTCGCGCTGGCCGCCGCGAAGAAGGCCCGAATCACCCTGGTCGCGCCGACCGGGCGGGCCGCGAAGCGGTTGTCGGAGCTGACCGGGCACCCCGCCGCCACCGTGCACCGGCTGCTGCAACTGCGTCCCGGCGGGGAGGCCGTGCACGACCGGGACAACCCGCTCGACGTCGACCTGCTCGTCGTCGACGAGGCGTCCATGCTCGACCTGATCCTGGCCAACAAGCTCGTCAAGGCGGTGCCGCCGGGGGCGCACCTGCTCCTGGTCGGCGACGTCGACCAGTTGCCCAGCGTCGGTGCCGGGGAGGTGCTGCGCGACCTGCTCACCGCGTCGGCGGTCCCCCGGGTGCGGCTGACCCGGGTGTTCCGCCAGGCCGCCCAGTCGGGTGTGATCACCAACGCGCACCGGATCAATGCCGGTCGGCCACCCCTGCTCGACGGGCTGCCGGACTTCTTCCTGTTCGCCTGCGACGACACCGAGGCCACCGCCGCGTTGACCGTCGACGTCGCCTGCACCCGGATCCCCACCCGGTTCGGTCTCGACCCGCGCCGCGACGTGCAGGTCCTCGCCCCCATGCACCGGGGGCCGGCCGGTGCCGCCGCCCTCAACACCCTGCTGCAACAGCGGCTCACCCCGCACCGCGAGGGGCAACCGGAGCGGCGGATGGGCGGGCGGGTCTTCCGTGTCGGCGACAAGGTCACCCAGATCCGCAACAACTACGACAAGGGCCAGTCGGGCGTCTTCAACGGCACCCTCGGCATCGTCACCGCGATCACCCCCGAGGAGCAGACCCTCACCGTCCGCACCGACGAGGACGAGAACCTCGACTACGAGTTCGACGAGCTGGACGAGTTGGCCCACGCGTACGCGATGACCATCCACCGCTCGCAGGGCTCGGAGTATCCCGCCGTGGTGGTGCCCCTGACCACCAGCGCCTGGATGATGCTGCAACGCAACCTGCTCTACACCGCCGTCACCCGGGCCCGGCACCTCGTCGTCCTGGTCGGTTCCCGTCGTGCGCTGGCCGCCGCCGTGCGTACGGTCGGCGCGGGCCGCCGCCACACCGCGCTGGACCACCGCCTCGGCGGGCCGACCGGGCAGCGGGGGTGACCCGCCCTCCGGCCCCTCGGCGCGGGCACGGGGACCCGCCCGCCGGTCACCGTGCGGGACGGTGACGGGCGGGCGGGAGCGGTCAGGCGGCGGGTACCGGGGTCAGCGGTAGCCGGCTGCGGTGATGTTGGCCTGTACCGCGTTCTCGGTGGCGTCCGACGGGTAGCCGGCGACCATCGCGCCCTCGTAGAACGTGCCGGCGCTGAGGTTCGCGCCACCGTCGGGCTTGCAGCAGTCGCCGCCGCTGCCCAGGATGATCGCGCCCTGCTTCTTCATCGGGCTGTAGCCGGGCGGCAGCGACCCGTCGTAGAGGGTGTAGAGGCTGCCGGACTGGGCGTCGCTGCCCTTGATGGCGAAGCGCGAGGTGCCGTTGTTCTTCAGGGTGGCGGTGACGAACTTGCTGGTGAAGGCCCGCTGGTTCGGGTTCCAGGAGCTGCTGCCGCCGGGGAACAGGCCCCACTCCAGGTCGGCCTGAACCCACGGGCCGGAGCCGGAGCAGCCGCCGAACCAGCACTGCTTGCTGAAGTTGATCGCGTCCATCGCCCCGGCGGCGTCGGCCTTGCGGGTGGTCTCGCTGTTGCCGTAGTCGAAGCAGCAGCCGTTGTTGACGTGGGTGCCGCTGGTGACCATGTACATGCCCTCGGGGGCCGCGCCGGTCGGGATGCCCGTCAGGTGACCGTCACGCCAGTAGCTGTTGCCCGGGTTGATGTAGAGCGAGTACGCCTTGGCACCGCCCACCGTCAGCGACTCCGAAGTCGCGACCGCCGGCCGGCTCTGCGGCGACCCGGGAACCACGCTGGAGCCCTGGTACCACAGGTCGTTGCCGCGACCGGACTGGTCGAACACGACGGTCACCACGCAGGTGGTGCCGGTGCAGAAGGAGTCCTGGGTCGCAGCGTTGGCGGTGCCGCCGGTGCCGGTCAGCCCGATGTTGCGGGTGGTGTTGTCCGAGGAGCGGCGTACCTGGTAGAGGTTGCCGGTGTACGCGGCGTAGAGCGCCCGGGTGGTGCTGTGCGCGGCCACGCACGGGGTGCCACCGGCGGCGTAGATGTCACACGGCAGGGCGCCTGCGGGCGGGGGAGTGGTCGGCGGCGGCGTGGTCGGCGGGGTGGTGGTGGGCGGGGTGGTCGGCGAGGTCCACTGCTGGTTGGCCTGACCGTTGCAGGTCCACAGCAGGATCTTGGTGCCGTTGGCGGTGCCGTTGCCGTTCGCGTCCAGGCACAGGCCGGACTGCACGCCGACGATGGTGCCGTTGGCGTTGACGTTCCACTGCTGGTTGGTCTGACCGTTGCAGTCCCAGATGATCGCCGCCGTGCCGGCGGTGGTGCCCCGGCCGGAGGCGTCCAGGCACTTGTTGCCGTACACGGTGAGCTGGCGGCTGGTCGTCCAGGTCCAGGTCTGTCCGGCACCACCCTGGCAGTCCCACAGCTGGGTCTGGGTGCCGTTGGTGGTGCTGGCGTTGGGGACCTCGAGGCAGCGTCCGGAGGCGGTGCCGACGATCCGGGTGCTCTGCCCCGGCTCGATGGCGGCCAGGGCGGGCGCGGCGGCGGCCTCGGCGACCGGCGAGGTGACGCCGGGCACGGCCCCGGCGACGACGAGGACGCCGGCCAGCGCACCGACCAGCATGGTCAGCCGGTGTCGGCGGCGGTGGGGGAGGGGATCGCGGACCGGTCCTGATCCGCTCGGGGACGGGGTACGCACGAGGCGGCTCCTTGGTTCGTCGGCGGCGCGGCCCTGGCGGACCCGCCCTCGGGTGGTGGTGGCGAATCGGTTCGGGACCCCCTCAGGATCACCAAAAGAACGATAGAAATCAATTCGTTGGGTCGTCTGTGGTGGGGTGGGGTCGACGTCCGCGCGACCGGGTGCCGGTCGACCGGCACCCGACCGTCGCTCCTACCGGCCCCAGAGCCGCCAGGTCTGGTTGAGCGGGCTGCTCTGGCCCACCGGCTTGCAGGTCCACTGCAGGATCCGCGCCTGGGCGGCGGTGGAGACCCCGTTGACGTCGACGCACTTGTTGCTGTGCCGGGCGACGAGCTGGTAGTCGTGGGGGTCGTTGCCCCCGTAGGTCACCCGGCGCAGGGTGAACTGCTGGCTGGTGCCGTTCTGGCAGGTCCACTGCTGCACGGCCGCGCCGTCGGCGGTGGACGCCCCGCTGACGTCCAGGCACTTGCCGCTCTGCTGGTTGACCACGGTGTACGTGTCGGCCACCCCGGCGACCGGGCGGAAGTTCCACAGCTGCTGGTCGCCGCCCTCGCAGGGGAACTGCTGCTGGGGGTTGCCGTCGGCGGTGCCCAGGCCGGTGTTGTCCAGGCACTGCTGGGAGTGCTGGGCCACCGCGACCGAGGTGAAGCCGGTCTCCGTGGGCGGCAGCACGGTGACGGTGTACGTGTCGTTCTGGTTGCCGTACGGCAGGGTCACCGAGGCGGCGTTGTTGGTCAGCGTGACCACGGTGTTCGACACCGTGACCGGCCCCTGCACCGCGCCGCCGTTGTTGTAGGGGATGCGTTGGGTGAGCACCCGCACCTGGTTGTTCTGCACGATGCCGCTGGTGGCGTCCAGCCGTTGCAGGTTGACGGTCAGGTTGCCGGTGGTCCGGCCGCCGCCGACCAGCACCCTCGCCGCCCCGGGCGTCCGGGTGGCGAAGGCGTCGTAGGACTGGCTGGGGGTCACCGCGACGATCTGCCCGGTCTGCGCGGCGTAGTAGCGGTAGACCCACCACTCGCCCTTGGGCTGGTGCTGGCCGGCGGCGTTGCGGACCAGCAGGTTGCCCAGATCGTTGTGCAGGTTGCCGGCGCTGGCCCAGTTCGCCCGCAGGCCGTCCGCGTGGGCCCGCTCCAGCCGAGCGACGTACCAGGCCCCGTCCGCCGGGTTCTGCTCGTTGGACGCGCCGTACTCGTTGATCTGGTAGGGCCGGGGGTGGGCGATGCCGCGCGCGTCGAGGGTGGCGTTGGCGGCGGCGACGTTGGCGACCGGGTCGCCGGGCAGCGAGTGCCAGCTGACGATGTCCGGCACCGTGTTGGTGGAGCGGACGAAGTCGAGGTACTGGTTCCAGAAGGCGTGGTTGGTCGACGGCACGCAGGCGCAGCTCGGCCCGACGATGAGCTGGGTGGGGAACTCGGCCCGCAGCCGCTGGTAGGTGCGTCGCCACAGTTCGAGGTACTGGGAGATCGGGCGGTTCCAGAAGATGGTGATGTTGGGTTCGTTCCAGATGTCCCACTGCACGGTCAGCCCGGCCGCCCGGACGTCGCCGATGAGCCGGGTCAGGAAGTTGTCGTAGTCGGTCCAGTTGCCGTTGTCACCGGGAAATCGGGAGATCCCCGCGCCGTCGGCGCCCCACAGGTCGTGCGGCAGGATGATGAACTGACCGCCCAGGGTGGCGGTCCGGCGGGCCTGGGCGAGGGTGGAGTTCCACCGGCGGTCGTAGTTGCCGCCGACCCAACCGCTGCCGGGCAGCTGCGCGCCACCGGCCCGCATGTACTGGAACTTGACGTCGCGGTAGAAGTGGTCGGCCGGGCCGCTGGCGTTCTCGGTCATGCCGTAGATCCAGCCGGAGGCGCGGTAGGTCGGCGTGCCGTCGGTGGCGGAGAAGTTGACGCTGATCGACTCGTCGGCGGCCTGGGCCGGGGTGGCGGCGACGGCGGTGGCGGCGATGGCGAGCAGGCCGACGGTGAGTCGGGTGACGATCACGCGGATTCGTCCGGGCCGGCTGCGCAGCGGGGTTTTCACAGGGCGGCTCCTTGGTGGGGCGCGGGGACGCTCTCCGGAGGGCTTCGCATGCGAATCGATTCGCAGGGATCGTAGGGTGAGGCAGTGAAGGATGTCAATAAGATGACAGGGCGGTGAAGTCGAGGTTTCCGCTGTCGATCACGGCTGTGGTGTCCCCTCTTGACCGTGTCGCCTCGCCAGACCTATGTTCGTCCGAACGAGGAGCCGAACCGATTCGCCTGACGGTCGGGTCGCGCCCCCACCCGCGCGGCGCTCGTCCCCCTCGCCACCGGACGTCGCCCGCGAATCGAGGCAGCAGACGACGGCAACCAGCCGTCGGCGGTGACCGACCGCTGCCAACCTCGTGGCGACCGCCGGGGGGCCGGTTCGCGCCGCCCGGGCCCGGCCGGGACGTCGGATGCGCAAGGACCGACCACCCGTACGACAGAAAGGGCGTCACCTGCCATGACCGTCGCACCGTCCGGTCCGGAGTTCTCCCTCCAGGACATCCCGTTCAGCTACCGAGGCTCCTGGCTCAACATCTCCCCGGTGGTGGCCGAGAAGACGTACGCCGACGATCTGCACCTGGTCTCCCACCAGACCGGGCTGCACCCGGTGCTCCGCCTCGCCCCGACCGCCGCCAGCACGGTCGTGGCGACGCCCATCCTGCTCACCTGGCGCAGCGGCACGGGCCTGGTCGAGGCCGGCTACGAGGGGCCGGACACCCTACGGCTGCGGGGCCGAGGGCTCGGACTGCGGATCGCCGCCGCAGCCGGGACCCTCACCCCGTTCAGCGGCACCTACCTCTACCGCGACCCGGTCGACGGGTCGGCTGTGTTCACCTCGTACGAGACGGGCCGCCGCTACCGGGTCACCGTGTTGTCCGGCCCGCCGGGCGGGCTCGGGGGAGCGGAGGCGCTCGGCACCGCCGACCGCTGGCTGCACCTGCCCGCCGACCAGCCCTGGGAGATCGCGATCGAGGAGTACCGCACGGCCCGCCGCCCCTATGTCCGGTCCGGCACGTTCGACCAGCTGTGCCGCGACCGCGGCGTCGAGTTCGCCGCGTTCGTCGACGCGGTCGCGCCCTGGCGCGGTGTCGACACCCCCGCCGCCGAGCTGGCCGCGTACGTGCTGTGGTCGGCCACCGTCGAGCCGGCGGGTTTCGTCACCCGTCCGGCCGTGCTGATGTCCAAGCACTGGATGGACAAGGTGTGGAGCTGGGACCACTGCTTCAACGCGATCGCCCTGGCGTCCGGCGAGCCGGAGCTTGCCTGGCACCAGTTCCAGCTGCCCTTCGACCATCAGGACGCCGCCGGTGCCCTGCCGGACTCGGTCACCCACTCGGAGGTGCTGCACAACTACGTCAAGCCACCCGTGCACGGGTGGGCCCTGCGGCAGCTGCGCCGCCGGCTGCCCACGCCGCCGGACCGGGCGGAACTGGCCCGGACGTACGACCGGTTGGGTCGGTGGACCCGGTTCTGGCTGGACGCCCGCCGCGCCCCCGGCCACGACCTGCCGCACTACCAGCACGGTAACGACAGCGGCTGGGACAACGCCACCACCTTCGACCACGACCGGGTGCTGGAGACCGCCGACCTCGCCGCCTTCCTGGTCAGCCAACTGCGCTGCCTGGCCGACCTCGCCACCGAGCTGGGTGAGCCCGCCGACCGGTGGTCCGCCGAGGCCGACCGGGTACGCGCCGCCCTGCTGCGGGACCTGTGGGACGGCGAGCGTTTCACCGCCCGCAGCCCGCACACCGGTCGGCGACGGGTCAGCCGCAGCCTGCTCGACCTGTTGCCCGTCACCCTCGGCGACGACCTCCCCGAGCCGGTCACCCGGGTGCTGGCCCGGCGGGTCGAGGCCCACCTGACCACCCATGGGCTGGCCACCGAACCGACGGACTCGGCCCACTACCTCGCCGACGGCTACTGGCGTGGCCCGATCTGGGCCCCCTCCACGGTGCTGGTGGAGGACGGCCTGCGCCGGGCCGGGCACACCGTGCTCGCCGACGAGATCAGCCGGCGATTCCTGGTGCTGTGCGAGAAGTCCGGCTTCGCGGAGAACTTCGACGCCGAGACCGGCGCGGGGCTGCGCGACCGGGCGTACACCTGGACGGCCAGCAGCTACCTCATCCTCGCCGCCGCCCAGCAGGGGCGCACCGGGTCACCGGCGGGGCCGACCCGGTGAACGTCGTGCCGCCGCCCACCCGGTGGTGGCACGTCGCCGCCCCGGGTCGGGGCGGGTCAGCGGGTCCGGGCCGGGCCGGTGCTCTCGCGCAACGAGATGGGCGGCGCGTAGAGCCGGTGGCGGGGGGTGCCGCCGGGTGCGGCGATCAGCTCCAGCAGCAGCGACACCGCCTCGGCGCCCATGTCCCGGGTCGGCACGTCGGCGGCGGTCAACGGGGGGCGGAAATCCTCCGCCCAGTGCTGGGCGGCCACGCCGGTGACGGAGAAGTCACCCGGCACCGACAGGCCGGCGGCGTGCAACGCGCGCTGCATCCCGGGCAGTGCCGCCTCGTTGATGGTGGCCACCGCCGTGACCTGCGGATGCGTCGCCAGCAGCTGCGTCATGCCCGCCTCGCCCGAGGCGGTGTCGTCGCCGCAGCAGACGTCGATGCCGGTCAGGCCCCGCTCGGCGGTGGCCGCCCGGAAGCCGGCCAGGGCACGGTGGCTCGGGCCGTAACCCGCCGCGACCAGCTCGGCGGAGCGGTTCACCAGAGCCACCTGCCGGTGCCCCAGGTCGGCCAGGTGGTGCACGCAACGGGAGATCAGGGCCGCGTAGTCGACGTCGATCCAACTCATCCCGTGCGGCTCGGCCGTCCGACCGATCGTCACGAACGGCACACCGGCCGTCGCCAGCCGGGTCACCCGGTCGTCGGTCAGCCGGATCTCCATCAGCACCACCCCGTCCACCCGCCGCCCGGTGACGATCCGCTCGAACGACCGGTCGTGGTCGCCGCCGGACGGGGACAGCAGCACGTCCAGGTCGTGTCGGGCCGCCGCCTCGACGACGCTGGCGACGAAGCCCAGCTGCATGTCGGTCAGACGCTGGTTGGCCGGGGGGATCACCAGCCCGAGGGTGCGGGTACGTCCCTCCTTCAACGCGCGGGCGCTGGCGTTCGGCCGGTAGCCCAGCTCGTCGATGACCGCCTGGATCCGTTGCCGGGTCGTCGCCGACACGGCCCGCTTCCCGCTCAACACATAGGACACGGTGCTGCGGGACACTCCGGCCCGCCGGGCGATCTCCCCGATGTTCATGCCCGCCCTCAAGCCGAATTCCGCCACCGACGCGGGAATGCGCCGTGTTTGCCGTGGAGCATAACCGCCCCGCAATTCCCCATCGGGGCAGGAACAGTTCTGTCGCCGTCCGCCGGGGGCAATCCGCCGATGTCCGGCGGTGCGTGGTGCGCAGGGCGGGGCGGACAGGGAACGCAGGGTGGCGCAATATATCGACAGGAGTTAATGTTAAAGATCTGACGTCTTATGTCAGGAGTGGGCGCGGCTGACGGATCGGTCCCGCAACCCCGTCGTTCGGACACGAGGCACAGCCGCGCCAGAGGCAGCCACCACCGCACCCGTACCGTTCCGGAGAGGATTCGATGAATGTGTTGAGAAGGCCCAGTCGTATGACGATCGCCGTGGCGACGATGGCGACCCTGGCCGTCGTCAGCGGCGGCTCCGTACTGGCGGACGCGCCGGGCGCGCGGGCCGCGACCACCGGCCCGTGTGACATCTACGCCGCGGGCGGTACGCCGTGCGTGGCCGCGCACAGCACCACCCGCGCCCTGTACGGTGCGTACAACGGGCCGTTGTACCAGGTGCGCCGGACGTCGGACAACACCACCCGGGACGTCGGCGTGCTGAGCGTGGGTGGTGTCGTGAACGCCGCGACCCAGGACTCCTTCTGCGCGAACACGAGCTGCGTGATCACGATCATCTACGACCAGTCGGGCCGCAACAACCGCCTCACCCAGGCGCCCGGCGGCTACTGGCCCGGCCCCGCGCCGGGCGGCTGGGACAACCTGGCCGACGCGAAGGCCGCACCGGTCACGATCGGCGGCCAGAAGGCGTACGGCGTCTACGTCTCGCCCGGCACCGGCTACCGCAACAACAACACCAACGGTGTCGCCACCGGTGACCAGCCCGAGGGCATCTACGCCGTCGTCGACGGCACGCACTACAACCAGTGGTGCTGTTTCGACTACGGCAATGCGCAGACCGACGGTCAGGCCGACTCGCCGGCCATCATGGAGACGGTCTACTTCGGTGCCAACAAGCAGTGGGGATACGGTGCCGGCGCCGGCCCGTGGGTCATGGCCGATCTGGAGTGGGGGCTGTTCTCCGGGGTGAACGCGGGGTACAACAACATCGCGTCCATCAACCACCGTTTCGTGACGGCCATGGTCAAAGGTGAGCCGAACCACTGGGCGATCCGCGGTGGCAACGCCCAGTCGGGGGGCCTGACGACCTATTTCGACGGGCGGCGTCCCAACGGATACCACCCGATGAAGAAGGAGGGTGCGATTCTGCTCGGCATCGGCGGCGACAACAGCGTCTCCGGCCGGGGCACCTTCTTCGAGGGCGTGCTGACCTCGGGTTACCCGTCGCCGGCCACCGAGGACGCGGTGCAGGCGAACATCGCCGCGGCGGGATACGCGCCGGCCGGTGGCGGCACCCCCACACAGGGCGTCCAACTCGTGGGCACCCAGTCCGGTCGCTGCGTCGACGTGCCGAACGGCAGCACCACCAACGGCACGCAGGTCCAGCTGTGGGACTGTACGGGCGGCAACGCGCAGCGCTTCACCCGTACGGCGGGCCGGCAACTCCAGGTGTCGGGCGGCAAGTGTCTCGACGCCTCCGGGCAGGGCACCGGCAACGGCACCCAGGTGATCATCTGGGACTGTCACGACGGGGCCAACCAGCAGTGGAACGTCAATGCCGACGGCACCATCACCGGTGTGCAGTCGGGTCGCTGCCTGGACGCCAGCAACGCGGCCACGGCCAACGGCACCAAACTCGTTCTCTGGGCCTGCAACGGGCAACAGAACCAGCAGTGGAGCCTGCGTAGCTGACCGCCACGTCGTAACCGGCCGGTCGGCCGCCTCGTGTCCTGCGCGGGGCGGCCCGACCGTTCGGTCGTGTCGCGCTGCCCGGCCCGGTCTGCGTCGTCGTCTTTTCCTGCCTGTCGTTCCGCGTGTCACCCGGGGGTCCTGCAGCAGCAGATCGAAGGCTACGGTCCGAACTGGAACCAGGTGTCGTTGCGGCTCAACGACGTCGACACCCGCCACGGCTGCGTCGACACACACGGCAGCGCGGACGCGTGCGCCCGGGCGGGCAACTACGGCGGCTACCAGACCTGACGGTTGAACGGTCGGTGATCCGACCATGCGCTACGTCACTCGTCGATGCCTGGAATCTCGGGCGGTGATCTGTGAGGGTGTGCTCGGTGAAGCCGATACCGAGCGTACCCGAACCGCTGACGCTGGGTGCCGTCCTGCGTGGGTGCCGCCTGGCGGCGGGCCTGTCGATCGAGGCGCTCGCCGAGCGCTGCGAAGTCAGTGCCCGGGCGATCAGCGACATCGAACGCGACCGGGTCCGTCGCCCGCAGCGGCGCACCCTGACCGTCCTGTTCGACGTTCTCGCCGTGCCGCACGACGAGCGTCGTCGCCTGGTCGAGGCCACCTCCGCGCGGCCGGCCGGCGCGGAACTGCCCGATCCGCCCCGCTACTTCAGCGGCCGGGCAGCGGAGTTGCGGGCCCTGGGCGACATCGCCCGTCGCCCGTCAGGTGACCGGCAGCAGGCCACCGTGCTCGTCGTCACCGGACCGGCCGGGGTGGGCAAGACCAGCCTCGCCCTGCGGGCCTCGGCCGACCTGGCCACGGACTTCCCCGACGGCCGGTTCTTCGTCGACCTGCGCGGCATGGACGACGTCCCGACCACTTCGGGCGAGGCGCTGCACCGGTTGCTGCGGGCGCTCGGCGTGCCGGAACAGCGGATCCCCGCCGGCCGCGACGAGCGGGCGACGGCATACCGGTCGGCGTTGTGTGCGCGCCGGGCCCTGGTGGTGTGGGACAACGCCGCCGACGAGGCGCAGGTCCGGCCGTTGCTGCCCGGGGCCGGACGCAGTCTCGTGCTGTTCACCAGCCGGCGGCGACTCAGCGGTCTCGACACCGCACAGTGGCTGTCGCTGGAGCCGCTGCCGGCCGAGGACTCCACCGCGATGCTGCGGGCCATCGCCCGGCCGGTCGCCGTCGATCCGACCGAACTCACCGAGCTGGCCCGACACTGCGGTCACATGCCCCTGGCGTTGCGCGTCACCGGGCAACGCCTGTCGGCCGAGCCGGGGCTGTCCGTCGCGGAGCTGAACCGTCGGTTCACCGGCGAGCAGGCCCGCCTGCGGGTCATCGACGCCGACACCGCCGGCATCCACACCGCGCTGAGCCTGTCGTACCGGCGGCTCGGGGACGACCTGCGGCGGACCTTTCGGCGGTTGTCGCTGATGCCGGGTCCGGACTTCGGCCCGGACCCGGTCGCCGTGGTCACCGACGGCTCCGACGCCGACGCCGAGCAACGGCTGGAAGCTTTGGTGGAGAGCGGCCTGGTGGCTGCCGTGCCGGCGGACCGCTACGGGCTGCACGACCTGGTACGTGACTTCGCCGTCGACCGGCTGACGGCCGAGGAGCCGGACTCGGCCGGCCCGTTGCGGGCGTCCTCGCTGCGCTGGTGGCTGGCGCGGACCACGGCGGCGGGGCGGCACTTCGAGCCGGACGGACCGCCGTCGCTGGCGGAGTTCGGGGATCGCGAGGCGGCGACGGCATGGCTCGACGCCGAACGGGGCAACTGGTTCGCGGCGTTGCGGTCGGCCGCCGTCGAGGGGCTGCACGAGCAGGTGGTCGACACCGTCGACGCGCTGCACTGGTTCTCCGACAGCCGGGTGCACCTCGACCTGTGGCCGGAGGTCTTCCGGTTGTCCGCCGAGTCCGCCGCCCGGCTGGACGACCCCCGCATCGAGGCGGTCCACCTCAACTACCTGTCCTGGGCGCAGGCGATCTGTCAGCGTGAGTACGCCGCCAGCGTGGCCACCGCCACCCGGGCGCTGGACCGGGCGGTCCGTGCGGGCGACCCGGCCCAGCAGGGCTGGGCGCTGCTCTACGCCGCCAGCGGCCACACCGGGTTGGGCGAGCACGCGGCGGCGCTGCGGCAGCGGCAGCGGGCCTGGGTGCTGCTGCGACGGGCCGCAGATCCGGAGGGCCTGCCGCAGGCGATGGCCTCGCTCGGCTCATCGCTGCTGGCCCTCGGCAGACCCGTCGAGGCGCTGCGGGTGCACCAGCGGACGCGATGCCTGCTCCGCGATCCGGGCTACCCCATCGCGGCTTTCGCCCGAGCCGCCACCGACGCGTTGAACTGCCGCCGGATCGCCGACGATCTCGCCGTCCTCGGCCGGTGGCCGGACCGGGTCACCGCCCTGCGGGAGGCGGTCGCGCTGTTGCGGGTCAGCGCGATGCCGGCGTTCGAGGCCCTGGTGTCGGTGGAACTGGTCGAGGCGCTGCGCCGCACGGGGGAGACCCGGGACGCCCCGGCGTACCTGCGGCGGGCGATCGAACTGGCCGAGGACTGTGACGATCCGGACCTGGCCGCCCGGGCCGCGACGCTGCTGGCCGAGCTCTCCCGCGACGGCGTGGACCCGGGGTGAGGGTCAGGTGCCGGTGGCGACGCGGGCGAAGGCGCGTACCAGCGGGTGGGGCTCGTAGCGGTGCTCCCGGCCGGCCGTGACCCAGCCCCGTTCGGCCAGGTCGAGAAAGCCCGCCTCGGCGGGGACCGGACCGGCCGGCCGGGTCAGCAGCCGGACGGCCCGGCGGGCCCGGGCCGGCAGCCCCGCGTACGTGCGCTCGAACGCGTCGCGCACCGACAGGTCACCGGCGACCAGCGCGTCCAGGACCCGCTCCGGCCTGGCCAACCGGTCGATCAGCCACTGCGCGCTCCACTGCGGCCGGGTCAGCAGCCGGTTCGCGGTCACCCGCAGGGCAAGGGGCAGTCCGCCGCAGCCGGCGGCGAGCGCTGCGACCGCGGGTGCGGGCGCGGTGCCGTCCACCATCGTGTCGAGGGCGGCCCGGGCGTCGGCCGCCGGCAGGGGCGGCACCAGCCACCGGTCGGTCACCGGGAGGTCCGCCAGCGGGTGCCGGCCGGTGATCAGGGTGACGCCGAGGGCGTCGGGCGGCAGCAACGGCCCGACCTGGCGGTCGTCGCGCACGTCGTCCAGTACGACCAGGATCCGCTGGCTGCGCAGCAGGTCCCGGTACGCCCCGATGACCACCGGGTCGGGCCCGTGCGTGGACACGTCGGACGGTGGCAGCAACCGGCGGGCGATCGTCGCGGCGGTGGCGTCCGCAACCGGCCCGAGGAACCGCACCCCGTCGGGGAACCGCCCGGCGAGGTCGGTGGCGGCCTGCACCGCCAACGCCGTCTTGCCCGCCCCGGGCAGGCCGATCAGCTGCACCGCGTGGCGGTGTTCCAGCCGGGTGGCCAGCCAGGTGAGGTCGTCGTGGCGGCCGGTGAAGTGGGCGGTCACCCCGGGCAGACCGGTGAGCCCGGCGACCTGTCCGGCGGCTGGGCGCAGTTGGCCGGCATCCACCCCGTCCAGGCCCAGGGCCGCGCCGAGCGCCTGCAGGGTGCCGTGGTGCGGGCGGCGGATCCGGTGCCGTTCGATTCCGCCGATCGTCCGGGCGCTCACCCCGGAGCGGGCGGCGAGTTCGTCGATGGTCAGTCCGGCGGCCATCCGCAGTGACCTGAGCCGGTGGAGCTGTTCCTGCGTGTTGTCCCGCACCCCGTACCCCCGCCAGGACGACTGCTGTCCGGTCCAGTAGACGTCGCCGGGGCGGCACGTGGGGTGAGGTCATCGTCACACCGCGTTCCGGGGCTGGTGGGGCGCGCGGTGGTGGCCGTCCGCCGTCCCGGCCTGCGGGAGGCGGGACGGTGGACGGGGCCGGTCAGGAGGTGCCGACCCGCTGCCACTGCTGGTTGGCGGCGCTGCCGCAGGCGTACTGGATCACCCGTGCGCCGTCGGCGGTGGAGTAGCCGGTGACGTCCAGGCACCTGCCGCTGTGCCGGGCGACGAGCTGGGTGTAGCCGGAGCCCGCGTCGCGCAGCTGCCACTGCTGGTCGGTGCGCCCCGCCTGGCAGCCGAACTGCTGCACCGGTGCGTTGTCGGCGGTGGAGCCGCCGGCCACGGTGAGGCACTTGTCGCTGTGCCGGGCGACGATCTGCACGTACCCCGAGCCCGCGTCGCGCAGCTGCCACTGCTGGTTGGTGCCGTTGTTGCAGGCGTACTGGGCCACGGCGGCGGCGTCGGCGGTGGACCGGTCGAGCACGTCCAGGCACTTGCCGCTGTGCCGGGCGCGCAGCGTGTCGAAGGTGTAGCCGCCGTTGACCCCGGAGACCACGCCGGTGGCGGTGTCGATGGTCAGCTGCGGATACCAGCTCATGGTCAACGAGGTGGCGGTGGGGAAGTTCAGCGGCAGCCAGACGTAGCGGGACTGGTTGACCGGGCCGCCCGTGGCGCCGGCCCACCGGTCGCCGAGGTAGAGGTACGAGGTGGCGGCGCTGCCCTGCACCGGCAGCACGTACGCCGACTGGGAGTCGTAGGTGGTGCCGTCGGCGAAGTTCGTCGGGTTGGTCCAGGTGCCGCCGACGCTGCTGGCGGTGGCGTACCGGGCCTGGTTGGGCGACCAGCCGGTGGCGCCCGAGGTGACCAGGAAGTAGACCCCGTTGCGTTTGAACATCGCCGGGGCCTCCCGGTAGTTGTCCGGCCACAGCGTCCGCACCAGCGACGCGACCCCGGTGTAGTCGGCGGTGAGGCGGTAGATGTTCAGGTCCGCGTTGTTGCGGGTGGCGGAGATCAGGTACGCGGTGCCGTCGTCGTCGCGGAACACCGTCTGGTCCCGGGAGTCGTGGCCGAGCGGCCGGAAGCTGCCCAGGTAGCGGTAGTTGCCGTCGACCGTGCTGGAGGTGGCCACCGCGACCCGGGCCTGGTTGTAGTCGACGCCGTTCTCCCAGTGCATCCAGAGCACGTACTGGCCGGTGCCGGCGTTGTAGATCACCTTGGGGCGTTCGATGTTGGCCGTCGCCAGCTCACCGGCGGAGGACTGGGTGAGCACGTTGTTGCGGAACTCCCAGGTGCGCAGGTCGGTGGAGCGGTAGACCGACACGTACCGGAAGGTGTTGTTGGCGTTGCGGTTCTCGCCGAACCAGTAGTAGTAGTCGCCCACCTTGATCATGCCGCCGCCGTGGGCGTGCACGCCGGCGCCGCTGGTGTCGGTGAACTGGGTGCCGTTGGCCACGGTGACGGGTGCGGCCCGCGCGGCCGGGGTGGTGAGGGTGAGCGGGGCGAGCAGGACCGCGCAGGCGGCGAGGGTGAGGGCGGTGACGATCCGGCGGAGGGTGGTGGGGTGGTGCGCGGCAGGCATGGCCGCCTCCTCTTGCGGTGGGCGCGAGGTGCCGCGGGGACGCGCGGAACCTTTTCTCGACCCTCACGATATGCGGTGGAACCGATTTATGTACATGTATCGATTTTGTTTGCGGTCGGGCGTTCGCGGGCGTGGGTGTGGCCGGTGGTCGGCCCGTTCGTGGTGGTCGCGGTTGTCGGGGTCGATTCGCCGCCGCCCCGCACGTGTCCGATTGGCGGCAGGAGGGTGGATTGGCGGACCGTCGACCGTTCGCCTGAGAGAAACAGCAGGTCAAAGCTATGTTAACCAGCAAGTTACTGACTGGTAGGTCATTGACGGTCAACGTGGGGCGGCTCTAGCGTTCCCTCCATTCGAACGGCGTACGGTCCACCCGAACGGTCTTCGGTCCGGTGGTGGTACGTCCAGACGGGAGGCCCGAGCATGGCCGACGGGACGGTGCACACCCTCTTCACGCCAGTCCGCCTCGCCTCCGTCCCGCTGCGCAACCGGGTCTTCGTCCCGGGCCACACCACCAACTTCGGCCTGCACAACGAGCCCACCCCCCGACTCGCCGCTTACCACGCCGAGCGGGCGGCCGGCGGCGTCGGCCTGATCGTCACCGAGGCCATCCGGGTGCACCCGACAAGCGCCGGACGCAGCATCAGCCTGGGCAGCTTCACCGACGCCGGCATCCCCGCCTACCGGGCGGTCACCGAGGCCGTGCACCGGCACGGCACGCGCATCTTCGCCCAGCTCATGCACGCCGGCCGGCAGGCCAACGGCGACGCCACCCGCACCGCAGCCTGGTCGTCCTCCCCGGTGGCCTGGGCCACCGGCGCGCACGTCCCGCACGCCATGGGTCGCCACGACATCGCCGTGGTGGTCGCCGCGTTTGCCGCCGCCGCCGGGCGGATGCGGCGGGCCGATTTCGACGGCCTGGAACTGCACGCCGGCCACGGGCACCTGCTCCAACAGTTCCTGTCGCCGCACACCAACCGGCGCACCGACGCCTACGGCGGCAGCCTGGACCACCGGCTGCGGCTCACCCGCGAGGTGCTGACCGCCGTGCTGGCCGCCACCGACCTGCCGGTCGGGTTGCGGGTCAGCGCCGACGAGTTCCTTCCCGGCGGCCTGGATCCCGACGCGATGGTGGAGATCGTTGCCCGGCTGCGCGAGGAGTTCCCGCTGGCCTACGTCCACGTGAGCCACTCCGCCTACCACGGCAGCTACACCCTGGCCACCCAGATGGCCGACATGAGCTTCGGGCACGCGCCGTTCCGACACCACGCGGCCACCTTCAAGCGGGCCTTCCCGGACCTGCCCGTGCTGGCGGTCTGCCGGCTAGACAGCCTGCCCGAGGCGGCCGAACTGGTCGCGGCGGGGGAGGCGGACCTGGTCGGTCTGGCCCGTCCGCACATCGCCGACCCGCACCTGGTCCGCAAGGCGGCCCAGGGCCGACACCACGAGACCCGGGCCTGCCTGGCCTGCAACCAGGGCTGCATCGCCCGGGTCGAGGCCAGCCTGCCGATCACCTGTGTGGTCAACCCCGAGGTCGGGGCGGAGCGGGAGTGGGCGGCGGCCTGGCGACGCCCGCAGCGGCCGGCACCGCCGCGCCGGGTGCTCGTCGTCGGCGGTGGTCCGGCCGGCCTGGCCGCGGCCACCGCCGCGCGACGGGCCGGCCACCGGGTCACCCTGGCCGAGGCGGGTGACGCGCTCGGCGGCCAGGTCGGCCTCGCCGCCCGGGTGCCCGGCCGGGAACGGCTCGGCCTGCTCACCCGGGACCTCGCCGCCGAGGCGTACGCCACCGGGGTCGAGGTGCTGCTCGGCAGGCGGATCACCGCCGCGCAGGTGCGGGCCGGCGCCTACCACGACGTAGTGCTGGCCACCGGGTCCCGCCCCCGCCCCCGGCCGCTGCCGGGCGGGCCGCCGGTGCTCGACCTCTGGCAGGCGGTCGCCGCCCTCGACGCACCCGTCACCGGCAGCTACGTGGTGATCGACGAGGACGGGAGCTGGGCCGCCGCCTCCGTCGCCGAGGCCCTGGCCCGAGGGGGCGGCCGGGTGCACCTGGTCTCCCCGACCGCCAGCATCGCCGCCCGGATCACCACCTACTCACGACTGGCCCTGTTCAGCCGCCTCGCGGACCTGGGCGTCGTGGCCCATCCACTGCGGACCGTCCGCGCCGCAGGTCCGACCACGGTGGCCCTGACCGGGCCGCTCACCGGCCCCGACCTCGAGATTCACGACGTCACCGCGGTCGTCGACGCCGGCCCGTCGGTCGCCGACGACTCCCTCTACCGCCAGCTCGACGCGTCGCCCGACGGACCCCGGGTCCATCTCGTCGGCGACGCAAACGCGCCCCGCACCACCCTGGAAGCGGTCTACGAGGGCCGGTTCGCCGGCGCCTTCCTCGGCCGCCACGACACCCCCGCCGCCGCCCAGGTGGCGCTCGCCTACTGATCCGGCGGCGGCGACCCCGGTCGCAGCCGCCCCGAGCACCCCTCCCGATCCGGCGCCGCCCGCGAGGAGCCGGACGCGACAAAGGAGATCAGCCATGTTCGACGTCGAGGACCGCCTGACCCTGGACGAACGATCCGCCGTGGACTTCGTCCTCGGCCTGCGCAAGCGCTGGGCCGACACCGTGTACCCAGCACTCACCAGGGAGTACGCCGCCACCGGTGCGCCGGCCACCAGCATCGACGAGGCCGGCCGGACCCTGCGCGAACTGCCGCTCTACCCCTGGTTCAGCCACCTCGAACGGGTGCAGCAGAAAATGCTGTGGAAGGCGGCCGGCGACGCCGTACTGGACCGGCGTGCGGAGCTGACCCGGCAACTGACCGCCGTCCCGGCGCAGCCGGCCGGCTCGCTCACCCTCGACCCCGACCTGCCCCTGCCGGACTGGTACACCGACTACGACATCCACATCCAGCCGGGCGGCTTCTTCTCCGACGACATGTCCGCCTACGTCTACGAGTTCGGCGCGCGGATCGTCATGCTGCGCGACAACGACGGCTACAAGTTCCACCAGCTGTTCACCCGGACCGCCCTGCCCGACCGGCCCGCCGCGACCCGGGTCGTCGACATCGGCTGCGGCTTCGGCAAGAGCACCCGGCCGCTGGTGGGCCGCTACCCGACCGCCCAGGTCATCGGACTCGACCTGGCCGCCCCCGGACTGCGCCTGGCGCACGCCGAGGCCGAGGCCGCCGACCTGGCCATCGACTACCGGCAGGCCGACGGCCGGGCCACCGACCTCGCCGACGCCTCCTGCGACGTGGTCACCGGCACGATGGTGCTGCACGAGATGCCGGCCACGGCCATCCGGGAGACGATCGAGGAGGCCGCCCGCCTGCTCAAGCCGGGCGGCGCGCTGCGTTTCCTGGAGTTCCAACTCACCGGTGACCCGCTGCGCGACGCCACCGTCTACGAGCACGCCGAGCGGAACAACGAGCCGTTCTTCCACGCCCTGTTCGGCTCCGACCTGCTCGCGATCTGCGCCGAGGCCGGCCTCACCGACGCCGGCTGGACACCGTTCGACGAACGCCGCAAAGGCATGCAGCCCGAGGGCTGGGGCGACCGGTCCGAGTGGCACTTCCCCTGGGCCGTACTGTCCGCGACCAAACCGGAGGCGTGATGAGCACCGAGTTCGACTACTTCGGCGACCCCCGGCTCGGCAAGCTGCTCGACCTGGTGCTGCAACTGTCCACCGAGCTGCACGTCAGCCGGCAGCGGCTGCGGGTGCTGGAGCAGCTGCTGGTCCGCCGGGACGTGCTCGGTGCCGGTGACGTCGACGGCTTCACCGCCGACGACGCCGAACAGCTCGCCCTGGCCCGCGACCGCGACCAGTTGCTGCACCGGCTGATGCGCATCCTCACCGAGCAGGGCCCCGCGGAGCACCCGCTGCGCGACCAGTGGGAGGCGGCGCTGAACGGCAGGGCCGGCTGATGGACAGCGGGCGACCGCCCGGGGACCTCCCCGACGGCACCCTCGCCGACGAACCAGCCCGGCTGGTCGACCACTACCTGCAACTGTGCGAGGACCGCGAGCTGGACCGGGCCGGTCGCCTGCTCGCACCGGAGGTCCGGATCGTCTTTCCCGGCGGCCGGGTCTACCGCAACCTCGACGAACTGGTGGCCGGCGCGACCGGCACCTACCGGTGGGTGCGCAAGCACCGCGACCGCTACCTGGTGGGCACCGACGGCGACGCCGTCTCGGTGGTCTCCCTGGGCCGGCTGTACGGGCAGTGGCCCGACGGCGCCGGCTTCGACGACATCCGTTACGCCGACGTGTTCGTGCTGCGCGACGGGCTGATCGTCGAGCAGCACGTCTACAACGACCTCGCCGACACCGTGGCGCGGCGGGACCCGTCCCGCTGATCCACCGACCCGGGTCCTCGCCTCCCGCCCGCCGTGGCGGCGTCGGTCCGACCCACCCACACCAGCACCGATCCGTCCCGGCCGTCGCTGCTGTGCGCGGCTGACCAGCCCTTTCCCTGAACGAGGACGAGGTATCGACATGAAGCACAAGTGGGGTTTGCTGCCGGCGGCGCTGGTCGCCGCGGTGACGCTGGCCGGATGCGGGGGCTCCGGTGACGAGTCGGGCACCGAGGCGGGGGCACCGGCGAAGTTGACCTTCGCCATCGCCTCGGCGGTGATCGGCCCGAAGGAGGAGGTCGCCGTGTACGCGGTGGCCAAGGAGCTGGGCTACTTCGACGAGGAGAAGCTGACCGTCGAGACGATCAACACGGACGGCTCGGTCGCTGCGCTCCAGGCGGTCGCCTCGGGAAGTGGTGACCTCACCGCCGCCGACACCGGCTCCATCCTCGGCGCGGTACAGAAGAACGTCCCGGTCAAGGCCATCGGCGGCCTGGTGCAGAACTGGCCCTGGGTGATGGCGGTCAAGCCGGACAGCACCCTCACCGGCGGCGCCGACCTGAAGGGCAAGAAGATCGGGGTGATCAGCCTGGCGTCCGGCTCCGCCCCGTACGCCCGGGCCTACGTCGCGGCAGCCGGCCTCGACCCGGCCAAGGACGTCGAGCTGCTGCCCGTCGGGGTCGGCGCGCAGGCCGCCGCCGCGCTCAAGGACGGCAAGGTCGACGTGCTGGCGCTCTACACCCAGGCGTACGCGGTGATCGAGAACTCCGGCACCACGCTGAAGTACCTCGACAACCCCGACGCCTTCGACGGCATCCGGTCGCTGAGCTTCGCCGTCGGCGCCCGCAAGCTCGACGACAACAAGGACGTCTACACCCGGTTCCTGCGGGCGGCGTACAAGGCGATGCTCTTCTCCGCGAAGAACCCGGAGGCCGCCATGCGGATCGGCTACAAGGTGTTCCCGCAGATCCTCGCCGGTAAGGACGCGGCGGCGCAGCTGCCCGCCGACACCAGGAGCCTCACCGCCTGGCTGAAGACCGCCACCCCGGCGTCCGGCAGCCCGGATCAGTTCGGCGACTGGGGTGCGATCAGCGACCAGGAGTGGACCAAGACCCAGGCGTACACCAAGGAGGCCGGCCAGATCACCGGTGACGTTCCCCTCGGCGACGTGTGGGAGCCGGGTCTGCTCTCCGGCGCAAACCAGTTCGACAAGGCCGCGGTGCTCGACAAGGCCGCCAACTACCCCGCCCAGTAGCGCGCGGCGGACGCGGAAGGGAACGCGATGGCCATCAAGGCGATGGGACGCCGGGAGCAGCAGCCGGCCACGGTGTCGGAGGACTCCTGGATCGAGGTGGCCGGCCTGGACAAGCAGTACCAGCCCCGCCGGTCGGCACCCACCCAGGCACTCAGCGACATCAACCTGACCGTCCGGCGCGGCGAGTTCATCTCGGTCGTCGGTCCGTCGGGTTGCGGCAAGACCACCCTGCTCAAGATCCTGGCCGGGTTGAGCCCGAAGACCGGCGGCACGGTACGGATCGCCGGCACCGAGGTGGTCAGACCCCTCCGTGAGGTCGGGATGGTGTTCCAGGCGCCCACCCTGCTGCCCTGGCGCACCATCTTCGACAACGTCATGGTGCCGGCGGAGATCCAGAAGTTGGATCCCGCCCGGCACCGGCAACGCGCCCAGGAACTGCTGGAGATGGTGGGCCTGACCGGGTTCGAGCGGAAGTACCCGCACGAACTCAGCGGCGGCATGCAGCAGCGGGCCGGCATCTGCCGGGCGCTGGTGCACGACCCGGCCGTACTGCTGATGGACGAGCCGTTCGGCGCGCTCGACGCGATGACCCGCGAGTACATGAACGTCGAGCTGCTGCGCATCTGGCGGGAGAGCAACCAGACGGTGGTGCTGGTGACGCACTCGATCCCCGAGGCGGTCTTCCTCTCCGACCGGGTCGTCGTGCTCAGTTCCCGCCCGGGGCGCATCGCCGAGGTGCTGCCCATCGACCTGGACCGCCCGCGCGACCTGGGCGTCATGTCCTCCGACCGGGCCGGGGTCTACGTGGACCGGATCCGCCGCCACTTCCACGCCGCCGGCGTGATCGACTGACGAGGTGCCGCCATGGCAACGACAGATGTGCGCGACAAGCCGTCCCCCGGCGCACCGCCGGGCCCGCAGCCGGCCCGGCGGCGGTCCGACCTGCGGGACCGTCCCCAGCTGTGGCTCGTCCCGACGGTCTTCGTCGTGGTCGTGCTCGTTTGGGAGTACGGCACCCAACTGCTCGACGTCGACGAGTACGTGCTGCCCCGCCCCTCCCAGATCGCCGAGGCGCTGCACCGGCAGCTCACCGACGACCAGTTCTGGGGGCACTTCTGGGTGACCACCCAGGAGTCGCTGCTCGGCTTCGCCATCGGCGTCGGTGCGGCGGTCCTGCTCGGCACCTTCATCTCCCAGATCAGGGTCGTCGAGGCCACCCTGATGCCGTACATCGTGGCGTTCCAGACCGTGCCGAAGGTCGCCCTCGCCCCGCTGTTCGTGCTCTGGTTCGGTTTCGGCTTGACCAGCAAGGTGGTGATGGCGGCGGTCATCTCGTTCTTCCCGATGCTGGTCAACGTCATCGAGGGGCTGCGGGCCGCCGACGCCGACCGGATCCAGATGCTCACCGTGTTCGGCGCGAGCCGGTCGCAGATCTTCCGGATGGTCCGGCTGCCCAGCGCGCTGCCGTTCATCTTCGCCGGCCTCGACATCGGCATCGTCTTCGCCATCCTCGGCGCGGTCGTCGGTGAGTTCATCGGCGCCAAGGAGGGGCTGGGCTACCTGTTGTTGCAGACCAACTACAACTTCGACATCGCCGGCATGTTCGCCGTGCTGGTGGTGCTGTCGCTGATGGGGCTGGTCGCGCACTTCGTCATCCGGCTGCTGCAACGACGGCTCGCGTTCTGGGCCGAGGACACCAAGGTGATCGGGGCATGAGCGTCCCGACGGACGACCCGAACCGGTTCGACGGCCGGGTGGCGCTGGTCACCGGGGCGGCCCGGGGCATCGGCGCGACGATCGCCGCCACCCTGGCCGCCCGGGGGGCCACCGTGGCGTACGCCGACGTCGCCGACACCTGGGACACCCCCACCTCCGACGGGCCGCACAGCCGGCACCGGGTGGACGTCCGGTCGGGCCGGTCCTGCGTCGACCTGGTGGCCGACGTCCTCGACCGGCACGGCCGGCTGGACCTGCTGGTCAACAACGCCGGGGTGGTCCGGCGGGGGCCGGCCGCGACGATGAGCGAGCAGGACTTCAGCACCGTGCTCGACGTGAACCTCACCGGCACGTTCCGGGTCTGCCAGGCCGCGTACCCGGCGCTGCGGGACACCCACGGGTCGGTGGTGAACATCGGCTCCACCAACGGCCACATCGCGGTGCTCGACACCGTCGGCTACTGCGTCAGCAAGGCCGGCGTGCTGCACCTGACCCGGGTGCTGGCACTGGAGTGGGCGCCCGACCGGATCCGGGTCAACGCGGTCGGCCCCACCATCGTGCCCACCGACATGACCGCCGACGTACGCGGCGACGCCGGCTATCTCGCCGACAAGCTGGCGACCATCCCGCTGGGCCGGATGGCGGAGCCCGCCGACGTCGCCAACGCGGTCGCCTACCTGCTCAGTGACGCCGCCGCCATGGTCACCGGCCAGACGCTCTTCGTCGACGGCGGCGTCACCATCCACTGACGGTCGGCAGCCGCACCGCCGACCGGACCACCCCGTGGGAGGAACCCCTCATGGCACACCCCGACACCGCAGCCGCGCTCGCGGCGGTGGACGCCCACTTCGACGAGTTCGTGGCCGAACTCCAGCAGCTCTGCCGGATCCGCAGCCGTCGACAGGAACCGGACCAGATGCTCGCCACGGCGGAGTTCATCGCCGACTCGGTACGCCGCTGGGGCGGCCACGCCGACCTCGTCGACTGGGAGCACTCCTACCCGTACGTACTGGCCGAGATGCCCGGCGACGGGGAGCGGGCGCTGCTGCACTTCACCCACTACGACGTCGAGGTGGAGCCGGCCGGTGACGACGCCGACTGGATCAGCCCGCCGTACGCCGCCGAGATCCACGACGGCCGGCTGTACGCCCGGGGGGTGGCCGACGACAAGGGCGCCCTGATGTCCCGCATCCACGCGGTGGCCGCCTGGCGGCTGGCCGGCCTGCCCGCCCCGGTCACCAGCCGGTTCATCTTCGAGGGCAAGAAGTGGCTGCACAGCCCGGGCCTCGGCTCGTTCGTCGACGCCCACGCCGACCGGCTGACCAGCGACGGCGCGCTGTGGGAGAACTCCTGGGTGGACGGGCAGGACCGCCCGCTGCTCAAACTGGCCGAGAAGGGCGTGCTCTACCTGCGGCTCACCGCCCGCACCCTGCCCCGCGACCTGACCAGCCAGAACACCGCGCTACTGCCGGCGGCCACCGCCCGGCTGGCCGCCGCCCTGGCCCGGTTGCAACGCCCCGACGGCACGGTCACCGTCCCCGGCTTCGCCGACGACGTCCGCCCGCTGACCGACCGGGAGCGGGAACTGCTCGCCGAGGTGGAGTTCGACGGGGACTACCTGCGCCGCCGGGCCGGGGTCACCAGCTTCGCCGGTGGCCTCGACGACCGGCAGGCGGCGGTGGCGATCCGTACCGTCCCCACGCTCACGGTGGCCGGGATCTCCGGCGGTGACATGCGTGACGACGTCACCCTGGGCATCCCGTCGACCGCCACGGCGAAGGTGGAGATCCGGCTGGTCCCCGGTCAGGACCCACAGCGGGTGCTGACCGCGGTCTGCGACCACCTGGATGCGACCGGTTTCGGGGATCTGGACGTCGAGGTGATGGCGACCAGCCGGCCGAACATGACCGACCACCGGGACCCGTTCGTCGCCCTGGTGGCCGACGCGGCCCGGCGAGTCTACCGGACCGAACCGGTGATCGAGCCGTACACCCAGTGGATCGGCAACCAGGGCACCCTGGCCGGTCGGCCCATCGTCGGCGTCGGCGTGTCCCGGGCCGACTCCGGGGTGGACGGGCCGAACGAGAACATCCGGCTCGACGACTACCGGGCCGGCATCAAGCACGTCGTCGAGGTCATGGCCGCCCTGGCGGTGACCCGGTGAGCCGGGTCCGTGGCACCGCCCGTCGGGGCTACGTCGACCTGCCCTGGGGTCAGGTCCACTACCGCGAGGCCGGCCCGCCCGCCCGGCCGACCCTGCTGATCGTGCACCAGTCGCCGCTGTCGTCGGCCACCTACGATGCGGCGCTCGCCCCGCTGGCCGCGCGCGGCCTGCACGTCGTCGCCGTGGACACCCCCGGCTTCGGGATGTCCGACCCACCACCGCACCCGTGGTCGATCCCCGAGTACGCCACCGCGCTGTGGCAGACCGCCGACTCCCTCGGGCTGGACCGGGTGCACCTGCTCGGGCAGCACACCGGCGCGACCATCGGTGCCGAGGCGGCGTTGCGGGCCCCGCACAGGGTCGGTCGGCTGATCCTGCAGGGCCTGCCGCTCTACGCCCCAGCCGAGCGGGCCGAGAAGAAGGCCGGCTACGCCCCCGGTTACCGGCCGGACCGCGACGGGTCACACCTGCGGGTGATCTGGGACCGGGTGTACGGCCTCTATCCCCGGCTCACGCCCGACGAGGCGGACCGGCAGGTCGCCGAGTACCTGATGACCGGGCCGGACTACGCCACCGCCTACCGGGCGGTCTTCGACCACACCCTCGACACCGCCGCCCTGGCGGCGGTGCCCACCGTGCTGCTGCACGGGGCCGACGACCTGGTCGACCGGATGACCCCGGTGGTGCGCGCCGCCCTGCCGCACGCGCCGCTGGTCACCATCCCCGGTGGCACCGACTTCGTCGCCGACGAGCAGCCCGAGGCGTTCGCCGACGCGGTCGCGGGGCAGCTCGACGTTGAGGTGGCGACCCCGTGACCGGCCGGCGGCCCGGGTGCACCTACACCCCGTGGGCCGACCCACGGACGGGGGTCCGGGCCGATGGCCTGCGCTGACCGGGCGACCGTCGTGGCCGCCCGGCCACCGGCGGCACCCGGCCGTCCGGGTGAGCCCGCCGCCACGGCTGCCGGTCTGGGCGCGGTCTACCTGCTGTGGGGCTCCACCTACCTCGGCAACCGGATCACCCTGGAGAGCCTGTCGCCAATGGTGTCCACCGCCGGCCGGTTCCTGGCCGCCGGGGTGCTGGTGTGCACGGTGGTGGCGGTCCGGCGTGGGCCGGGCCGGCTGCGGCTGCCCCGGGCCCAGTGGCCGGGGGTCGCCGCCGGGGGAGTCCTGATGGTCGGCGCGGGCAGTGCCCTGCTTGCCGTCGGTCAGCAGTACGTCGCCTCCGGACTGGCCTCCCTGCTGGTCGCCGCCATGCCGCTGTGGGTGCTGCTGATCCGGCTCGGCTCCGGTCAACGCCCCCGGCCGGCGGCGGTGGCCGGGGTCCTGGGTGGACTGGCCGGGCTGGCGTTGCTGCTGGTCGCCGCCCCCGGCCAGGGGTTGCACCTGGCGGGTATGGCGACGATCGTGGCGTCGACCGTGGTGTGGGCGCTCGGCTCCACGCTGACCCAGCGGCTGGCCGTGCCGGCCGACCACCTGGTCGGCACCGGGTGGCAAATGCTGGTCGGCGGCGCCTGCGTGGCGGTCGCCGGCCTGTTCGCCGGCGAGTGGCACGACCTGCGCCCCGCCGAGGTGACCACCCGGTCCTGGCTGGCCTGGCTGTACCTGATGCTGGTCTGCACCGTCGTCGGTTTCACCGTCTACACCTGGCTGCTGCGCCGTGCCCCGCTGCAACTGGTCGCCACGTACGCCTACGTGAACCCGGTGATCGCGGTCCTGCTCGGCATGGTGGTGGTCGACGAGCGGCTGACCGGCCGGCAGGCGCTCGCCGGCGTCGTCGTGCTCGCCTCGGTGGCGCTCGTGGTGGCGGTGGAACGACATCGACAGTTGCGAGGATTGCCGCCGGGCACCCCCGTGACGCCACCGTGAGCGGCGGTCCATGCCCACCCCGCGTACGTCGACAGTGAGGACTGACATGACCACCACCCCCGTCATCGCCCGGGACGACAGACCGGTCCGCTCCGGTCTCGGGCGGGCGCTCGACGTCATCAACATCATCGCCGGACGGGCGCCGGAGACCCTCGGCGTGTCGACCATCGCCCGGGAGCTGGGGCTGCCGAAGGCGGTCGCGTACCGCATCCTCAAGGAGCTGGTGGCCGACGACTTCCTCAGCTTCAACGAGGAGACGAAGCGCTACCGGCTGGGCACCGGCGCGCTCGCGGTGGGCCTGGCGGCGCTGCGGGCGCTGGACGTGCCGGAGATCGCCCGGCGGTACCTGGTCCGGCTGGTCCGGGGCACCGGGGAGACCGCCACCCTGTCGGTGCGGCAGGGCTGGATCAGGGTCTACATCGACCAGGTGCTCTCCCCGCACGAGGTGCGCATGTCGGTCTCCCTCGGCACCAGCCACCCGCTGCACTCGGGGTCGTCGTCGAAGGCGATCCTGGCCGCGCTGCCGGCCGTCGAGCTGGACGAGTACCTCGGGCAGCCACTGGACCGGGTCACCCCGTCGACGATCACCGACCCGGACCTGCTGCGGGCCGAACTCGCCCGGATCCGCCGGCAGGGGTACGCGGTGAGCCTGGGCGAGCGGCAGAACGGGGCCGGCAGTGTCGCCGCCGCCGTCCGGTACGGCACCGGTCAGGTCTTCGGCTCCATCTCGCTGTGCGGGCCGCAGGACCGGTTCACCCCGCAGGTCTGCGCCGCGCACGGCGCGCTGGTGGCCGCCGCCGCCGGTGAGATCTCCGCCGAACTCGGCTTCCGGCCGCCGATGCCGCGCTCCGGCGGGGGAGAGGGGACGTCATGACGACGACCGACGACCGACCCGACCCGACCCGGTCCGCCGCCGACCGGCCCGGTGCCGCCCCACCCGGTGACGGGCCGCTGACCGGCCTGCGGGTGCTGGACGTGTCGACGATCCTGGCCGGTCCGCTGTGCTGCCAGATCCTCGGTGACTTCGGCGCCGAGGTGATCAAGATCGAGCATCCGACCGCCGGTGACAGCATGCGCGGGCACGGCAAGTCCCGCGACGGCCATCCGCTGTGGTGGAAGGAGATCTCCCGCAACAAGCGCACCGTCGGGCTGAGCCTGTCCGCCCCGGAGGGTGCCGCCCTGCTGCTGCGGCTGGCCGCCCGCGCGGACGTGCTGGTGGAGAACTTCCGCCCCGGCACGTTGGAACGCTGGGGGGTCGGCCCGCAGGAGCTGCACCGGGTCAACCCGGGCCTGGTGATCGCCCGGATCACCGGGTTCGGGCAGACCGGCCCGTACGCCGGGCGGGCCGGTTTCGGCACCCTCGCCGAGGCGATGAGCGGCTTCGCCCACCTCACCGGCGCCGCCGACGGCCCACCCTCACTGCCGGCGTTCGGGCTGGCCGACAGCATCTGCGGGATCGCCGCCTCCTCGGCGGTGATGATGGCGCTGTGGCACCGGGACCGCACCGGCGGTGCGGGGCAGGTGATCGACATGAGCCTGCTGGAGCCCATCATGACCGCCGTCGGCCCCGGCCCCACCGTCTACGACCAGCTCGGGATCGTCGAGCAGCGCAACGGCAACCGGTCGGTCAACAACGCGCCCCGCAACACGTACCGCACCAGTGACGGCGCGTGGGTGGCCGTGTCGACAAGCGCCCAGGCGATCGCCGAACGGGTGCTGCGGCTGGTCGGGCACCCCGAGGTGATCGACGAACCGTGGTTCCGCACCGGGGCCGGCCGGGCCGGGCACGCCGACGAACTCGACGCCCACGTCGGCGGGTGGATCGCCGCGCGGACCCGCGCCCAGGTCACCCGGGCGTTCACCGAGGCCGGCGCCGCCGTCGCCCCGGTCTACGACGCCCGGGACATCGTCGAGGACCCGCACGTTCGAGCCACCGAGATGCTGACCACCGTGGACGATCCCGACCTCGGGCCGATGCGGATGCACAACGTGATGTGGCGGATGTCCGGCACCCCGGGACGGGTCCGCTTCACCGGCCGCGCCCTCGGCGCGGACACCGACTCCCTGCTGGTCGACGAGTGCGGCTGCGATCCGGCCGAACTCGCCGACCTCCGAGCCCGCCACATCGTCGCCTGACGGTGTGGCCGTAACCCGCTGAAACGTGAGGAACCGTGACGACCACCGCCCGACACGCCGACCGGCTGCTCGACGCCGTCCGCGCCGGCGTAGCGATCTACGACCTCGGCCGGCAGCTCTCGATCGGCATGCCGCAGTCGCCGAACCATCCGCCGTTCTGGCTCAGCATGCCCCGCCGGCACGGTGACATGGTCCGCGCCGACGGTGGGTCCGCCGCCAACGACCTGCTGGTGATGGGGACCCACGTCGGCACCCACGTCGACGCGCTGGCCCACGTCTCCCACGACGGCCGGCTGCACGGCGGCGCGGACGCCGCCGCCGCCCAGGCCGGTGGGCGGTTCACCGAGCTGGGTGTGCACACGGTCGCGCCGATGGTGCGCCGGGGTGTCCTGCTCGACGTCCCCGCCGCGCTCGACCTGCCGGACTGCCCGCCCGGCTACGAGATCACCCCGGCCGACCTCGACGCCGCCGTACGCCGCCAGGGAACCCCGGTGCAGGCGGGCGACGTGGTGCTGATCCGCAGCGGCTGGGGTCGGCACTTCGACGACGAGGACCCCGGCCGGTACGTCGGCCGGGAGTCGGGTGTGCCGGGCATCAGCACGGCGGGCGCGCAATGGCTGGCCGCCGCGGGGGTGCACGCCGCCGGTGCGGACACCATCGCCTTCGAGTGCCTGCGTCCCGGCCAGGGACACAGCGCCCTGCCGGCACACCGGGTGCTGCTGGTCGAGCACGGCATCTATCTGATCGAGACGATGGCGCTGGAGGAGATCGCCCGCGACGGGGTCCACGAGTTCACCTTCCTGATGGCCCCGCTCGCCCTGTACGGCGCCACCGGCTCCCCGGTCCGGCCACTGGCGGTGGTCGGTCGTGCCTGAGTCGACCCTCGGACGGCAACTCGCCGTCTTCGCCGCCGAGACCCCCGCCACCGCCCTCCCCGCCGAGGTGGTCGACAGCGTCCGCAACCGGGTGCTCGACGTCGTCGGCCTCTGCGTGGCCGCGGTCGACCTGCCGACCAGCCGGGCCGCCCTGGAGCACGTCCGGGAGCAGGGTGGCCTGGGCCGGGCGACGGCGATCGGACTGCCCACCCCGGTGCCCGCCCCGCTGGCCGCCTTCGCCAACGGGGTGCTGGCGCACTCCCTCGACTACGACGACACCCACCTGCCGTCGGTGCTGCATCCGAGCGCGTCGGTGGTGCCCGCCGCGCTCGCCGCCGCCGAACTCACCGGTGCCTCCGGCGCGGAGACGGTCGCCGCGATCGCCGTCGGCCTGGAGGTCTGCGTCCGGCTCGGGATGGCCGGTTACGACCGGTCCGCCGGCAACTCGGTCTTCTTCGAACATGGTCAGCACGCCACCTCGATCTGCGGCACCCTCGGTGGCGCGGTGGCCGCCGCCCGGCTGTTCGGGCTGGACGGCGACCGGACCCTCGACGCGCTCGGGGTGGCCGCCTCGATGGCCGCCGGCCTGATCGAGGCCAACCGCACCGGCGGCACGGTCAAGCGGATCCACTGCGGGTGGGCGGCCCACTCGGCGGTCACCGCCGCCAGCCTGGCCCGGCACGGCATCACCGGCCCACCGACGGTGCTGGAGGGGCGCTTCGGCTTCTTCGAGGCGTTCCTGCGCGGCGAGTACGACCCGGCGGAGATTGTCCGTGGGTTGGGCGTCGACTGGGCGGTGCCGGACATCTTCTTCAAGCCGTACCCGGCGAACCACTTCACCCACGCGGCCATCGACGCCGCCCTGGCCCTGCGGGCGCGGGGGGTGACCCCGCAGGACGTGGCGCAGGTGACCCTCGGGGTGCCCACCCCGGTGATCCGCACGATCGGTCAGCCCATCGACCGTAAGCGCCGCCCCGCCACCGGCTACGAGGCGCAGTTCAGCGGCCCGTACGCGGTGGCGGCGGGGCTGCACGGCGGTGGCGTGCTGGGTGTCGGCCCGGACGACTTCACCGACGCCCTCGCGGTCGAGGAGTCCCGTCGGGCGGTGATGGACCGGGTGGAGGTGGTGCCCGACGCACGCTGCGACCGGATCTTCCCGTACCAGTTCCCGGCCGTCCTGCGGGTGGTCACCCGCGACGGGCGGGAGTGGACCGAGGAGGTGCTGACCAACCGGGGCGGACCGCAACGCCCCCTGTCCCGCGCGGAGCTGGCGGTGAAGTTCCGGCACAACGTCGCCGGCCGGCTGCCCGAGGAGGTCGCCGCGTCGGTCGAACAGGAGATCGGCCGGTTGGACCGGGCCCCGGACGTCCGGCGACTGACCGGGCGGCTCGCGGCGGCCGGACCGGCAGCGGCCACCGCGGTGGCCACCCACGACACACCCCGAGGAGTGAAAGCATGAGCACCTACGACCTGCTGCTGCGCGACGTCCGGGTGGTCCGGCACGACCGGCCCGACGCCGAACCGGTGGACGTGGCGATCACCGACGGCCGGATCAGCCGGGTCGCCCCGGGGATCGAGGCGCGGGAGGCCGCCACCGTGCTCGACGGGCAGGGCCGGCTGGCCTTCCCCGGTGTCGTCGACGCCCACCAGCACTGGGGCATCTACAACCCGCTGGGGGAGGACACCGCCTCGGAGAGCCGGGCGTCGGCCCAGGGCGGCGTCACCACGGCGCTGACGTACATGCGCACCGGGCAGTACTACCTCAACCGGGGTGGCCGGTATGCCGACTTCTTCCCGGAGGTGCTGGCCGCCTGCGAGGGCCGGTCGCACATCGACTACGGCTTCCATCTCGCCCCGATGATGCGTGAGCACATCGGGGAGATCCCGGAGTTGGTCGAGCGGTTCGGGGTGACCTCCTTCAAGATTTTCATGTTCTACGGCGGGCACGGCCTGCACGGTCGTTCGGCCGATCAGAACTCCTTCCTGATGATCCCCGACGATGAGCGGTACGACTACGCCCACTTCGAGTTCGTGATGCGCGGCGTGCAGGCCGCCCGGGAACGCTTCCCCGACCTGGCGGCGCAGATCTCGCTGTCGCTGCACTGCGAGACCGCCGAGATCATGAGCGCCTACACCCGGCAGGTGGAGCAGGAGGGCCGGCTGACCGGGCTGGAGGCTTACCACGCCTCCCGGCCGCCGCACTCCGAGGGACTGGCGGTGTCGATCGCCTCGTACCTGGCCCACGAGACCGGGCTGCCCAACGTCAACCTGCTGCACCTGTCTTCGGCCAAGGCGCTCGACGCCGCGCTGCGGATGGCCGAGGCGTTCCCGCACATCGACTTCCGGCGGGAGGTCACCATCGGGCACCTGCTGGCCGACATCACCACCGCGCACGGCCTCGGTGGCAAGGTGAACCCGCCGCTGCGGCCCCGCGAGGACGTGGAGGCGCTCTGGGCGCACCTGCTCGACGGTCGGGTCGACTGGGTGGTCAGCGACCACGCCTGCTGCAAGGACGAGGTCAAGTTCGGTCAGCCCCGCGACGACATCTTCCTGGCCAAGTCGGGCTTCGGCGGGGCCGAGTACCTGTTGCCGGGGCTCGTGACCGAGGGCCGTCGGCGTGGCCTGCCGCTGTCCCGGGTGGCGGCGCTGACCTCGTGGAACCCGGCCCGGCGGTTCGGCCTGGCCGGCAAGGGCGCGATCGCCGAGGGGTACGACGCCGACCTGTGCCTGGTCGATCCGGACAGCGCCTGGACGGTCCGCGCGGAGGATTCCGAGTCCACCCAGGAGTACACCCCGTTCGAGGGGTTCGACCTTACCGCCCGGGTCACCGACACGTTCGTCCGGGGCGCGCACGTCCTGGTCGACGGCAAGGTCACCGGCGACCCGCAGGGCCGCTACGTGGCCCGGACCGCGCGGTAGGGGGCGTGGTGCGGCCCGTCGCGCGCAGCTACCTGTACGTCCCGGGTGACCGGGCGGACCTCATCGCCAAGGCCTCCGGCCGGGGGGCGGACGCCCTCGTGCTCGACCTGGAGGACGCGGTCACCCCGGCCCGCAAGGAACACGCCCGCCGCACGGTGGCCGACGCCCTCGCCGACGTGCCCGACACCGGGCAGCGGTGGGTCCGGATCAACAGCGACCAGGTCGAGGCGGACGTGGCGGTGCTGTCGGCGGCGGCGGCCGGCGTGTGGGTGCCGAAGGCGGAGCCGGAGCTGCTGCGCGAGGTGGACCGGGTGCTCGGCGTGGCGGAACGTCGGCTCGGCCTCGCCGAGCGGACCTTCGGTGTGGTAGCCCTGGTCGAGAGCGCCCGTGGCGTGCTGACCGTCGCGCAGGTCGCGGCTGCGCCACGGGTGCTGCGGCTGGGGCTCGGCGAGGCGGACCTGGCCGGGGAGCTGGGTCTGCAACCGGGGCCGGACCGGGCCGAGTTCGCGCCGATCCGGTCGCAGGTGGTGGTGGCCTCTGCGGCGGTGGGGATCGTCGCGCCGGTCGGCCCGGTGGAGACGGCGCTGCGTGATCCACAGCTGCTGGAACGCACCACCGGCATCCTGCTGCGGCAGGGGTTCCGGGCCCGCACCGCCATCCACCCGGGTCAGCTCGCGACGATCAATGCGGCGTTCACCCCGACGGTGGCAGAGGTGGCCGCCGCCAGAGCGGTGCTCGACGCGTGGGAACGGGCCGGTCGGGAGGGTTCAGGGGTGGCCACCGACGCGGCCGGCCGGCTGCTCGACCGGGCCGTGGTCCGGACCGCCACCGAGGTGGTGAGCCGTGGCGAACGGTCGGCCGGGCGGCCGGCGGGTGCCGATCACCGAGATGGCGAGCAATGATCTACGTCACATTGTGAACCCTTCTCGCAGTGGCTGGCACGGAAGGCACGTTCCGGGCCGAATCCCTTTTCCGTGCCCTACATTCGGCGCCCAGCGCTCCCGTTTCGGTGGCGGCGTTCCCGCCGACGAAACACCACCGGACACACACCGTTACCTCGTCTCACCCCGCGTGGTCGACCGGGGTTGATTGCCACCCGACAACGAGCGCCTCGGTTTGTGCCGCTCACTACCCTGACCGATGATCCAGTGCCTGGGTACCGTCGACAGCGATAAGGGCTTCAGATGAGCAACAGTCACCCTCCGTACGGAGAACAGCCGGATCCGAACGTCACCCCGTGGAGCGGGCCGCCGGCCCCGCCCGCCGGTTACCCGGCGTACGGCCAGCCGGGCCAGGCCCCGCAGTACGGCCAGGCCCCGCAGTACGGGCAGGCCCCGCAGTTCGGTGTTCCCGTGCCGCCGCAGAAGTCGAACCGGGGCCTGGTCATCGGCCTCATCGTCGGCGCGGTGGTCCTCATCCTCGCGCTCTGCGGCGCCGGGATCGGGCTCGCCCTGGTCGGTGACGACGAGGCCGACCCGACGCCGGACCCGGTCGCGACCACCGCTCCCGGGCCCGGGACCGGCAGCGGCACGGACACCCCGCCGACCGCGCAGCCGTCCGAGTCGTCGCCGGAACAGCCGAACAACAACAACAACGCGGTGACTGCGCGCTACTCCAGCGACCTGTCGTCGGTCTGCGACGGCAGCCCGATCCTCAACGCCGCCACCTACAGCGGCCCGACCACCGCCAAGGCGTACGTCTTCTCCAACAACCCGGAGCGGCCGACGTTCTGGTCGTCGAAGCTGGTCGGCTCCGACAAGCGGTACTACGCCAAGTCGGCCGACTTCACCACCGTGTCGGTGGTCGGCTGCATGTCGATGGTCCCGGGCAGCGAGGGCGCGCCCAAGAAGTGCGACTACAAGGCGAGCGACGGCAAGAACGTCAGCGTCTCCTACATCTCCTCGCGCTACCAGCTGACCTTCTTCGCCGCGAAGACGGCCGAGAAGATCGGCGACGGCGGGGTCGTCAACGCCCCGGCCACCCGGTGCCCGAGCTTCATCTCGTACAACAAGACGACGATGAAGGCGTACGCGGCCCCGGACAGCGGCACCATCGAGGCCGCCCTGGACAAGTTCCTGTCCTGACCGGCTCCTGACGGCGGTGCCGGGGGCGGGGGGGGATTCCCCCCCGCCCCCGGCCTTCCGTCTCCCGCCGGATCAGGTGTTGACCGGCCGGCGGGCGACCAGCAGCACGTGCGTCACCGGCCAGTCCAGCGGGCTGCCGTCCAGCGCGGACAGCTCGGCGGTCGGCGCGAGCCGGTGGGTGACGATCCAGTCGTTGCGGTACGAGCCGCTGGCGGGGTCGACCTCGAAGCCCACGTCGGCCAGCAGCGCCTTCCAGTCGGCCCACTCCAGCCCGCAGAACTCCTCCTGCGTCTCCGACAGCCAGTTGTCGGTGTAGTCCTTGCGGGTGAGGAAGTCCATCGCCGAGCCGAGCGGCAGCTCGACCACCGCCCCGGTGCCGTCGTCGACCGGGCGGAACCCGAACGGGAACCGGTAGTCGACGGCGAACTGGTCCAACCGGGCCCGCGTCGACAGCCCGGCGAGCCGCTCGGCCACCTGGTCGGCCGGCAGCGCCGCGAGGTCGGGGTGGGGCCGGGCCGGGTTCGCCCCGTCGGTCGTCGACAGCCGCAGCCGTACCGTCCGATCCCGGCCGTCCGGTCCGCACACGTCACTGTTGATCCACACCCCGCCGGGCACCGTGTGGTCGTAGATGGCCTGCACGAACCGGCGCAGCGACGCCATCTGATCGCCGTACGACCAGATCTCGTGGGTCAGCGCGAAGGTCATCGTGGTGTCGACCGAGCGGGGTGCGAACACCGCCCCGCCGAGCACGTTGCGGCGGTAGAAGAACACGTTCGGGTTGGCGAAGAAGCCCTGCGCCTTCTTGTGCACGCACTCCTCGTAGAGGTGCCGGGCCACCTCGACCCCGATCAGGTCGCTCTCGCGCAGCGTCGGCTCCCGGTCGGCCAGCTCCAGCACCGCGCCCGCGCCGCAGCCGACGTCGACGATCCGGCCGGGCCGTACGTGCTCGCGCACCGCCGCCCACTTACGCTGCGCCGCGTCGGCGAACGCCTCGGCGTACGTGCGGTAGTCGCGGGTGGCGGTCAACCCGCCCTCGTCCCCGACCACCGGATCGTTGACCACCGAGCGGACCAGGTCGTCGAGCCGGTAGCGGGCGTAGACGTCGAGGGTCGCCGGGTGGGCCAGCTCCCGCCACGACGGGTCGTCGGCGGCCAGCCCCAGCAGCACGTCCCAGGGCCGGGCGGGGGTCGGGTCGACGTCGGCCTCGACCCCGGCGATCGGGAACCCCAGCCGGGCGTACATGGCGGCGACCTGCGGGGTCGAGCAGGCGACGACGGTGTTCGCCGGGGTCAGCTCCAGGCCGGCGGTCGCCGCGACGTTCTTCAGGGTCACCTCGGCGAACCGGTCGGTCTCGGCGGTGTCGAAGACCGGCACCACCACCGACCGCAGTCCGGCCAGCACGCTGAACCGCTCGATCGCCGCCTCCCGCCGGTGGTAGGGGACCGGGTTGCGGCGGGTGTTCTCGTGGTTGGCCGAGGTGACCGCCCAGACCACGGTGGCCTCGTCGTCGGTGACCCGGCCGGCGGTGCCGGTCGGCCCGGCGTCGGCACCGGCGTGGTCGCCGGCGGCAGCGTAGTGGTGACCACCGGTGGCGAGCCGGTGCAGATAGTCGGCCTGGAACCGGGTCAGCAGGTGATGTCGGCCGGGAAACAGCAGGTAGCGGGGCATGCACCGTTCCTAGCCGATGTCGGGTCACCGGCTCCGCGCGGGGTGCCCGGGGGCGAGTGACCGGCCCGGGCATCCCGCGGAGTGCCCCGGGGCGGGTGGCCGGCTCGCCACCGGGCCGGATCGTCCGGGATGCCCGGGCGGGTGGTGGCGACGCCGTGCGGCGTCGCCACCACCCTGACGGGTGCTAACCCACCACGGAACGCAGCGGGACCTGTTCGGCCCGCAGGGTCCGCACCAGGTCACCCAGGAACGGGTGCTCGTCGACCTGCAGACCCGCCGGGTTGGGGATCACCAGGTACGCCGAGCCGCCCGCCACGGTGACCCGCGCGGTGTCGGTGTACCGCTGCACGACCGCCTCGGCGCGGGCCAGGTCACCGGCGGCCACCTGGAGGGTGAACGGCCGCCACTGTCCGCCCAGGTTCTCCGCCACCGGTGCCGCCGCCGCGGCGGCGCGGGCCGGGTCGACCGGGACCGGCGACGCGGTCCGGGCCGCCGGGCCGCCACCCGGGTAGAGCAGCGCGTTGGCCACCAGGTGCAGGCCACTCTCGTTGTACGCCCGGAACAGCGGGTTGAACGCGAACAGCACCGCCCGACCGGCGCCGGTCGGCTCGTCCACCACCGCCACGGTGCCCTTGAGCGCGTCACCCTGCACGGTGTAGCCGTTGGCCCAGAAGGTGTCCCCGCTGGGGTAACGCAGCACGTTGCGGCCGGTGCTGCTCGGGGTGAGGATCGGGTCGTTGTTGTTGAACTCGAAGTCCTCCGCCGGCCGGCCCAGCCCGACCGGGCTGTCCGGGTCCACGTCGACCCGCAGGTGCGAGCCGATCACCGTGTAGCCGGTCGGCTTCGGCTTCTCGGTGGTGGAGGTGAGACCGGCGGCGCGGGCCATCCGGGTGCCCTCGTTGCGCAGGCCCAGGTAGGTGTGGCCCTGGGCGATCCAGGCGCGCAGGTTGGCCTGCCCGGTCGCGGTCAGCCCACCTGTCGCGTTGCTGCCGTCCGGCACCAGCAGCACCGTGCGGCCGGTGAAGGCGGGGGTGTTGTCGTTGATGTCGGCGGTGGTGACCGGGGTGAGGTCGAGGCCCCACCGCTTGCCCAGCACGTACCGGGCCTCGCCGTGCGAGCCGGAGGTGGTGGAGATGCCGGTGCCCTGGAACAGGCCGACGTCCGGCCGGCTGATCGGGGTGCCGACGGCCGCCGTGGTGTACGGGGTGAGCGTGACGCCCAGCTTCTTGGCCGTGGTGTTCAGTTCCGGCGTCAACGCGCCGGCCGGCATCCCCACCTCGCCGCTGTCGAGGTCCCGGACGAGCTGCACGTCCTGACCCAGCAGGGTGAAGGTGAACTCGGCCGCGGCGGCGGAGTCCAGCGCGTAGGTGTAGGAGCCCTTCAACGGCGGCGCGGCGAGGATCTTGCCGCCACCGGTGTTCTGGATCTTGTCGATCAGCTCCGCGTTGGGCTTGACGTCCGCGCCGGTGTAGACGGCGTTGAGACCCATCAGCAGCGGGTTGCTCCACGACGACACGTCATAGAAGTACGGGAACGGCGTGTACGGGTCCTCACCCATGATCGCCTGGATCCAGTGCTTCTGCGGCTGGTTCATCGGGATCCAGTACGACCCGACCGGCACGGTCAGGTTGGTCGCCGAACGGCCACCGAAGAGCTTCGCGGTGGGCAGCTTGACGGCCTTCTTCACCTGGTAGACCTCGACGTCCATCCGGCGCAGCCGCTCGACGAGCTGGCGGGCGTCGGCGAGCTGCCGGTCGGGCAGCAGGAAGTACGACCGGACGGTCTGCGCCGGCACCGGGAACTGCACGGTGTTGGTCGGCTGGACCACCTCGTTGGGCTCCAACGTGCCGGCCCGGCCCTGGGCGAGGGCGTCCTTCCAGATCTTGAACCAGCCGGTGAGCACCTCGACCTTGTGTGCCGCCGCCCAACCCAGCGTCGACCACTGGGTGTGGAACTGCTGCTGCACCCGGTCGGCCACCGCCGACGAGCTGCCCTTCTCGAAGGTCATCCCGGCGGCCCCGAAGCCGGCGGCCGGCACCGTGTCGCCGTACCCCATGAAGAACAGGTCGTAGGTGGAGTAGTTGAAATAGCACTCCGTGGTCACCGTGGCGTCACATGCGCCGTTGTAGCCGAAGCCGGCCTTGTTGGCCTCGCCGATCCGGTTGATCCAGTCGACCGCCTCGCCGGAGATCTCGTGGTGGATCGGGTCGGCGTTGGGCGGGAAGAAGTACTGCCGGCCGCCCATCTCGTGCGCGTCGATGAAGACCTGCGGCGGATACTTGCGCATCAGTTCGAGCTTGCCGTCGGTTTCCTGCTGGGTGCGGGCGAACCAGTCCCGGTTCATGTCGAAGCCGTACTCGTTCTGCCGGCGGCTGGCGTCGCGGCCGTCCGGGTTCTGCGTCGGCACGATGATGGTGACCAGGTTGTCGTTGCGCTGCTGGACCTCGCAGGACAGGCCGGCGGCCAGCTCGTACAGGGTCTTGAGGGCGGCGTCGGTGCCGCTCTTCTCGCCGCCGTGCACGTTGGCCGTCACCCAGACGATGGCCGGCGCCGCCTCGGCGATCTCACCGGCCTGCTGCTGGCCGAGCACCCGGGGGTCGCGCAGCGAGCGGACGTCCTCGGCGATGCCCTTGAGCACGGCCGGCCGCACGTTGCGCTCGTTGGACACGATCGCGTACGGCAGCGGCTGGCCGAGCACACTGGTGCCCATCACGCCGGTGACGACCCGCTTCGACGCGGTGTCCACGGCGGTGAGGTAACCCCGCACCTCCTCGTTGGTGACCACCCGTTCCTGGCCGGTGCCGAGCGGGAAGCCGAGGAAGCTCTCCGGGCTGGGCACCGAGGCCAGCCGGTCGGTGGGATCGGTACTGCAGGTCGTCGGGGGTGCCGCCGCGGCGGGCGGGCCGACCACCAGGGGGGTGATGCCGGCCAGCAGGACGATGGCGGCGGCGCTGGCCAACCGCTGGCGGGAAAGCGATGCGGAGCGGATTATCGGCGTTCGCATGAGGCGTTTCGTTTCCCTTCCCGGGAAATGAACCAAGGGTGCCCGGAGCGTATGACCTGCGCTTTCGGGTGGTCAAGATTCACAACCGGGGGCCGGTACGCGATTCGCCAATTGCCCCACACCCGCTCGAATACGGACGTTTGATGGCGACTCGGCGTCCACCCTGGACTCTCGTCCGCCCGGGAAGATCCGCGCCGTACGCCGGATCATATTCACCGTCGTCGACCGGGTGTGGGCGGTCCCGGCCCGCCGTCGGCGGGCCGGGACCGGGCGGTCAGCGCACCCGGACGAACACCGGGTTGGAGTAGAACCACAGGTCGCTCCACGGGCTCTCCAGCCCGTCGGCGAGCGGCTCGGCCTCGTCGGTGCTGGTGCCGCGTACCCGCAGGTAGCTGTCGGTCCCGACGTCGCGCAGGGTGTGCCGGATGACGTACTGCGCGCCCTGCTGCTGCCAGTCGCGCGGGCCGAACCGGGCCACCACGGCGGTGGTCGGGTTGGTGTCGGCGTCTCGGTCGACGCTCGGTCCGGTGACCTGCCCGACGATCAGGTCCACCCGCCGGACCTGCGGGCGGTCCCCGTTGCCGTTCGTCCCGGCCGGCGGCCGGAACCGGATCACGACGTCCACGTCGGTACGGTTGCGCCGGCTGACGGTGATGGTCTCGCCCGCCCCGGCCGAGTGCCCCTGGCTGCTGGCGGTGACGTCGAGCCGGTTGATCAGGTCGCCGGTGGTGACGAAGATCCGCCCGTGCCGCAGGCCGTCCATGATGTCGTGGTACTCCTGCCGGGCCAGCACGTAGGTCTTGCTGTACTCACCCGGCCAGAAGTCGGTGCCGCCCCGGGTCCAGTGCACGTGCGAGTCGGAGGTCGCGGTGATCCACCAGTGCCGCCCCTCCCCGAGCAGCGCGTCCCACAGCCCACCGACCCGGGCGGTCGCCTGGTCGTAGCCGCCGTAGGTGGGGTGGTTGCCGTAGCCGCCGCGCGCGCTGCCGTTGAGCGGGCCCGCCTGGTGGCCCGGGGCACCCTCGAAGCCGACGTACACGTCCGGGGCCGCGTCGTTGCCGTTGCGGAACTCGTGCGGCAGGTCCTGGCCGTAGACCCCGAGCCCGGTCGCCGAACGGGAGGTGTGGTGGGCGATCACCAGTGGCTTGTGCGGCATGTTCCGCGCCACCTTGAGGAACTCCACCATCTTGGCCTCGGTGTCCCGGCCCGGGTCGGCCGGGAACGGGTCCCGCTTGGCGAACCGGCTCTCCAGCTCGAAGAGCTGCTTCGCCTCGTCGGCGTGCCGCGGGATCATCAGGGTGTGGTGGTCCATCGCCGGGGCGTCGAACTCCATCCCCCAGAACTGCAACACCTCGGGCACCAGGCGACGCGACCGCAGCAGATCGGGGTACGCCTGCTCCAGGTTCACCTTGGAGTGCGTCGGCCCGCCGTGGTCGGTGCACATCGCCCAGGTCAGCCCGAAGTTCTTCGCCATGATCGCGTTGGTGACGATCGGGTAGACCGCGTCGGCGCCCTTGCGGAACGTCGGCGGGTTCGTCGAGGTGTCGAAGTCCCCGCTGTACTCGGAGTGGATGTGGTGGTCGCCGGCCCGCCAGACCCGGTTGTCGGGCCGGCCCGGGTCGGCCTGCGCCTGATCCTGCCGGTCCGGGTCGGCGTGGGCCGCCTCGACCCCCACGAACGGGCCGGCGGCGGCGAGCGTCGCGCCGACGCCCGCGTATTTCACCAGTTGGCGGCGTGACAGCTGACCGCCTGTGGCGTCCTCGGAATCCCTGTGCTGCACTGCGGAGCCCTCCACGTGATCCGGATGTCGACCGTGTCGGTGACGAAGCCTCCGAGAGGAGGATGAACGGCCGCTGCACGGCACGCGGGGCAGGGGTGAACGACGGCCGGCCAGGCCCGCCGCGCGCCCGGACCGGCTGGTGGCCGGGTCGCCGGGGGGTGCCCCGGCCCCGGCTGCCGTCCCGGGTTGCCTCCCACGGGTGGGATATCTATGTAAATGCATTTCCCGCTTATCGATGAGAAGGAAATCTCATTGACCACTTGCTATGCCGCAACTAGTATTCGGTGCGCAGGCGGTCAACGGGGAGCGGTCGCGGTATCCACATCGAATGCTATTCCGGTGTCGCGCGGCCGATTCGTCAAGCTTCTGGCGAAGGCATTCCGGAGCAATTCCCCGCCACCTATTCCACGACCGATCCCGAGAAACGCCGGGCGGGTCGTGGTGTCGCGTGCGTGGGGGTCACCGGGAGGTGGCATCGACTCCCGGCACGCACCGGTCAGGACCGACCACGCCGAGAGGAACCCACTCCATGCGCGCTGACCCGATCCGCCGCCGCCCCCCGGGCACGGCACTGCCCCTGCTCGCCGCGGTGGCCGCGATCGTCCTGCTCCTCGCGGGGACCCCGAGCCACCTCGCCGGTGTCCACCTCGCCGCCGCGGTGGACATCACCGACACCCCCGGCACCATCACCGACCAGTGGGGGACCACCGGCCTCGAGGGCATCGACAAGATCGTCGACAACACGCCCTACCGCAAGTACTTCACCTACAGCGGCGCCGGCTGGATCCAGTTCGAAGCGACCACGGCCGCCGTGGTGACCAGCTACGCCGTCACCTCCGCCAACGACTGGCCCGACCGTAACCCACGCAGCTGGGTCTTCGAGGCCTCCACCACCGGCAGCAGCTGGACGCCGCTGGACACCCAGAGCAACCAGACGTTCATCACCGGCTTCCACCGCAACACCTACTCGTTCGGCAACACCAACGCCTACCGGTACTACCGGCTGCGGGTCACCGCCACCAACGGGTCGGTCAACATGCAGATCGGCGAGTGGCAGATCTACGGGACCACCACCGCCACCACCCCGGCGCCGGCCGCGCCGACCGGACTGGTCGCCACCGCCGCCACCGACCAGATCCAGCTCACCTGGACCGACAACACCCGGTGGGAGACGGCCTACCGGCTGGAACGCTCGACCAACGGCACCACCTGGAGCACCGCGTACGTGCTGCCGGCCAGCACCACCAAGTACCACAACCTGAAACTGCCGGCGGGCACCCACTACTACTACCGGCTGCGGGCCGAGGGGGTGGCCGGCAACTCCAGCTACGCCACCGCCGACACCACCACCCTCAGCGCCACCCCGGCCACCACCTGGACCGAGACCTGGCACGCCCCCAACGAGACGCTCACCCGCTACTACTACGACGCCAACGTGGCCATCTACCGCGATCCGGGTCTGGCCTCGACCGACCTGACCTGGGTGAAGGACTACGCCAAACAGATCTGGGAGTACGTCCAGGCCAACTACGGCAACCTCAGCGGCCAGCGGCTGTACGAGGTGCTGCACGACGACGCGGGATCGGGCGGGTTCGCGCTGAGCCAGTTCGACCCCAACACGGCATTCCGCGACGTCAACGACATGAGCGGCGGCGGCTGGGGAAACACCGACCTCAACGAGGACGTCGTCTCCCACGAGATGAACCACACAGTCGAGTTCACCGCGTTCGGCGTGAACGGCTCACCCGCGTACGGCATCTGGGGTGACAGCAAGTGGGCCGAGATATTCCAGTACGACTGCTACGTCGGCACCGGGCGGACCACCGACGCCACCCGCTGGAAGAACGCCAAGCTGCTCACCTCCGACAATTTCCCGGTCGCCAACACCTACTGGTTCCGGGACTGGTTCTACCCGATCTACCAGAACTACGGTGGCAAGGTCGTGCTCAACAAGTTCTTCCAGTTGCTCTCCCAGCATTTTCACCAGTTCGACGGGGTCTACGCGCGGGACCTCAACTGGGGGGAGTTCGTGCACTTCTGGAGCGGCGCGGCCGGCGTGAACCTCAAACCTCTGGCCACCACCGCGTTCGGCGGTTGGCCCACCGACTGGCAGGCGCAGTTCGTCCAGGCGCAGGCCGACTACCCGGGCGTGACCTACACCCCGTGACCCGGCCGGGGGGGGGGGGGGGCCGCCCCCCGGCGGGGGGGGGGCCCGCCCCCCCGCGGGCCCCCCCCCCCC